>CAMBUH010000064.1 GCA_945870985.1 Chitinophaga pinensis
TATAACTGCCCTACTGGAATTGGCCAACTGGGCACCCAATCATGGCAGAACCGAACCTTGGCGATTTTTTGTTTATGGGGGAGCCGCATTGCAAGATTTCTGTTTGCAGCATGCCACTTTGTATCAAGAAAATACCTTGCTTGAATCGTTTAATCCGGCCAAATTCAACAATCTGCTGAACCAGTACACTTCAGTTTCGCATATTATTGCAGTAGTAATGAAAAGAACCCAGCCTACTGGCATCCCTATGCTAGAGGAATATGCTGCCACGGCGGCGGCCATTCAAAATATGTTGTTGGGTGCCGAAGCTTTGGGCATCCAAGCCCTTTGGAGTACCGGGGGTATGACGCATCAACCTGCAATGAAACCCCTGTTGGGTTTAACGGAAGCCGATGAAATAGTTGCCTTACTTCATTTTGGATATTCAGATACGCGGCCTGCAGAAGGCATTAGAAAAATTCCGCTGTTAGAAAAAATTAGCTGGAAAAAATAAACCCGTCCTTTAAAACTGTAGGAATTTAGCCCGCAAATCCGCAAAATCATTGTTTCTTTGCCGAAACGCCATTCATGGGCAATCCTGTTCAACCCATTATTATTATTACTGCCCCTTCCGGTGCTGGCAAAACATCTATCACGCGCTATCTGCTGCAGCAATACCCCTTTTTGTGTTTTTCAGTATCAGCAGCTACCCGTTCGCCCCGGGGAAATGAAAAAGAAGGAGTTGATTACTATTTTATCAGCGAAGCCTCGTTTAAAGAAAAAATTGCCAACCACGAATTTATAGAATGGGAAATGGTTTATGAAGGAAAATACTATGGCACCCTGCACGCCGAAATGAGCCGGATTTGGCAGCAAAACAAAGTTCCCGTGCTGGATATAGATGTAAAAGGGGCACTCCGCCTACTAGAACAATATCCCAAACAATGCTTTTCCCTATTTATTGAACCTCCGGGATTAGATGAACTGAAAAAACGATTAGAAGCCCGTGGAACAGAAACTCCGGAAAATTTAACTACCCGTTTGAATAAAGCGGCGTATGAAATCTCTTTCAAAGAAAATTTTCATCAAACCATTGTTAACCGAGATCTGTCGGATGCCTGTGCGGAAGCAGAAAAATACATCCTGCAATTTTTGCACTCGGTTCACTATACTTTCTAAAATAAATTGGTAGGCCTGCTAAAACTAATTTAATTTCATAGGGCTGATTTTATTTCAGCCTAGTACCGAATTGCAAACCCTTTAATTTTACTATATGTTATTCAAAAACCGAACTTTCTTTATCACAGGCGCCAGCAGAGGTATTGGAAAAGCAATGGCCCTGAAACTAGCAACAGAAGGTGCTAATATTGTGATTGGTGCCAAAAGTGTAGAAGAAGATCCCAGACTCGGAGGAACAATCTTTAGTGCTGCGCGCGAAGTAGAAGAAGCGGGTGGAAAAGCATTACCCATTCAACTGGATATTCGCTTTGAAGATCAGATTCAAGCAGCCATGCAAAAAGCAGCTGAACATTTTGGCGGAATAGATGGGATTATTAATAATGCATCTGCCATTCAGCTTACCCCCACCGATAAAACCGAAAGCAAGCGATTCGATCTGATGCAAAGCATCAATGTGCGGGGAACATTTCTGGTGGTAAAACACGCATTACCTTATTTAATGAAGGGCACCAATGCGCATATCCTTACATTATCACCTCCCATTAATATGAATCCCAAATGGCTAGGTGGGCATATTGCCTATACCATTACCAAATACAGCATGAGTATGATGGCGTTGGGTTGGGCGGAAGAATTTAAAGGAGCCGGTATTGCATCCAATGCACTTTGGCCCCGCACTACTATTGATACAGCTGCCGTGCGGAATTTGCTGGGCGGACAAATGCTGGCTAACATGAGTCGCACCCCGGATATTATTGCCGATGCGGCCCATTATATTTTAAGTCAGCCAGCGGCTACCTGCACCGGAAATACTTTTGTAGATGAGGATGTGTTGGCCACAGCCGGCATTACTGATCTGGAAAAATATTCGGTAGTGCCGGGTGCTACCTTGTATAAAGATTTATTTGTGTAACCTTTTTTTATCTTCCCATGTTATCTAAATTTATTACCACCTGCTGCCTTGCAGCTACCCTGCTTGGATTTATGCCAGTGCATGCGCAAAACAATGCATCCTTAAAAGCAGCCACGCTTCAGCAATTAGATACCCGTTTTGGGGAGTACCAAGCCATTGCTCGAAATATTTGGGAGTTTGCCGAAGTGGGTTACAAAGAAAATAAAAGCAGTACTTTATTACAAGAAACCCTACGCAAAGAAGGCTTTCAGGTAACCAATGGCCAGGCAGGTATGCCCACCGCTTTTATTGCCACGTATGGATCGGGCTCTCCGGTTATAGCCATACTCGCAGAGTATGATGCCCTTCCGGGTTTGTCGCAACAAGCAGTGCCTGAAAAGAAAACGATTCAGGGGCAGGATGCAGGACATGGTTGCGGACATAATTTATTTGGTACCGCTTCAATAGCAGCTGCCATTTCGTTAAAACAATGGATGGCATCAGGGCAACTCAAAGGAACGTTACGGTTATATGGTTGTCCGGCAGAAGAAGGCGGAAGTGGAAAAGTATATTTAGTAAGGGAAGGATTTTTTAAAGATGTAGATGTAGCGATTCACTGGCATCCGAAAGATAAAAATCTGGTAACCATGACGAGCGCATTGGCGAATACTTCAGCCAAGTTTCGGTTTTATGGTATTTCCTCCCACGCATCCATGGCACCCGAAAAAGGTCGCTCCGCTTTAGATGGAGTAGAAGCTATGGATTATATGGTAAATATGATGCGGGAACATATTCCGCAAGAAACCCGCATACATTATGTGATTACCCAGGGCGGAAAAGCACCCAATGTGGTGCCCGATTTTGCTGAAGTATTTTACTATGTGCGCCATCCCAAACGAGAAATGGTACAATCGATTTTCGAAAGACTGGTAAAAACAGCTGAGGGCGCTGCCAAAGGCACAGAAACAAAAATGGATTATGAAATAATTGGGGGCACACACGATTTATTAATCAATACTTCTCTGGCAAAAATGATGCAGCAAAATCTAGAACTTACCGGAGGCATAAAATATTCTGCTGCAGAAACCAGTTTTGCCCAACAATTAGCCACTTCTTTCAACAATCCCCCTCCCTTGTTAACCGCAGCAGAAATAATGCCCCTGCAAAGTTTCATCAATGCAGGTGGAGGAAGTACGGATGTAGGTGATGTAAGCTATGCGGTGCCCACAGTAGGGCTAGAATCAGCTACCTGGGTGCCGGGCACTTCTGCACACAGCTGGCAGGCAGTAGCCTGTAATGGCACGGGAATAGGCATGAAGGGCATGATGGTGGCAGCAAAAACGATGGCATTAACTGCAATTGACCTCTTTACGAATCCTGTTTATATACAACAAGCAAAAGAAGAGCACCGCAAACAGGTGGGCAACTATCAATATAAGGCATTACTAGGTACCCGTAACCCTGCTTTGAATTACCGCGACTAATCAACAAAAGAAGGGAGTAACTAATCTAACTTTTCTGGACGCATTTGCGGAAATAACAATACATCCTGAATAGATGGCTGGTTCGTCATCATCATACATAGGCGATCGATTCCAATACCAATACCGGAAGTAGGCGGCATACCATATTCAAGTGCCCGAAGAAAATCATGATCAATAAACATGGCTTCATCATCCCCGCGCTCCATCAGTTTGGCCTGCTCTTCAAATCTTTCCCGCTGGTCGATGGGATCATTCAATTCTGAATAGGCATTGGCAATTTCTTTTCCATTCACCATCAGTTCAAATCTTTCTACCAATCCTGGCTTAGAACGATGTTTTTTGGTAAGTGGACTCATTTCTACCGGATAATCGATAATAAATGTTGGCTGTATAAAAGTATGCTCAGCAGTTGCGCTGAATAATTCGTCTATCAGTTTCCCTTTTCCAATATTCGGTGCAACCGGCAAATTTAATTGGGCACAAACTTCGCGCAATCCTTTTTCATCCATTCCGCTTACATCAATTCCGGTATTCTGTTGAATAGCTTCCAGAATGGTTACCCGGGGGAAAGGTGCTTTAAAATGAATGATCTTGTCTCCCAGCGTTACCGCTGTTGTACCATGAAGGGTGAGTGCAATTTTTTCAAACAGTTGCTCAGTAATTTCCATCATCCACAGATAATCTTTGTAGGCAGTATACCATTCTAACACGGTAAACTCGGGGTTATGGGTACGATCCATCCCTTCATTGCGAAAATTTCTACTGAATTCATATACCCAATCAAATCCACCCACAATCAATCGCTTCAGGTATAGTTCATTGGCAATGCGAAGGTAAAAGGGAACATCCAGTGCATTGTGATGGGTGATAAAGGGACGGGCAGCGGCTCCTCCGGGAATAGATTGCAGTACCGGTGTATCCACTTCAATGGCTCCTCTTTCATTCAAAAATTGGCGGATGGTATTAATTAATTTGGTGCGCTGCAGAAAAGTATTTCTTACATCAGGATTAATTGCCAAATCGGCATACCGCTGTCGATAGCGGAATTCAGGATCTGTAACTGCATCAAATACCTGACCCTCTTCATCCCGCTTAACTACCGGAAGTGGTTTGAGTGATTTTGATAAAAGACAGAGCGTTTGCACATGAACCGATGTTTCGCCGGTTTTAGTAATAAATGCATAGCCAGTTACACCAATAATATCTCCAAGGTCTAGCCCGTGTTTCACCAACACCTCCCATAAATTACCAACTGCCTCGGGGAAGATATCATCTCTGCGAACATATAATTGTATGATCCCCTTACTATCCTGAATTTTTATAAAAAATACCTTGCCCTTATCATTCATGCTCATAATGCGGCCTGCCAAACAAAGGGAAGAGAATTGCTCTTTGGTTTCTTCTGTATAAGCATCTTTAATATCCGCAGAAAAATGCGTTACCGGATATAGTGGTGCAGGATAGGGATCAATGCCTGCCTCGCGTAACTTAATTAGTTTTTCGCGGCGGATGATTTCTTGTTCTGAAAGGGTGGGTTGACTCATAACTTCAAGTAATGAATGGCAAAGATAGGTGTAGAAAAAGAAAGATGGACATCTGTTACAGAATGAACGGTTTCAATTTCTCTAATCAAAGGGTTGGGCTATCACTTGGTAAATAATTTTTGTAAAAACGTGTTGCGTGAAACTTCAAGTACTTGTCCGGGTAGTAAATTGTCTAACTCAACCCGTTCAATTGAAAAACGAACCAACCGAAGTGTGGGAAATCCCACTGCCGCCGTCATCTTTCTAACCTGACGGTTTTTACCTTCGGTTAGGGAAAGGCTTATCCACGAAGTGGGTACATTTTTTCTAAATCGTATGGGTGGATTTCTTTCCGGAAGCGAATGCGGTACAGGTATCCGTTGGGCTTGAGCAGGCAAGGTTGTATATACTTTTCCATCTACCCGAATAGCAACGCCTGTTTCCAATTGTTGGATGGCTATATCGGTTATGTATCCTTCCACTTGAACCCAGTAAGTTCTGTTATGCTGAAAACTCGGATCTAATAAACGATGGTTCAGTGAGCGATCATTGGTTAACAATAATAATCCTTCACTATCATAATCTAATCTGCCAATCGGATATACATCTTTGGCAACTTGCAGATAGTTGGCCAAACAAGATTTACCTTCTGTTGAAGTGAAGGTACAAAGTACCTGAAAGGGTTTATAAAATAGATAGTAATGATGCATAAAACAAAAGTCCCGCAGAAGCGAGACTTTGTATATGGATGGGTTAGTAAGTACCAGGAAATAAATTTCCCTACACAATATTAAAAAACCTTTCTGCTTATGCAAAAAAATTTGTGAACAAATTTATTAACATTTTTATCCGAATTGTGGATTAACTCATTCTCAGCAACACAAACATTCAAACAAAATCCATGCGAAAAATTAATCGAGCATACAACGAAACAAAAATTAGTATCGGTGAAATACTTATCATCATTGATTTACAGAGCAATGTATTTTTTCACATGTATTTAATCGTGATTAAATTTTAGTTGTAAAACACAGAAAATATTGGTCGCTCAGGAAAAGAAAAAAGGGCAAAAAAAATAATCCCCAAAAGGGTGAAATAGTCTCGTTACCTTTGATTTTAACTAAAAAAAGGCAACTATGAAGTTCCCAAAGCCCATTACAACCGAATGGATGGCTTCATTTCTTTCGGCAGAAATGGTTGGAAAATCCAATCAGATGATAACCGGCATCAATGAAATTCATGTAGTAGAGTCTGGTGATTTGGTATTTGTAGATCATCCGAAATATTATACAACTTGTTTACAAAGTGCTGCTGATTTTATCATCATCAACTCGAAAGAAGTAGAAATTCCCGAAGGGAAAATGATTTTTTATGTTGCGGATCCTTTTGAAGCTTATCTGAAAATTGTTCAGCATTTTCATCCGATTACTATTCCTGAAAAAGAGTTGAGTGAGGATGTGCTTATTGGAGAGGGAACGGTGATTATGCCACAGGTTTTTATTGGAAAAAATGTACGTATCGGCAAAGATTGTATTATACATCCACAGGTAACCATTTTAGATGATACCCAAATTGGCGACCGGGTAATTATTCAGTCGGGAACAGTAATTGGAAGCGATGCCTTTTATTACAACACCAAGAAGAATCGCCCCCAGTGGTATAAAAAAATGCTCAGTTGCGGAGGTGTAATTTTAGAAGATGATGTGGAGATAGGAGCCTGCTGCACCATCGATCGCGGTGTAACTGGTATTACTCGGATTGGCAAAGGAACTAAAATTGATAATATGGTGCATGTTGGTCACGACACCCGCGTTGGAGCCAATTGTTTATTTGCCGCCCAGGTTGGCATCGCCGGCGGAACGATTATAGAGGAAGGAGTAACCCTTTGGGGTCAGGTGGGGGTTAATAAAACAATTACCATAGGTGCGCATGCAACTGTAATGGGCCAAAGCGGCGTAACTGCTTCACTAAAGGGTGGCAAAACCTATTTGGGCTATCCTGCAGAAGAAGCAGGCTTAAAAAGAAGAGAATTGGTATGGATTAAAAGAATTCCGGAGCTCTGGAAAAAAGTGATGGAGGGATAGCTTACGTTAGCTTTTTACCATTCCATTGGAAATACATGCTTTAAATTCATCACAAATTTGTTGTATAGACTCTTCGAGGGGTGTATACTTGAATTCAGGAAAATCATTCAAAAAACGACTGTTGTTAAATGTAACGATTGCCCTAGCAGTGGCTGCCGTTTCTCGGGTAAGTAGTGGATCGCTGCCAGTTATAAAACCCTTAATAGCTTCCCAACGCCAAACCAGTTGACTTAATAATGCATTTACTTTTCGGTGTGGTGGCTTTTTATTAAACCCGTTGGCAATTAAGGTAAACACTTCCCGATAGGTTCTGTTTTCCGCACTAAGTATATACCTTCGTGCCATCCGATCACTATCCATTAACAAGCGCATTGCTCGCGCTACATCACCCACCGCTACAAATCCACTTCTCCCCTCGGTGTACCAGGGAAATTCGTGATAGGCCGAATGAAATATTTTCGATGAGCCACCCTTCCAATCACCGGCACCCAGAATAATAACGGGATTTACAATAACAGCAGATAATCCCTCCGCAATTCCTCTCCAAACTTCCATTTCTGCCTGGTATTTGGTTTTACCATATTCACTGTTGCTCGATTCGGGCGTCCAGTTCATTTCTTCATGAATGGGTTCATTTTCGCGAATACGTCCGAGGGCCGCTACAGAACTTACGAATAGCAAACGCTTAACACCTGCTTCAATGCAGGCATCTACCACCTGGGTAGTTCCCTGAACATTTATCTGATGCATTTCTTGTTTGCGGGCAGGATTAAAGGAAACCATGGCGGCACAATGGTAAACCTGTTCTACTCCCTCCATGGCTTGGGCTAAACTGATTACATCTAATATATCTCCCCTCACCCACTCCACACTTGCTGCATGCTGAAACTGGGGAATACCAGATCGATAGATAGCCCGCACCGGTTTGTTCGTTGCCACTAATTGCTGAATCAGATGAGAACCCACCAAGCCCGAACCTCCGGTTACCAATATCATAGTAGTTGATTATATGCTAACAAATTATTTACTACAGCGATTGCAGCAGCCACTCACTACCATATCTGTGCGGGAAGCCATAAAACCTCCGGGCAATTGCAATGCAGGTACTTCCACATGGTCTAAACAATAAGTAGTACTGCAATGGTCGCACATAAAATGAATGTGATTGTCGTGATGATGCCCCTCACTGCAGGCATCTTTACATAAAGCATATCGTATGGCATTATCTGCCGAAGGAATGGTATGTATTATGCCCTTATCAACAAACGTTTGCAGCGTTCTGTAAATAGTTACCCGGTCGAACTCATCACCGGTATTGTTTTCTATATCCATATGTGCCAACGCGCCATCCGATTGCATAAATAGCTGAAGAATCGTTTTGCGGCTATCCGTAATATTCAATTGATTCTTTTTTAACGTATCTATTACCTGTGTATGCATACCGGTTCAACTCTTATTTAATCTATCCACCTATTTTTTGGGAAATCTATTTTTCATCCAATATCCTACGGATATCTTTCCGCAGTCGATCTAAATCTGGCTGCTTTAATCCATCATATACCTGCCCGCGTACCTTACCCTGCCTGTCTACCAACGCAAAAAACTGGGTATGCATAAACTGATCTTCAATATTGGCTACATTATTCTTTGGATCATCTAATAAGTAAGCAGAACGGGCCATTTGGTAAAGACTATCTTTTCGGCCAGTTAATAACACCCATTTGCGGGTATCAATTTTCATTGAATCGGCATACACTTTCAGGCGGGCAACCGAATCTCTGTCTGGATCGCATGTATGCGCTACCACCATAAAATCGGGTTCCGATGCAAACTCTTTGCTGATAACTGCCATATTCCCATTCATTTTAGGACAAATGCCCTTGCAAGTAGTAAAGAAAAATTCTACCACCGATACCTTACCCAACATATCCTTATCTGTATATGGCTGCCCATCTTGGGTAGAAAACTGAAAGGGCTTTACATAGCTGATGATTGCCGGTTTCGACTTCCAGTTATCGGTACCCCGGAATAAAAAATAGTAAAAGCATGCCACTAAAATGGCAAAAGTTACTAGGTAAAGAAGCTTTTTTGATCGCATATATTCAATTCTCTGCAAAGGTACGAAGCAATTGAAAGGGACAGCTAAAAAAGCATTTTTTGCAACCATGTTGCAATGTGGTATCTTTGCGGCATGTCATTTAAAATCAATTGGGATGCGATAGGGATAAGTACCAGTTTAGCATGTGCCATACATTGTGCCCTGCTGCCTTTATTTTTCACCAGCCTACCCATATTCGGTATTAATATTGTGCACAACCTGTTTTTCGAATATGCAATGATTGCTTTGGCCATGGTTGTAGGTACGTATTCGTTATACCATGGTAAAAGAAAGCATCACCATAACTGGTGGCCCTTCCGATTTTTTGTGTTGGGGATGATATTATTACTATTGAAAGTAACCTTTCCTGCTTGGGAGATAATTCTATTGGTTCCGGCTGTGATTGGGATTATCGTAGCCCATACCCTCAACTATCGGCTTTGTCGCCAGCACAATCATGCCCATTCGGATGATTGTAATCACTGAGTAAGAAAACGAACTTATTCAAACTGATAGCTAACGCCACCATCTTTCTCATCTTTTAAGAGAACCCCTAGCTGAGCCAACTCCTGCCGAATTTTATCGCTGGTAACAAAATCCTTTTTGCTTTTAGCTGCTTTTCTAATTTCAATCAACAATTGTAAAACGCCGTCTAGTTTTCCGTCGGTTGCAGCATTTTCTCCCTGCAATCCGAATATGTCTACTACAAATCGTTTCATTTGTTGTTGCAGCAATTGGAAGGTATCTAACCGGATAGCACCAGCCGGTAAATGGCCATCTTTTACTGAATTAATATGGGAGGTTAATTCAAACAGATTTGCCAACACTTTTGCAGTGTTCAGGTCGTCGTTCATAAATTCTTCCAGTTCTGCTACGAGTGTTCGAATAGACTGATTAAGATTTTCATCTGCCAACCCGGTGGCCTCGGTGGGCTCTTTTTTCATTAGCCATTGATAAGCCTCCCACAAACGCTTCAGAGCTTTTTCGGAGGCCTGCAATGCCTCGTTACTAAAATCGAGTGTGCCGCGATAATGACTTTGCAGTATAAAAAACCGGATAGTTTGCGGAGAATAGGGTTGTGATAGTAAAGGGTGATTGCCGGAAAATAATTCGGTTAGCCGAATTACATTATTATAGCTCTTACCCATTTTTTTACCGTTAATGGTAATCATATTGTTATGCAACCAATAACGAGCAGGCATCACGTGGTTACATACGGTACTTTGGGCAATCTCACATTCATGATGGGGAAATTGCAAGTCCATTCCGCCGCCATGGATATCAAACTCTTTTCCCAGGTATTTACTACTCATGGCAGAACACTCAATATGCCAGCCCGGAAAGCCTTCGCCCCAAGGGCTTTGCCAACGCATGATATGCTCGGGAGGTGCTTTTTTCCAGAGGGCGAAATCACTTTTATTTCTTTTCTCATCCTGGTGATCGAGTGCCCGCGTAGATTCCAGTTGATCTTCTAAAATTCTTCCGCTTAAAATACCATAGGGTTGTCCCTTTTTAGAAAAAACCTCGTGATACTTTTCTACATCAAAATAAACAGATCCATTTACTTCATAGGCATAGCCATCCGCAAGAATGGTTTTAATCATTTCAATTTGCTCTACAATATGCCCCGTAGCCGTAGGCTCAATGCTGGGAGAAAGGTTATTGAATTGTGCCATTGCCCATTGATACAAGCGGGTATATTTTTGCACCAACTCCATCGGTTCGAGCTTCTCCAGGGTTGCTTTGCTGCTGATTTTGTCTTCAGCTTCGCGGCCTTCCTCCTCAAAATGACCGGCATCGGTAATATTTCTTACATACCGAACCTGATAACCCAAATTAAGCAGGTAGCGAAATAAAACATCAAAAGTTATAAAAGGTCTTGCATGTCCGAGGTGACTTTCGCCACTTACCGTTGGCCCACACACATACATGCCAACATAGGGGGGATGGATGGGAGTAAAAACTTCTTTTTGGCGGGTAAGCGAATTATAAAATTTTAGCGACATGCAATAAGCTTCAGGAGAATCAATAAATTAGTTACAAGCGGGATAAACATCCACTCAACAATATTCGGTACAGCATCCTTTCATAGTGGTACAAAGATATTCTATTTTTTTAATTCCAGGTCGGCCAGCAGCAGGAAGTGATCGCTCAGTGCTTCATCGATGAGGGTAAATTGTTTTACATCCCAATGGAAATCGGGTAGAATGTAATCGATACGCAGGGTGGGCGACAGCGACATATACGTGCGTCCTAATCCGGCGGAGCCTTTTAAAAATGCATCCTGCAAGCGGTTGTGGGTAATATGATGGTAGGTATAAGAAGTAGGTACATCATTAAAATCGGCACAAACAATTACAGGATATGGGGAAGCGTCAATCGCTTTTCTTACAAGGATGGCTTGTCGTTCTCTGTATCGGAATGCCCGTTTCATTTTGCGAAAAATATTTTTTGAGGCTTCCACTCCATCCTCCTCCGCTGCCCCAATTTTATCGAGGCCTTCATAATCTTCTTTCTTAAACTTAAAGGAACGCAAGTGGGTGGTAAAAATACGAACGGTGTCGGCACCTCTAACTATATCGGCATATAATAAACTTTCTGCGTCGGGATAGGGGATACGACTGGTGGCAATGATAGGCCATTTAGAAAAAATCACACAGCCACTTTGATAGCTGCCAGATCTATTTTGATAATTAGCTGCAAAGAAATAGTAGGGATAGTTTTTGGTAAACAGGGCGATATGATCTTCATCTATGGACTGATTGAATTCTTGCAAGCAAATGATATCCGGCTTATT
>CAMBUH010000065.1 GCA_945870985.1 Chitinophaga pinensis
TTTGATCAGCATTTTGGCAGCAATTTGGCCGATGTTACCGCACCGGTATCTACCGGAGTGTGGGACAAAGTAGCCGATACACAATTCGATCAACATTTTGGCAGCAACTTGGCCGATGTTTCCGCACCGGTATCTACCGGAATGTGGGATAAGATAGCGGATTCCCAATTTGATCAGCACTTCCAAACCCAATTGGGTAGTTTTGAAGCGCCGGTGGCGGAAGATATGTGGGACAGGGTGAAACCAAAGGAAAAAGACGACCGCAAATTCTTTTATTGGATGCGGTTCCCGATGGCTGCTGCCATCATTGGCACACTATTTCTGGGTGGCATCTATGCCTCTTATGTTTTATACCAGAACTATATCCGCAACCAGCAAACGAAATCGGGCACGCAAGTGCTACGGGATTCTTCGCATGAGAATAATATAACTACCCCTGAACTAGAACCTGCCGATGCACCTTTTGCGATTCCGAGTACTGATTCTAATAATGCAACCGTTCCTCCGGCTTCCGATAACTCATCGATAAATAATGTAGTTCCCCCACAGAATACTACCTTATCGGAAACCCCAACTGGAAAGCATTTACCCAAAGCCGGCGGTCTATTTATCAGCAAACGAAAATATAATCCGTCTATACAATCCGGTTTCCAGGTTCCTGATGCAGCCAAAAAGCCTAGTGGCTCCACAACTGGTGGAACGCAGGATAAGTTTCAAGCGGAAGATATTTTACCTGTGTATGGTAATACCAACCCGTTAGAACAAACCGAAGGCTTCCGTAAGTTTGCTCATCCTTATCCTACCATTGCGATGGAAAGAAGTGGCTACCCCAACAATCAAGAAATTACTGCACTGAATAACCAGCAACTTAACTTACCTAAAATTAACTGTCCAACCGTAAGAAGTAGAAATAAATGGGATGATTTTAATAAAGACTGGTATGCTGATACCTATATCTCCCCCGACTATTCTTTGCAAACGGTTAATAATATTTCTGCCAGTCAGCAATACCTGAGGCAGAAAGACAGCACAGAACGCATGCAGGTAGGATTCACAGCCGGTGTACGTTTGGTGAAGCCGCTGAATAACCATCTGCAATTGACTACCGGATTACAATATTCCCAGATTAATCAGAAGTACGTTTACCGGAGTGAAAATGAAATCAAATTAACCACGGTTGTTACAGTAAGAACTATTATCAGGGCACCGGGCGATACGATAGTAGTAAGAGATACCAGTATTGTTCAAAATATTGGTTTTAAAAACAAAGTAGAGAAGAACCGCTACCGCTCGATCGACATTCCCATTCTACTGGGCTATCAATTTGGAAGAGGTTCTGTTAAGGTGGGGGTTAATGCCGGGGTGATATTGAATGTTTCCTCCTGGTATGAAGGCGTAATTTTAGATTCTAGTCTTGCTGTAGTGCCTGTGCAAAAAGGTTCACAGGTGTATAAGAGTAAGTTGGGAATGGGGCTCTATGCTGGCATCAACGTAACGAAAGAATTGAGTAACGATATGCAGTTATTTGTGGAACCTTATTATAAACATTCCATAGACAACATCACATCCGGAAGTATGCCCTATCAGCAAAAATTTGGTACGGCAGGGGTATTGATGGGGGTAAGATGGAGTTTAAACCGTAAATAACAGGCAACGATAACAAACCAACAAGTATCTTATTGGTAATAAAACAAACATGAAGCAAACATCATACATAGGATTTATAATGCTGGCTGGGTTTGCATTCTTTGCAGGAACTTCTTGTACAAAGGAGCTTTCAGGAGAATTTACCCAATACCAGAATAATCCCTTGAATGATACAATTTGGGCTACCTCACTAAAAGCAACCGATGCAGTAAATACAATTGTTAATGATGTAATGCCTGCTGTTGAAAAAGAAACTTTCAATTTAGAAAATTCAAGAAGTGAAATTAAAGTTGGGGGGAATGATAGTTTCCGCATCTACTTTGATAAAGGCATTTTTACCTCCGTTGAAAATGGAGTAGTTACTCCGGTAAAACCCGAAGGAACTGCAGAAATTCAGATTTTTCGCATCAGAAGAACGGGTGATTTGATTAAGTGCTTGCGAAGCACCCAATTAAACAATGTACTCATGGAATCTGCCGGAGGTTTCTTTATCAGAGTAATAAAAAATGGCAAAGAATTAAGTATTGCCACCGGTAAGAGTTATGTAGTAAAATGGATTGAAACAGGTGCCGACCCAAAGAACGACATGCGTCAATTTTATGCAAATGAATCCAATCCAACTCCCGACTATAATGTAACAGATCCTAATTTCGAATGGAAGCCGGATACCTATTCAACAACTATCGACCTTTTCTGGGATTCTGGCAACTCTCGATTAACTGGTTATCAAATGACATTATCCAGTTTACGTTGGGTGAGCATTCAGAAAAATGTGAAAGTGAATTCAATTAGCAAACTCAAGTTAACCACCATTTTTCCACCCAATTATACTAATAAAAATACCACTGTATTTGCGTACTATAAAAAACAGAAAACAGTGGTTAAACTCGATTTTGATTATGCTACCCGCTCCTTTAAAACCGATCTGTTGCCACCTGGTGCTGAAATTAAAATCGTTTCTATTTCAAAAATTGGTAGCAATTACTATCTGAGCGAGAAAGAAGTGAGCAATTTAACTACCACTGTTTCAATTATAAAATTGGAGCCCGAAAAAATTTCTTTAGCAAAATTACAAGCCTATCTGGATGAGCAGTAAACTTATTCACTAAATAAAAGACGGGGGTCTTTGCAGAGGGTACCAAAGCGGTAGCCTATTTTTTTACTTATAATCGAACAAAGTAGCCGTAAAAATAGCTTTTTCCCGCTTCTTAAATACTACATCCCAATTTCCCTTATAGCGTAATATCTTAGGCACTATCCACTGTTTGTACCGCGTCATTTCCACTTCCATACTTACATCAAAATCATATACCCCTGCTTTATAACTGAGTGAGTAATTTCTGGCAAGCACTTCCATTGTTTTCATATCGAACCAAGTTACCATTCGGTCTACCACCACCCGGTCGTTCTTCAAGGATCCCAGATTCTCTTTGGGGGTAATGGAAAAAATATAAACCAGGTTGCCCCGTAATTCTTCTACATCTAGGCGATAGTCGTACAGTTCATGGGCAGCCTCATCGTATAAATCGAGCTTATCCCCAATAAACGGAATTCCCGGAATTTTTTTTCCTGGATTAAAGAATAGCATTTTCAATTGTTCTTTGTGCTTTTCTATTCCCTTTTTTCCGGAGGCTTGAAGGGTGCGCCCTTTTACCCAATTATTTTCTCCGCAAATCGTGTCTTTGGTAAAAAACAGGGATCCATATAATTCGGCGGTGAGGTAATTAGGTTGTTGCTTACTATTGTAAAAATCGCCGGTTGTTTGCTCTTCCAATACTTCCATATACCGGCAGTTGCCTATCCGATGCTGGCGGGTTTTACTGAACAAAGAAGCTTTCACTTTATCCTGCTTATCTAGCAACTGAATATCATTATACGAACTGAAACCGATGATGTGCAGATTTCTAAAAGCCTTATAGAAAGTGGTATCTTCTTGTATAGTGGCTAAAATAGCTTTGTAGTCTAAATTGTTTCGAACTACCACTTCAGCCAGGGTAAATGCCTGTTGATTTACCATTACCGAAGTGTCCTGCGCATAAAGGAAGGAAGTGTTGATGTATATTAATAAGAAGAGTACATATTTCATTACCCCGGGAATATCATTTTATAATCAACCTTAATCTTACCCTTACTAATGTCTTTCAATTTTCCCTGCATCAATTTTCTGCGAAATGGTTTCAGATAATCGATAAACAATTTCCCTTCAATATGATCGTATTCATGCAGAATTACGCGGGCAGTAATACCCTTATAGGTTTCCGTATGCTGAACAAAATTTTCATCTGCATAGCTTATCGTAACTTCTTCTGGACGATAAATGTCTTCCCGAATTTTGGGAATACTCAAGCAACCTTCATTATATGCCCATTCTTCTCCGGCCAGTGCTTCTATTTTAGCATTAATAAACACCTTCTTTATTCCGGGCCCTTGAGACAGCAGATGCTTTTCGGATTCTTCTAGGTGATCGAATATTTGGGAACTATCGATTACAAACAAGCGGATGTCTTTATTGATTTGCGGAGCTGCCAGCCCTACTCCATTGCTCTCATACATGGTTTCCCACATATCTGCGATAAGGGTAGCTAGTCCGGGATAATCGGGTGTAATACTTTTACCTACTTTTCTTAAAATCGGGTCGCCATAGGCTACAATTGGAAAAATCATGCGTTGAAATTGACTGCAAAGGTACGAAAAACCCTGTATTTGGTTCGGGAAGGCGAAACAGACTACTTTTTAGCTGCCAGGTATTCTTGCAACATAATGGCAGCGGCTATTTGGTCGATTTGGCCTTTTTCTCTCCGCTGTTTCTTTTTCATTCCCATTTCCAGCATCGCCCTGCCGGCTAATTTAGAGGTAAACCGTTCGTCTACCCGTTCGATGGGCAGCTGGGGAAACTCTTTATGTAGGCGCTTAATAGCTGCTTCTACCAGTGGGGTGGCGTGGGTGGGAGAATCATCTAAATTCAGGGGGTGGCCAATCAGAATCCGCTCTACTTCCTCTAGTTTCAGGTAATTTTTTAAAAATACAAACAATAGATGGGTTTCTACCGTTTGCAATGCCGTAGCAATAATCTGCAACGGATCCGTTACCGCAATCCCGGTTCGCTTTCCTCCATAATCAATACATAGTATTCTAGCCAATGAGATTGTTTTATCTGTTCCACAAAATATCCGTAACTACCAATACCCCAAAGATAATACTGGCAATGCCGTTGGACGTCATAAAAGCCCGATTTACCCTACTTAAATCTGTTGGAGAAACAAGGGTATGCTGATAGATTAACATCCCCACAAAAACAAGGGAAGCCAATAAATACCAAACATGAAATCCACCCAACCACCCTGCAGCGAAAATGCAGATGGCACTGATCAGATGCAGGCCACGAGAAACCTGTAATGCCCGGGCTTTTCCTAACCAAACCGGAATAGAATGCAGGTTATGCTCTTTATCAAACGCTTCATCCTGTAAAGCATAAATAATATCAAAACCCCCTACCCATGCTACTACTGCCAGCGAAAAAAGTATCGGCAGCCAGGCAAATGCACCCACTACCGCCAAGTAAGCACCAATAGGCGCCAGTGACAATCCAACCCCCAGAATCAGGTGGCAGAGCGGGGTAAACCGTTTGGTATAACTATAAAATAATATCACGCCCAACGCTACAGGAGAAAGTAGGCAACAGAGGGGGTTAATGAAAAAAGTGAATACAACAAAAAGTGCACTATTGAATAATACAAACCTCAATGCGCTGGAAGGAGCAATTAGTCCGGCCGGTATTTCCCGCAAAGCCGTTCGGGGATTTTGGGCATCAAAGGAACGATCGAGATATCGGTTAAAAGCCATGGCGGCACTTCGGGCAGTTATCATACAGCCTAGCACTAGTAAAAATAATATCCCGATATTTTTTTCAGAACCAGAACCGGTATTTTGTTTGGCGGCCCATCCAAGGGTAAATCCAATGATAGCAAAGGGAAGGGCAAAAATTGTGTGAGAAAAAGTAACCAGTTGTAAGTATTTACGCAATGTTTTCATGAAGGGGAGCATTACAAGGATAACTATTATTCTGCTGACAAACTGAGTTGATTTCGGGTGATTTCCCATAATACGATGCCGGCAGCAATGGATATATTCAGCGAATGCTTCATGCCCCACTGGGGAATTTCAATACTGCCATCGCAAAGTAAAAGTGTAGCATCTTTTACGCCTTCTACTTCATTGCCAAAAATCAGGGCTAGTCCTTGTTCGGCAGCTGGAATTTGTTGAAGCGGAATGCTGGCATTGGTTTGTTCCACCGCCCAAACGGAATAATTCCGGTTTCTGGCAGCGGCAACTGCTGCTTCTGTGGTAGCAAAATATTGCCAGGCGACTGTTTCGGTAGCACCCAGCGCTGTTTTATGTATATCGCGGTGGGGAGGTTGTGGGGTATAGCCACATAAATAAATGGCTTCCACCAAAAAAGCATCGGCGGTTCTAAAAACACTGCCCACATTGTGCATACTGCGAATATGATCGAGGATTACAATCACCGGATTTTTAGCAGCCTCCCGAAAATCCTCGGGAGACAGGCGGTTTAGCTCCTGCATATTCAGTTTACGCATGGTGCAAAGGTACAATCATCCGATTATACATTTATCCATACAAAATCACCATAATTCACTAATTTAACCCAAGATTTAACCCCCCTTAGTATGAAAAAATCACTTACCAGTCTATTATTGTTCTGCTCAGTTACAACCCTCTGGGCGCAATCAGAAAAAATAGACCTCTCTGTTATACAGCAAATCAGAAAAGAAGGATTAGAAAAATCACAGGTAATGGATATTGCCTTTCAATTAACCGATGTTAGTGGTAACCGATTAACCAATTCTCCGGGCTATATGCGCGCAGCCAAGTATGCATCTGCGCAATTGAGCACATGGGGCTTGCAAAATGTATCCATCGACCCCTGGGGTGAATTTGGAAAAGGCTGGGAATTAGAAAAATGTTATCTCGCACTAAAAACACCTTATTATAAAAACCTGCTGGCTTATCCCAAAACTTGGACTTCCGGAACACGCGGATCCAAAACTGCTGAGTTACTGGTGATAGCTGCCAAAGACACCCTCGAGTTAGAAAAATATCGCGGTCAGCTGAAGGGAAAAATACTGATGTTAGACCAAGCCATCGTGTATAAGCATTCCTTTAAAGCAGATGCCGTGCGGTATTCGGATGCAGAATTACAAGCCATGGCTGCTGCCCAGCCTACCCCTCCGCGCGTTGCACCCAACCCGAACGATACAGCTGCTGCCAGAAGAATGCGGGAGCAAATGCAGGCAAGAGGGGGCGGATCTCAGCGGTTGATTGCCCTATTAAAAGATATGGCTCGTGCAGAAGGTGCGATAGCCATTGTAAGCAATGGGGGTGTAAGAAGCCATGATGGAACCATTTTTGCCCAAGGTGGCGGAGCTTACAAAGCGGCTGATCCCGAAAATTTTCTGGATATGGTTTTGGGGGTGGAAGATTATAATACGCTGCTGAGATTGGCAAAAGCAGGTATTCCGGTTTCTATGGAAGCCGATGTAAAAACCAAATTCTACAATAAAGATGTACAGGGATACAATGTAATAGGAGAAATTGCCGGAACGGATCCTGTGTTAAAAAATGAAATAGTAATGATTGGCGCTCATTTAGATTCTTGGCAAACAGGAACGGGGGCTACCGACAATGCTTCCGGCTCGGCCGTTATGATGGAAGTAATGCGGATTTTAAAAACGCTGAATATTTCTACTCGCAGAACCATCCGCATTGGTTTATGGAGTGGTGAAGAACAGGGATTATTGGGTTCGAGAGGGTATGTAAAAAAAACCTTTGCCGACCCCGCAACTATGCAGGTATTGCCGGAACATGAAAAACTTTCGGGTTATTTTAATATCGACAATGGCACGGGTAAAATCAGGGGTATCTACTTGCAGGGCAATGAGGCTTGCCGACCGATTTTTACCCAATGGCTGGCACCGTTTGCCGATTTAGGGGCTGCCACGGTAACCATCAGCAATACGGGGGGAACCGATCACCAATCTTTTGATGCGGTAGGTTTACCTGGATTTCAGTTTATTCAGGATCCGATTGAATACGATACCCGCACCCATCACAGCAATATGGATGTGTATGATCACCTGCTGGCAGATGACCTGAAACAAATAGCAACGATTGTAGCTGCTTTTGCCTATCAGGCGGCACAGCGGGATGAGAAATTACCACGTAAAACATTACCCAAAGCGCGATAGGCTTACGGTTTCTGATTAAAGTATTATTTTCCACATCTCCCGGAGAATGCGGGGCTTTGGCCGGGCATGAATTATATTTGTCGCCATGGCAAAAGGAGCAGGAGATACCCCCTTAATGATGCAGCATCGGGCGATAAAGCAAAAATATCCCGATGCGGTATTGTTATTTCGGGTAGGCGATTTTTATGAAACTTTTGGAGAAGATGCGATTATATCCTCCCGGGTATTAGGTATTACCCTTACCAAAAGAAATAATGGTGCCGCCTCATCCAGCGAGCTGGCGGGATTTCCGTACCATGCCCTTGATACCTATTTACACAAATTGGTAAAAGCCGGCTATCGGGTAGCCATCTGCGATCAGCTGGAAGATCCGAAGATGGTGAAAGGCATCGTGAAACGCGGTGTAACCGAAATGGTAACCCCCGGCATTGCAACCCACGATAAGTTACTGGAGCATAACAACAATAATTTTTTAGCTGCCATTCATTTTGATGAAGAACAACATGGCATTGCTTTTTTGGATATTACCACCGGAGAATTTTTAGTGGCAGAAGGAAACCAGGAATACATCGACAAACTGTTGCAAAGTTTACAACCCGCTGAAGTGTTATTTCAGCGCAATCAGCAAAAAAGGTTCAAAGATATTTTTGGCAATCAGTTTTATACTTACACACTAGAAAGCTGGATTTTTGAAGAAGCATTTGCAAGAGAAAGTTTACTTAAACAGTTTCAAACCCACTCGCTCAAAGGTTTTGGTATTGATACTGCCAACAGAGGTATCATTGCAGCCGGTGCCATATTGTATTACCTAAAAGAAACCGAACATCCCAATCTGCAACACCTTACTTCTATTCAAAGGATGGAGCGGGATGATTTTTTATGGATGGATCGGTTTACGATTCGGAACTTAGAGTTATTACCGGTGCAGGAAGGTGCCCATGCCCTGTTGAAAGTATTGGATAACACCGTAAATCCCATGGGCAGCCGATTGCTGAAAAGATGGATGTTATTTCCCTTGAGCAATCAAACCAGTATTCAGGAAAGATTAGATGCCGTAGCATTTTTGATAAAAGAAACGGATTTACGTAAACAACTGATTGCTGCTATTAAGGCTTGTGGCGATATAGAACGATTAAGCGGAAAAATTCCGGCAAAAAAAATTGGTCCCAGAGAAGTGCAACAACTCTGTAAGGGACTACAGCAAACCAGCCAGATCAAGCAGACTTGTATGAATGCGGATCAACCGCTGCTTCAAAAATTAGGGGATGCGTTAAATGGTTGTCAGCTGATAGTAGATAAAATTCAGGCAACTCTTGCAGATCCTGCCCCAGCCACCGCCCAAAAGGGAGGCATGATTCGGGAAGGATTGGATGCTGACTTAGATCAACTGAGGGCCATAGCCCATGGAGGAAAAGAATACCTGCACCAGATTCAACAACAGGAATCAGAAAAAACGGGTATCAGCTCATTGAAGATAAACTATAACCAAGTTTTTGGCTATTATTTAGAAGTAACCCATGCCCACAAACATAAGGTACCGGAAAACTGGATTCGTAAGCAAACCCTGGTAAATGCGGAAAGATATATTACGCCGGAATTAAAGGAGTACGAAGAGAAAATCATGGGGGCCGAGGAAAAAATATTGGCAATTGAAGTGCGCATATACGATGAGTTGATGAACGATCTGCAATTGTATATCGCCCCTTTGCAGGTAAATGGAAATGTGCTGGCCACACTGGATTGTTTGGGATGTTTTGCAGAAAATGCCCTGCAATATCAATACCATTTGCCCCAGGTGCATGCAGGGTTTGAGTTGATATTAGAAGAAAGCCGGCATCCGGTGATAGAGCGTTTTTTACCACCGGGTGAAATGTATGTGGCCAATGATATTCAACTCAACCCCAGCCAAACACAAATCATTATTTTAACTGGTCCGAATATGAGTGGTAAAAGTGCTTTACTGCGCCAAACCGCTTTGATAACGTTGATGGCACATATGGGCAGTTTTGTGCCAGCTCGAAAAGCATTTATTCCATTAACGGATAAAATATTTACCCGCGTGGGTGCGAGTGATAATTTAAGTGGGGGCGAATCTACTTTTATGGTAGAGATGAATGAAACGGCCAGCATCATCAATAACATATCTAACCGAAGTTTGGTATTGTTAGATGAAATTGGCCGCGGTACTTCTACCTATGATGGCATTTCCATTGCCTGGAGTATGGTAGAATTTTTACAGCAATCTGCTGCACAACCCAAAACTTTGTTCGCCACCCATTATCACGAATTGAACGAGTTGGAGCATACCTGTGAACGGGTACATAATTATCACATTACTCATAAGGAGGTGGGGAATAAAATTATTTTCCTTAGAAAGTTAGCCAAAGGGGGAAGTACCCACAGCTTTGGTATACATGTGGCCCGTATGGCGGGAATGCCGCCCGCTTTAATTGCGCGTGCCAATGAAATATTACTGCAACTCGAAAACAAGCAGGGAGCAGGAGATGGTGATATACTATTGCCAAATCAATCATCCATGGCCAAGCAGGTAAAACAATTGAGAGCTCCCCAAATGCAGCTATCCATTTTCGATGCCCATACCCAAACGTTTGAAACTATCCGCAAGCTGCTTACTGAACTGGATATTAATCGACTAACCCCCGTAGAAGCTATGATGAAGCTGAATGAGATAAAAAACATGATTCAATAAAAATTCTATGCAACAGTACTTAGCGGGCATCTCTCTGGTGGTGAATGACTACGATGAAGCCATTGATTTTTATACCCGTAAATTATCCTTTACTTTATTGGAGGATACTCGAATGAGTGATACCAAGCGATGGGTAGTAATTGCGCCACCGGGATCAACAGGGTGTACCCTCCTATTGGCCAAAGCTGCCAATGATGCGCAAAAAGCGGCAGTAGGCAATCAAACAGGGGGAAGGGTATTTTTATTTTTACATACCGACAATTTTTATAGAGATTATAATCAAATGCAGGAAGCCGGTATTGAATTTATGGAATCTCCCCGGCAGGAAGTGTATGGAAAAGTGGTGATATTTGCAGATTTATATGGAAACCGATGGGATTTGATAGAACCCAAAAAAACACTTTAAAACAATTATATGTTCAGAAAATTATTGCGATTATTCGGATGGTTATTGGGAAGCATATTGGTGTTGTTGATTGTATTGGGCATTGTTTTTTACCAGAAAGACCAGTCGCCAGAAGAAGTATATAAAAAATATGCCCTTGCTAGCTCACAGCAAATTGCAATTGGGGGCGTTCAATTGCACTATAGTGATGAGGGCAATCGGTTAGACAGTACCCCCCTCCTACTGATTCATGGAACTTCCTCTTCGTTAAGAACCTGGGATGGGGTAACTGCCCAATTGAAAAACCAATATCGGATTATCCGATTCGATTTGCCGGGATTTGGATTAACCGGACCGAATCCGAATCGCGACTATTCAACCAGCTACTATAATCAGGTAATTGATTCTTTGCTTACGGCTTTACATGTTTCACGGGTAATTATTGTAGGTAATTCCTTGGGAGGAGCGATAGCTACTCAATATGCCATCTATCAGCCCGGCAAAGTGCGGGGTTTGGTGTTGGTAGATGCGGCGGGACTACCTCCTGCAAAAAAAACAACGGGTGCGATTGGATTTAAGTTGGCACAAATGCCGGTTATCAATCAATTGCTCACCATAATTACTCCGCGGGTTTTGGTGAAAAAGAGTTTGCAAGATGCTTACGGAGATACCGGAAAGGTAACGGATAGTTTAACTGCTCTATACTTTGATATGCTTACGCGCGAGGGAAATAGAAAAGCATTGGTAGACAGAATGCGGCAGGGCTGGCAAGTAACAGATGGCAATTTTTTAACCAAGGTACAAGCGCCTACTTTAATTGTTTGGGGCAGCAAAGACCGGCTGATTCCGGTAGAAAATGCAGCTTTATTTCAGCAAAAAATTAAAAATAGTCAGGTACATATCTGGGATAATTTGGGGCATGTGCCCATGGAGGAAGATCCTATTGAGTTTTCTGATATACTAAAGAAGTGGGTAATGCAATTAAAATAATATTGAGTAACTATTATTCA
>CAMBUH010000066.1 GCA_945870985.1 Chitinophaga pinensis
AAGGTTATCATTTTTTTTAATGCGTTAAACTCTTTTAGTTTCTGGTAGTCTAAAACTTTGGCTTATTTTTTGCCCTATTTTGTTCCATGCACCCCAACGACTCCATTTTATTGCAGTGGTTCCACTCCCCCGAAACCCGGGAAAAGGGCTATACTGCCATAATTGCCAAATACCAGCAACCGCTTTACTGGCACATCCGTCGTTTGGTAATTGCCCATGCCGATGCAGACGATGTGCTGCAAAATGTGCTGCTAAAAGCTTGGAAGGGGTTGGATAATTTTAGGGAAGAGAGCCATCTCTATACCTGGCTATACCGCATCGCCACCAACGAGAGTATCAGTTTTTTGGCAAAGGAAAAGCGAAGGGGAATGGTAAATATGGACGAGGAACTGGCAAATTCTTCAGCTATTGGTCAATTGCAGGCAGAACCCCACTTCAACGAGGCGCAAATAGAATGGAAATTGCAGCTGGCCATTCAACAACTACCTGAAAAACAACGGATTGTTTTTAATTTGCGATATTTTGACGAGATGAGTTATCATGATATGAGTGAAGTTTTACAAACTAGCGAGGGGGCTTTAAAGGCCAGTTATCACCATGCAGTAAAAAAACTAGCCGAAATGATTAAAAATTTTTAAACCCTGTCGACTTTCGGTTGTCTAAACTCTTTGATGATGGAAGATAATAATCCCATATTACAGGAATTACAGGAATTGACACCCGGATTAACCTGGCCCTCAAAGGTTATGCCCTTTCAGGTGCCTAATGAATATTTTGAGTCATTCCCTCACCGTTTACACGCAGTAATGGATCCAGTATTGCCAATAGGGGAAATTGGAAGCGGCAAACCTTTTTCTGTACCCGATAACTATTTTCAGCTGCTCAGTAAAAGAATTTTGGTTCAAACCCAATCAACCCCAGCTGCAGGTAATGGTCGTTTGTTCCCCCTTTTTTACAAAAGAATTGTATCGTATGCTGCTGCTGCAACAATTGGGGGCGTATTAGTCGCCGCCGCAATTTTGTTTACCGATAGCCGCCCCAACCGCATGCCTTTGCAATCCAACGCAACTTTATCGACCCAGGAATCTTCCATTTCATCTCACACAATATTAGCACCAGAGAATGAAGTTTATCGCGAGATTACTAAAAAAATGCAAGGGGTAAGTGACGAAGAAATGAATCTCTATTTAGAAGAAACTGCTTCCACCGAAACCATCGAATGGATGCCAGAAGAAATGAATTAACCAAGATGAAGCTATTAATATCTCATATTTTCCGTAAAAGTTTAATTATACTTGCTTTTCTGCTGGTTTCAGGGATGGCTCGTGCACAAAACCCCCAGAGAGTAGAGCGCCTCGCCAGATTACAGGGATTGAAGATTGAATTTATCAATCGATACCTGAAACTTTCTTCTGCAGACTCAGGTTTCTGGCAGGTGTACACACCTTATAATATGGAAATGCGCCGGGCTAAGTTGAATAGTACGGATGACATTATTGGCATGGAAGAAAAAGTTTTAACTATCCGCAAAAAATATCAGCCCGAGTTTAGAAAAATTTTAGTATCCGAAGATCGGGTTCAGAAAGTATATACCATCGATAGGGAATTTAATAAATTGGTAAGGGAGGAAATGCAAAAAAGAGCCGAGAAAATTCGTCAGTAATTTAGTAACGACTATACAAAGGGGTTTGTATATCATGATAAAACAGAAAAGTTCTGTGGTCGGTAGCAGCTTCCTCCCACCATTTTTTTCTCCACTCCATAGCCCTTCTACCATCCAAATCGTACTTGGCAATAAATTTATTCTTCAGTTGCTGTAATTGCGGTGCTTCATCTCCTCCAAAGAAAGCAGTTTTACCTTCGCCCGTAATACTGAATACCTGATGATTTAAGCTATGACCCCCACTAACCTGATAATGAATATACTTATCAATCCATCCTGCTTCCTCTTCCAGCCATACTACCCGGCTATATTCATCTAATAAGCTTACATATTCCGGTTGATAGGAGGAGGATGACCCGCTCATAGCCAATTCAAATTCTCTGCGCTGGCAATAGTAAGTAGCATAAGGGAAACTGATGAATCGCTTATTGCCATCCTTACTCGGGAAACTGATGCCGCCAGCATGATCTCGGTGTAAATGGCTCAACAAAACTTTGGTAACCTGGTGCGGCGCAATGCCAGCTTGCTCTAAGTTCTGATGAATAAAAGGAATACCCGCTTCATCACAAAATCCCAATCCGGTGTCTAATAAAATCACTTCCTTTTCTATCATTACCACAAAGGGTTGAATTTCTACTAGTAAACTACCGCGATTTCTTTCCGATAACAAATCAGCTTCTTTATCAAAAGGGATAAACTGTTTAGAAGCATCTATTGTAAAACTTCCTTCCGAAAGGGGGATTATTTGCATACTGCAAAACTAATGGAAGCGTTTATTTATCGCAAAACCATTTGTCGATCTGCATCTAACCGCAATAAAATAAAAAGTAAAATGGTAAAGGTTAGTAGGGAGGATCCGCCATAGCTAATCAATGGAAGCGGAATACCAACTATTGGGAATAAACCAATCGTCATGCCCACATTAACTGCTATGTGAAAAAACAGGATACTGGCTACCGAATAAGCATACACCCTGCTAAATGTACTTCTTTGTCGGTCGGCCATTTTTATAATCCGAAACAGTAGAAAAAGATAGATACCCAAAAATAAACAGCACCCTGCAAATCCAAAAGCCTCACCTAATGATGTAAAAATAAAGTCGGTATGCTGTGCAGGAACATATTTCCCTCGGGTTTGCGTACCTTTTAAAAACCCTTTTCCGGTAAATCCCCCCGAGCCAATGGCAATTTTACTTTGTCGTACATTATAATCATCAGGCTTTTTTGCCGGCCGCTCTTTGCCTTTGCGCGCAGATTTTTGGTTCAAGCTGCAATCATAATCTCTTCCTACCATGCTATAGATACGGGTACTCTGATAGCACTCCAGTACGTTATTAAATATATAGGGTACTAATAATCGTTGAGTTCCCACACAAAAAATCCAACAGGCTGCCACAATTGTTATGATCCTTCGATTTCTGCGGATGGATTTTCGCAACAGGTATAAAATTCCTCCAGCCAGCAAAGTGAGCAAGGCTGCTAATAAATTAGGCTCAACAGTAAGTGAAGCAATAACTAACACACCAAATGAGATGGCTATAATTAAAATCTGAGCAGGCATTCCTTCCCGATACATAGGGATAAGAAATGCGGTATATACAAGGGCAAGTCCTAATTCGTGTTGTAAAATAGACAAAGCAGCTGGCAATAAAGCGATTGCGGTAGCCAATAACTGTGATTGGGTTTTTTTGAAAACTGTTTCTGGGCGGGAGAGATATTTCGCTAATGCCAGGGCGGCAAAAATTTTGCAAAGTTCGGCAGGTTGCAAATTAAACCCTCCACCTAAGGGTATCCAGCTTTTTGAGCCATTGATGTTTTTACCAATTACAAAAGTTGCCAGCATCAGCAAAATTCCAAAGGCATACAACAAATTAGCTAAAGCGGTAAATAGTTTGCTGTCGGTTAGCAGGATAAACATGCCCACTACTGCACAAAAGGCGGCAAATAAAATTTGTTTGCTATAATTGGTTTTACCCGAAAACAGGGTGCTCATCCAATTTCCATCGGCCCGGTATTCAACCATAAAAATGCACAGTATACCGATAGCCACTAAAGCAGCGTACAACCAAACAATGGTCCAGTCAACCCCTTTTGATAATGTATTGTTTTGCGTGGCCATACTAACTGATTGTGTACTTTTTTTTCTTGTCGCCGGTTTTTGGGATTATCGCTTCCTTGGGAGTTGATTTTTTGGGTACTGCAGGTGTATTTGGAATAATAGGTTGTTCTAATCCGGATGCCTCCTCTGCAGCTTTTTCTATTGACTCTTGCAGTAATCTTTGTTGCTCTAACCGGCTCTCCTTAAGTTGTTTTAATGAATCATTTTTGGCCATTTCCAGTCGCATCAGCTTTGGGATGAGATTTTTGTTAACCATGGTGGTATACTTATCTTTTCTTTCCTTGCCGGTGATAGAGTCTTTCAGGTATTTTTCAATCAATAAGCTGGCAATAGGAGCAGCTGCCCAAGCCCCCTGTCCGGCATTTTCGCAAATAACGGCAATGGCTATGCGGGGATTGTCTTTAGGTGCAAAAGCGCCAAAAAACGAGTGGTCCTGTTGTTTTTCAACTCTTCCGTTCACTTTGGCATAATTTTCTACGGTGCCGGTTTTTCCGCAAACGATAATCCCAGGAACGGCAGAACCAGCAGCCGTTCCATAATCCATTACGGCCTGCATGGCTTTTTGCTCAGCCTCGTATACATTGGCAGGGATACGTTGGTCGGCCAATCTCTTTTGTTTAAAGCCCGTAAGCAAATCGTCTGGATCACCGCCCTCTATTGAGTCTATCAAATGGGGCGTATAATACCAACCTTTATTTGCAATAATTGCCATTACATTCGCCATTTGCAGCATAGTAGTATTTACTTCCCCTTGTCCTATTGCGTTGGAAATGATGTTACATGGAAAAAATTTCTTACCATACACCTTGTGGTAGTAAGCAGAAGTAGGTAAAAGTCCCCCTCTTTCTGAAGGCAGGTCTATTCCCAGCCTTTTCCCTAATCCAAATGAACTAGCATAGGAATTAAACACATTGAGGGCACTATCGGTGGTTTCGTATTTTGACTGATCAAGTAATTTTTTATAGACGGTAGAGAAGTAGCTATTATCACTGTGTGCCACTGCTTCCTTAAAGCTGAAAGTGCCTTTATCGAGGCATTTTGGCTTACCCGTTCCACATCCGGTAAAATATCCATTACAGGTAACGGAAAAACGTTCATCAATTACGCCTTCGGATAGTCCAATTATGCCAACAATTGTTTTAAAGGTAGAGCCTGGAGAATAATTATTTTGAATAGCACGATTATTGAATGGCTTACGCGGATCTGCCAGCAGTTCGGCAAAATGTTTTCTGCGCTGGTTGCCTGTTAAAAAATTGGGGTCAAAAGTGGGGGCACTAACCATGCATATTATACCTCCGGTAGCCGGGTCGATGGCAACCACACTTCCCACTTTGTTGGTCATCAGTTCTTCCGCCATTTTTTGTAGTTCTACATCCAGTGATGAGAAAACATTTTTTCCGGCTACGGCAGCCGTATCATACAAACCTTTCTCATATTCTCCCTGCAGGCGGCTTTTATTATCTCGAATATAGTTTTTCACCCCACGCTTTCCCATCAGCACTTTTTCATAGGTTCTTTCCAACCCGGTTCTGCCGGCAAAATCCCCCATTTGGTATCCTTCCTCTTTGTGCACCCGTAAGAAGCTGGTATCTACCTCATCAATATATCCTAGTAAATGTCCGGCTGCGTGGAAGGGATAATTTCTTACAGAGCGTTCCGTAAGTGTGAAGCCGGAAAATTTATATAAGTTTTCGTTCAAGCGGGCGAACATTTCAGGACTTAACATTGGTTCAAAAATGCCTGGGCGAACCATGCCTGTTTTATTGATGATGTCTCTCATCCGCTTTTTATATTCAATCGAATCTATCTTTAATAAAGAACAAAGCCCGGCCGTGTCGGTTCCTTTACTGTCTACCGGAATAACCACTAGGTCGTATATGATTACATTTTCTAAAATCGGCTTTCGTTTCCGGTCGAAAATGATTCCCCGGTCGGGGTAGATAACTTTTTTGAAGAGCGCATTATTTTCGGCTGCCAGCTTGTATTTGGTAGAAAATAATTGCAGGTTGGCCAATTGCAGAATGATAACCAATACTACTGCAGCAAAAATGATTTGAATAATTCCTCCTCTACTTTGGTTGAATACCGGCATATAATCTGTTCAGGGAACTTTTTTAGTGGTGTTACAAAGTTGATGAAATGCTTCGCATCTTCAATCAAATTATCAAAAAATGTAAACGTTATTTAGTAGTCGGATATTATTTTACAGCTCTTTGTTTTTCTCTTCTCGGTATCAGCAGTTCGGCAATTAACATGAGGAGTAAGCTAATAGCGGAAGTTCCGGCCACTTTACCCATAAAGTACAGGAAGTTGCCAAATTGCAGCCACTCAATCAGCACCAAATAACTATGGTGCAGCAGAGTGAGCAGAACTGCATACGTAATAAAAGGTGCCCACCCCATGGATTTATGCCCAGGTTCCATATAGCCGGCTTCGGCGGTTTCTTGCGCCAGCAATAGTTTCAGCAAAAACGGTCGCAAAAAGGCAATTGCAACACAGGGGGCAGCATGTAAGCCAATGGTTCCGGTAAAATAATCGAGGGTAAGACCAAATATAAATGCCAGCAATAACAGCCAAATACGTGAAATTCCGAGTGGAAGCCAAAGGATATACAAAAAATAGATGTAGGGAACGATAAATTGGTGTAACGGCGGAATCGTATTCAGCACAAACACCTGCAACAGGATGAATAAAACAAATCGGATGCTATGTTTGATGATAGGGTTCATTGCCGGGTTGGGGTAGTTTGTTCCAGAGATAGCTGTTCTTTATATCTCACATTCTCTATCAGATAAACGTACTGAATATTAAAAAAGTTTACCCCTGTTTTTATTGTAAGAGAAAAGAAATTACTCTCCGATTCAGACAGAATATCCGCAACAGTACCCACCATCAACCGAGAGGGGAAGTTGGCTGAGTAATTACTGGTTAATACCGTATCGCCTTTTTTTATTACAGAACTCTTCGGAATATTCCGCAATGTTAGATAAGAGGGGTCAGCTCCATCCCATTCCAAGCTTCCAGTTACGGCATCTTTTTTCAACATGGCACTTACCTTACTATTGCGGTGGAGTAAGCTCATGATCCGACTGATATTAGGTCCAGCTTCTACAACTACACCCACAATGCCTTGCGGTGAGGTAACTGCCATTCCTTTTTGCACTCCCTGTGCAGATCCCCTTTCAATTGTAAGAAAATTATTTTGCAGGGTTATCGTATTTCCAATTACATGTGCTGGCAGAAAAGTATATTTTCTCATTCTACCCAGTGAATCCCGCAGGGTGCTGTCTGTTGTAACTAGTTGGGTGGAAGCCGTATCAATATAATTATTGGTCAACTCATTTCTCAGCCGTGCATTTTCTTCCGTTAACAAACGATTGGTTTCCCGCAAGGAGAAATATTGCCGAACGCCGCTGTATTGCTGATTTACTTTGCCAGTTACTTCATTGGCTGTGGTAGAAAAAATGGTTTCATGACTTTTACTACTTCTGCTTAACAGAATAACACATAGTATCTGCAAAATCAAGAAGCAGATAAACGTAAAGTATCGCCGTATAAAAAGTAGGATGTTTCTCAAAGCCTGTTAAATATAGCAATCGTAAAAGAAGTATGAAATTAGTTGTATGAAAAATCGCCATACAGCGTTTCGCTGAAACAGCCGCCTATCGCATGATGAAGGGGAATCGCTGATAGTTTTTTAATGCAAGACCGGTACCACGCACTACGCTTTTCAGCGGATCGTCTGCAACATGCACCGGCAGTTTAATTTTGGCACTTAATCTTTTGTCGAGCCCACGCAGCAAAGCACCTCCACCGGTAAGGTACAGGCCCCGCTTATAAATATCGGATGCCAGTTCGGGTGGGGTAGTTTCCAGTGCTTTTAAAATGGCTTCTTCTATTTTGAAAATACTTTTATCTAGGGCTTCGGCAATTTCCTGATAGCTTACCATAATTTGTTTGGGAATTCCGGTAACCAAATCTCTTCCATTAACAGGAATGTCTTCCGGACCATTTTCTAAATCTTTTAAAGCTGACCCCACGTTTATTTTTATTTGTTCTGCTGTACGTTCTCCAATAAGCAAACTGTGGTATCTGCGCAGGGCTTCCATAATATCGGCAGTAAATTCATCTCCGGCAATACGAATACTCTGATCGCAAACAATACCTGCTAAGGCAATTACCGTAATGCCGGTTGTTCCTCCACCAATATCAATAATCATATTGCCAACCGGTTCTTCTACATCGATACCAATTCCCAATGCAGCAGCCATGGGCTCGTGAATCATATAAACCTCTTTCGCACCTGCTTGCTCAGCACTGTCGCGCACCGCTCTCTTTTCTACTTCTGTAATGGAAGATGGAATACAAATCACCATTCTCCAGGCCGGAGGGAATAGTGGCTTCTTTGGGTAAATCATTTTAATAAACTCACGAATCATCAATTCGGCAGCATTAAAGTCGGCAATTACTCCGTCTTTCAAAGGCCGAACTGTGCGAATACTTTCATGGGTTTTCTCATGCATCATCAATGCCTTCTTACCCACGGCCAACACTTCCTTCATGTTATTGCGATTGAGCGCAATAATTGAGGGTTCATTAACTACTACTTCATCGTTATGGATAATCAGGGTGTTGGCAGTACCCAAATCCATGGCTATTTCCTGCGTAAAAAAGTTAAATAATGACATGTTGTATGTGAGATTCTCTGTAAAGTTGAATTAGATTACAAAGGTGGTTGAAAATAACCGAATCACAAAGGGCAAATCCTTATTTTTCGCGGCTTTCACACAACTATATCGTATGGGTTAAAATTCGTACCCGATGTCTTTTCTGAAATACATCCCCTCAAACTGAATTTGTTCTAAGGTAGCAACCGCATGTTGCACAGCTTCGCCTAGCGTATCTCCAAAAGAAGTAACCGCCATTACCCGCCCACCCGCTGTAACTAAACCCTCGTCGGCCTTTGCTGTTCCCGCATGAAATACCAGTGTTTGCGGGTGTTTGGGAGCTAATTCCCAACCAGTAATCGGAATGTTTTTTGCATATGCACCTGGGTATCCACCACTCACCGCTACCACCGTAGCAGCTTTTTTATCGAAGAACGAAATATTGGTATCAGCCAGGGTTCCATTGTCCATCGCTGCAAGCAACGCTACCAGGTCGGTTTGCAGAAGGGGCATTACCACTTCCGTTTCCGGATCTCCCATGCGGCAATTGTATTCAATTACCCAGGGTTCACCTTGAACGTTCATTAATCCAAAGAAGATAAATCCTTTGTAGGTAAGCTTTTCAGCCCGAATGCCCGCAATGGTCGGATCTATTATGCGATGGGTAACCTTATTCCAAAATAGTTCATCCATAAAGGGTACCGGACTAATACATCCCATTCCGCCGGTGTTGAGGCCTGTATCACCTTCCCCTATACGTTTATAATCTTTTGCATGACCAATTATCTGGTAGTTTTCTCCATCGGTTAGCACAAAAACACTCACTTCAATACCGGTTAAAAATGCTTCAATCACTACTTTACTGCCAGCTTCCCCGAATTGCTGTTCCCGAATCATTTGTTCAAACGAGCGCAGGGCTTCCTCGTGTGAATTGGCTATCACCACGCCCTTTCCGGCGGCAAGTCCATCCGCTTTTACCACAATCGGCAGGCTATGTTCTCGGATATAAGCTTGCCCCTCTGCATAGGTTTCAGCAGTAAATTCGGCATAAGGTGCGGTGGGAATGCCGTGGCGCTGCATAAATTGTTTGCTGAAAGCCTTGCTGCCCTCCAATTGGGCAGCTGTTTTAGAAGGACCCACCACAATCATTCCATTTAGTGCTTCATCCTGCTGAAAAAAATCGTAAATCCCCTTTACCAAAGGTTCTTCCGGACCCACTACCAGCATATCTATCTTATGGTTAATACAAAGGGCACGAATGGCGGGGAAGTCGGTTACTGAAACCGGCAGGTTGGTGCCTACCTGGGCAGTTCCCGGATTGCCGGGTGCTATGTATAGCTCAATACAGTGGGGGCTGGCAGCCATTTTCCAGGCCAAGGCATGTTCGCGACCTCCAGAACCTAATAATAAAATATTCATTTACTAAACCTATTTGCTGGCGAAGGTAATACGGGATGTTGGATTGTGTTTATGCTTCAGTACTTTCTTCCTCCATACCTACATATCTTTTTTCGGGTAGTCTGCGAGATACCAGCATGTATAAAACGATAAATCCACACATAATGCCAAAAAACAACCAATAATAACGGGCACCGGTATAATGTGAAAAGAATCCACCATTCGAAATGCTATTATTCACCAGACTTACAAACAGGTTGCCCGCCGAAATGCCCAGTAAATACAGGGCACTCATGGTACTTTTCATAGATTTTGGGGAGTGGGTATAGGCATATTCAAGGCAAGTAACCGATACCAGCACTTCCGCAGCTGCCAATATTAAATAAGCCAGAATTTGCCAAATCACAGAAGGATGAAAACCCTGATCAATCTTTTCCTGTAACAAAGCGATGATTACAAAAGTGAGGGCCGTAAGCACCAGTCCCGCCCCTATTTTTTTCAGGGGAGTCACTTTCAAACCTGCCTTTTCTATTGCAGGGAATATGATATAGGTAAACACCGGAATCATACCAACCAGAAAAATCGGATTAAAGGTTTGTACCTGCTCGGTGAGAAACTCGTAGCCAAATAAATTCCGGTCTAATTTTGCGGCCTGCAACACCCATTCCGACAAATTCTGGTCCCATAAAGCCCAGAAAATAGGGGTGAAAGCAAAAACCATTAAAATGCGGTAAACAGCCTGTACCCCATCAATGGCGGATTCGGAAAACTGATATTTTTTGCCCAGATCTACCCAGAAGGTGTTTCCGGCTTCGGCAACTTCGGGTTTCCATCCAAGAATAGTTCCAATTCCTTTCCAAACTTTGCGTAAAATATTGCGAAGTCCTTCCCAAATGGCTGCACTTGTTATGGATATAAAATTTTCCCGCTTATATCCAGATGGGGGCACCCGAACATATTTATCCCTGCCCATCCAAAAAATAACAGTAGCCACCACCATCAGAATGCCCGGAATGCCGAAGGCGATTTTGGCTCCATAATGCTTATAAATAAGAGGTATGATGGCGGTAGCCACAATGGAACCGGTATTAATGGTAAAGTAAAACCAACCATACATTTTACTAAGTAGGTGTTCATTGGATTTGTCGAACTGGTCGCCCACATTTGCCGATACACAAGATTTTATTCCTCCCGCAGCAACGGCAATCATAATTAAACCCAAAGAAAAAAGAGAAAAGTTTTCTGTGTTCAGCGCCACCATCAGATTCCCAGCCGCATAAAGCATCGACACATATAATATAACCCGGTATTTGCCCAAAAACCAGTCGGCCAAAATACCCCCCACCAATGGCATAAAATAGGCCAAGGTTACAAACAGATGCGAAAGCTCATTCGATTTAGCTTCTGCTACCGCCTGTAATTCGGGGTTTTGGGTGGGATTAAAGAATTGCGCAACCAGAAAAGTGGTCATAATGGCCCGGATACCATAAAAACTGAAACGCTCCGCCGCTTCATTGCCAATTATATAAGGAACCGCTGCCGGCATGCCGGTTTTTTTTACTTCGGATTGTATATCAGTCATAAGTTGTATTTTGGCACTTAAAGATATTGGAAATATCAGCCGGATAAGCAATCTTCCGGTTACGCTTTCCATCATGCAAAATAATTGTGCTATGTCAACACCCAAAAAATCGTTTCAACCCTTTGTGGCGCCGGAATCTCAAATGAAGGAGCTTACTGTAAAATCGATACTGGTAGGTAGCTTATTTGGAGTAATCTTTGGTGCTTCTACTGTATATCTGGCACTGAAAGCAGGCTTAACCGTGTCGGCATCTATTCCTATTGCGGTAATTGCCATTACACTTGGCCGAAAATTTTTAAAAACAACCATCCTCGAAAACAATATTATACAAACCACCGGTTCTGCAGGTGAGAGTATTGCAGCCGGGGTAGCATTTACTTTACCGGGCTTTTTGTTTCTATCATCCCCCAGCAGCGCGGAGTATTTCAACTACCTCACCATTTTAATTCTGGCTATTGTAGGTGGTTTACTGGGAACTTT
>CAMBUH010000067.1 GCA_945870985.1 Chitinophaga pinensis
GCAACCATTTGCGTAAATCCTTAGAGTGGAAGGGCCCCATGGTTGGTATTTTTGAGATGAGACGGCACTATGCCAATTATCTGAAGGGGCTCCCCAACATCAAAGAATTCCGTGGCAGATTGGTTACCTTAATGACGGAAGAAGAAATCGTAGCCGTTTTGGATGAAGTGTATCGAACCTATCAGGGATATACTTTTCAGCATACGCCGATTGAGTTGATTAACTATCATGAAAAGTGTCCGGTGTAAAATAGACGCAGAAGCTACGGCTTAATAGCAGCCAATACCTCCTCAGATAAAGGCGAAACAGAGGGTGTGAAAAAATGGGTTAGTACACCCTCTTTATTAATCACGTATTTACTAAAATTCCAAACAGGGGCTTTATTGCACCATCCATTTTTGGCAGCATCCGATAGCCATTGAAAAGCCTGGTGCTGATTGCTTCCCTTCACCACAGTGGTTTTACCCATCAACGGGAAACTTACTCCGTAATTAACTTTACAAAAGTTGGCAATATCCACATCATTGCCTTTTTCCTGCTGCTTAAAATCATTCGCCGGGAAGGCAAGAATTATTAAGTCTTTGTGCAACTGATGCAATTTTTCTAATTCCTCGTATTGCCCCGTATATCCGCAGTCGCTGGCAGTATTCACTACCAACACGGTTTTCCCCTTCAATTCGCTGAAAGCCATTTCGCTGCCATCATTCCGCTTGGCTTGCAGTGAATAAAAAGATACCGATGGCTGCTTGGCATCCTCGTTTTTTAGTCGGTTTTGCTGGCTGGGAAACCATTTTTCTTTTAAGGTAAGCAAAGGGTATCCTACCCGAAGAATGGATTGTCGCCACGTCATGTCTTTTCGTTTAATTATATAAAGGGCTGCTGCAACTATTATCAACAACACACCAATCTTTCTGATCATACTTTATCTATTTATACCAGCAGCCTTTTCAAAGCGCACTAGCCGATTAATTTTTTCAGCAACCATAATTTACCCTTAAATGGAGGATACTTCATAGCAGGGTCGAACCAGGTGGGCGTTCGCATTACGGATTTATAGTGGGAGAAAACAGCAAAGCTCTGTTTTCCATGATAACTTCCAATGCCGCTATTGCCAACACCCCCAAAAGGTAAATCCATATTGGAAAGATGTAGATTAGCATTGTTTACACAAGCACCTCCCGCAGGAACCGCATCCAGCCATTCACGGGCTGTTTTTTTCGATTCGGTAAACACATAAAAAGCCAGCGGATTCGGATTGCGCGCTATAACTGATTTTGCTTGTTCACGGGTGTTATATGGAATCAGCGGCAACACGGGGCCAAATATTTCATCGCTCATTACAGGTGCATCCAGCGAAACATCCGAAAGCAGGGTAGGCTCAATATATAAATCATCACGCTGGGTTTTGCCGCCACTCAGCAAGGTTCCTGAATGCAGATAACTGCTAATCCGGTCGAATTGCTTTTGATTGATGATCCTTCCATACTCCGTGGAGCTGGCAACATCCTCTCCGTAAAATTTCCGGATACATTTGGTAACTTCTTCTGCAAAAGGCTTCAATAAATTTTCGGGTACCAACACATAATCGGGTGCTACACAGGTTTGACCCGCATTCATAAATTTGGCAAGGGTAATTCTACGCGCTGATACAGCCAGGTTGGCATCATTTTCAATAACAGCAGGGCTCTTCCCGCCCAGTTCTAGGGTTACAGGAACTAATTTGTCGGCTGCCAGTTGATAAATGATTCTCCCTACATGGGTGCTGCCGGTATAAAAAACATGGTCGAACCGGAACCCCTTCATCATATCCGGAATTACTGCAGCGCCATCTCCTTCAACATACAAAACATATTCGGGCGGGAATACCTGCTTAATAATTCTACCCACTACTTCGGCAGTAGCAGGCGCAAACTCACTGGGCTTTACCACGGCACAGTTACCTGCGGCAATGGCTCCGATTAGGGGAGTTAATAAAAGTTGGAGGGGATAGTTCCAGGGAGCAATAATTAAAACCACGCCCAGTGGCTCTTTCCGAATATAGCTGCGGGATGGCAGGTTAAACAGGTTAGTAGGAACCCCCTCCGGTGCCATCCATTCTTTCAGGTTGCGAAGAGTCACTTTCAACTCCTCCAGGGTAAACCCATTTTCGCTGGCATAGGCTTCCTCCCGACACTTTTTCAGGTCGGCTGCAAGGGCCTTGTATATGTCTTCTTCGTGCGACTCAATCGCCCGCTGTAAAGACTGCAACTGCTGTTTACGAAATGCATAGGGCTGTGTAATGCCTGATTCAAAATATCTACGCATATCACTCAATGAAGTAAGTTCCATATACACTCTTTTACTTCACAAGTTAACAAATATGGCGTGAGTTAGTGCTAGCTAACCTTATCTTATAAAAAAACAACCTTTCTAGGTAGGTAAATAATCACAATCTGTTCTGATTTTTAGATAAAATAGTTACATTCATAGCTCTAAAAACTGTTTAATTGTTTCGCCCCATGAAAAAGAAAATGCCTCCAGTAAATGCCAGCCCCGATTCGCGCAGGGGTTTTATTAAAAATGCAGCCCTGGCAGCTGCCGGATTTTACATTGTACCCCGGCATGTGCTGGGTCGTGGATTTTTAGCCCCCAGTGATAAACTGATAGTAGCCGGTGTAGGTGCCGGCGGAAAAGGGGAAAGCGATCTGTGGAATTTTAAGCAGAGCGGAAAGGCAGAAATTGGATTTTTGTGCGATGTAGACTCTCGCCAAACCGCCAAAAGCCTTTCACGTTATCCGAAAGCCAAAGTATATACAGATTATCGGGAAATGCTAGACAAGGAGCATAAAAACTTTGATGCAGTATCTGTTTCTACACCCGACCATATGCATGCCGTAATTGCCATGGGCGCCATGCAATTGAACAAACATGTGTATGTTCAAAAACCACTAACCCACGATATTTACGAAGCCCGCGTATTAACTAAAGCGGCCCACGATTATAAAGTAGTTACCCAAATGGGCAACCAGGGCGCATCCGGAGATGGCGTTCGTCAATTACAAGACTGGTACAATGCTGGCATCATTGGGGATGTACATACCATTTACTGCTATACCGACCGACCAGTATGGCCACAGGGCATTCCTTGGTCGAAAGAAAAACCGCCGGTGCCTGCAGGGCTCGACTGGAATCTGTGGTTAGGCACTGCCCCTTATCGGGATTATGTAGATAAATTGATTCCCTTTAACTGGAGAGGCTGGTGGGATTACGGTACCGGTGCGTTGGGTGATATGGCTTGTCATATTATGGCTCCTGCATTTGCAGTACTCGGACTGGGCTATCCGATTTCTGCCGAGTGCAGCGTTGCTACCCCTTATATTGAAAACTGGACCAGGGGATTTTATCCCGACTCCGGTCCGGTATCATCTTATATCACCCTAACTTTTAAAGGTGAAAATGGTAAGCCCGATGTGAAATTACATTGGATGGATGGCGGTATGCAGCCGGTACGCCCCGAAGAACTGGGTCCCAATGAAATGATGGGCGATGGAGGAAATGGCGCCATTTTCTTGGGAAGTAAGGGAAATATGATGTGTGGTACCTACGGTGCATTGCCAAAATTATTGCCCACTTCCCGCACTGCCGAAACCAAAGTTCCGCAAACGGTGGCACGCGTGCCCAAGGGAGACAATGGACACTATGCCGCTTGGGTTGAAGCTGCGCTGGATGGCTATGGCAGCGAAAAATCAAATAACCTCAGCTCTAAGTTTGATATCGCCGGACCGCTAACTGAAAGTGTATTGATGGGAAATCTCGCTATCAGAAGCTATTTCGTAGCTAGAAAAGATTCGAGAGGGAGAGAGTCTTATCCCGGCAGAAACATCAAACTGATGTGGGATGGTCCGAACATGCGAATCACCAATTTTGATGAAGCCAATCAATTTGTAAAACGTACTTATAGAGAAGGTTGGAGTTTGGGCGTATAATTATTCCGGCTTTCTTTCACAAAAAAATACCACTCAAAACTGAGTGGTATTTTTTTATAAAGTATTTCTACATCACACCCGTAACCCCCTCATATATCCTGCATCTGCTACCGCACTTTCTAAAGGATTGGTTCCGGTAAATGCTTCCTGTTCGATAATAAACCGAGCTAACCCCGACTTAATGCCCGCTTTTAATACAGTTGGGAAATCGATACTGCCCTTTCCAATTTGCACAGATTCGTGCCCTTTATCAGTTTGCTTAAGGTCTTTTACATGACAAAGCTTAAACCGTCCGGGGTGTTTCTTAAACCACTTGATTGGATCTTCTCCGGCAGCTACTACCCAATAAATATCCATTTCAAAATCAACCACGGCTTTGTCGCTTTCCTTCATCATCACTTCTTGGGGAACCAGCCCATCGATTGGCTTAAAAGAATAATCATGGTTGTGATAGGCAAAGCGGATACCATTTTTTTTACAAATCTCTCCGGCCTTATTAAACTCTTCTGCTGCTTTTTTAAATCCGTCAATAGATTTCTGGGGACCTTTCCAGGGGCAAATCAAGTATTCCATGCCAATTTCAGCAGCTTCGGCAGCTTTTTGCTCAAAGTTTGCCAGATGATTACAATGGCTTGATACAATTTTCATCCCCAAATCATCCATATATTTTTTAAACTCAGTATGCTTCCATCCCCAAAACATTCCCTTCGGGCCTTCAAAACTTTCTATCTGATTGTATCCATAGGCCGATAACTTAGCCAGTGTATCTTTTGCATTCTTTCCTAGATCTTCTTTCACCGTCCACAACTGAATGCCAAATGGCAAAGCTGTGGCACTTTCAGAAAACTGGGTGGCTTGGGCTGCTTTTGAAAGCAGGGGGAAACTCAAGCCGGCTGCTGCAGCCAAGGTTGAATTTCTCATAAATGATCTTCTGTTAATGGACATATTTTCTTTTTTAAAAAATGCGAAAAATTAATAGCTGATGCCGACAGCCCTACTAGGTTGCCCAGGCCTTATCGCCTTTTTTATAGGGAATACATCCCTCATACTTTCCGGGTACTGCCACATAACGTAAGGCCTTGGTTGCGCCAATTTCCGACGTAAAGTAACCCCAGAGCGTTAATTCCTTCATCATGCGGAAATAATGGGTAGGGTCTTCCGGCTTTTTTTTGTCCTGATATTCTTTCTGCTCTTTATCGAGCGCTACCAGCAAATCGTGACGCTGCTCGGGTGTGGCTTCCATGAAAGATTTTCCAGCCGATTTCTTACAAGCTTCTTGTAATTTTATCATGCCCTCTTTAAAAATGGTTTGGTCTTTGCCTTCGTAACAATCTTTCACAATAACCGCCATAAAGTCGCCCACTTTTGCTTCCTTAGCTCCGGGTGAAGAAGTGGCCGGCAAAATGGTTTCCGCTACTTCATTTAAAAAACTAATATCGTCGGCTAAAAAACTAAGCGATAAATCAGCAGCCGGACTTTTACAGCCCGCCAAAAAGGCTTCTGCCCCCAAAAGCGTACCACCTAATAATAACGTTACGCTGGATATGGCTTCTCTTCTATTCATAATGATTAATTTATAAAGGGTGATTACAGATTTTGTTTTTTCAATTCGGAAACTGCAAAATCAGCAGCTCGGGCGGTGAATGCCATATAGGTTAACGATGGATTTACACAGGCGGCAGACGTCATAAACGAACCGTCCGTTACAAACACGTTAGGCGCATCCCATACCTGGTTGTTTTTATTTACCACCGAAGTTTTTGGATCGGCTCCCATACGGGCTGTTCCCATTTCATGAATGCCACGACCTTGAATACCATTGGCATCATAGCCATTGATATTTTTCACTCCCATTGCGTCTAGCATTTCTTTGGCATCTTCCTGCATGTCTTTCCGCATCTTCAATTCATTCTCTTTCAACTCTGCATCGAACGACAATACCGGCAATCCCCACTTATCTTTTTTGTTTTTATCCAACGTGATTTTGTTGGCATGGTCGGGAATGATTTCTCCAAAGCCCATGATACCCATCGTCCAAGAACCTGGTTCTGTAAGTGCATCTTTATAAGCACCGCCGATGCTCAATTCTGCCACTTCATGTCGATACCCCTCGCGACCTGCGCCGCCCTGGTAGCCAAATCCACGCAGGTAATCGCGCTTGTCGCCAAATAAATTTCTGAATCGTGGAATATAAATACCATTGGCCCTTCTGCCATAGTAATACTTGTCTTCATACCCATCCACTTTTCCGCCAGCACCTACGCCCAGGTGGTGGTCCATGATATTGTGACCCAACTCTCCACTCGAACTTCCTAATCCTTCGGGCCAGATATCTGTTGCAGAATTCATCAAAATCCAGGAGCTATTAAATGTACTGGCATTCAGAAAAATAATCTTTGCATTGTACACATAGGTTTGATTATTTTCTGCATCCAACACTTCTACGCCGGTTGCTCTTTTTTTATCTTTATCGTACAATATCTTGGTAACAATCGACCAGGGACGCAATGTAAGGTTGCCGGTTTTTTGTGCTGCCGGTAACGTAGAAGATTGTGTGCTGAAATAGGCACCGAACTGACATCCCAGCCAGCATTTATTACGATATTGACAATTGGTGCGGCCTTCATGGGCTACAGTTAAATTAGCCGTTCTGCCAATAATCATCTGGCGGGCACCTTTGTAATATTCCTTCAATCGCTTGGAAGCATCTTTCTCAACACAGGTCATTTCCATCGGGGGCAAAAACTGTCCGTCGGGCAATTGTGTCAATCCATCCCGATTACCACTGATGCCGGCAAATTTTTCTACATAATCATACCAGGGAGCGATATCCTTATAGCGTACCGGCCAATCTACTGCTATACCATCCTTGGCATTGGCTTCAAAATCGAAATCGCTCCAGCGATAGCTCTGGCGACCCCACATCAACGAACGACCGCCTACATGATAGCCGCGGAACCAGTCGTACCGTTTTACTTCTGTGTACGGACTTTCTTTTTCATTTACCCAATAATCGAGGTTGGTTTCGTTAAGGGGATAATCGCGATTCAGTACCGGATAATCCTTAATCATTTCCTGGGTTTTTCTACCGCGGTGCGGGAAATCCCATGCCTCTTTATTGGCGTTTACATAATCTTTAATGTGCTCGATATTTCTTCCTCTTTCCAGCATCAATACTTTGAGCCCCTTTTCGGTTAGCTCTTTAGCAGCCCAGCCTCCGCTAATACCGGAGCCCACCACAATTGCATCAAATGTTTGTTCAGCCATAGTTCGTATTTTATTATTTGATCGGGTTTAGTAGTTTATACATCGCAAATCTGAATTGCTTTCTTTAAAGACCCCAACTTATCTGCACTTGCCGGAATAAATTCCTGCGCAACATATTGCTGAAAGCCGGTTGCCAAAATAGCTTTCATGATTGCCGGATAATACAATTCCTGCGTTTCATCAATTTCGTGCCGTCCCGGAACACCTGCCGTATGATAGTGGCCGATATAAGGATGATAGGTGCGGATGGTATGTATCACATCCCCCTCATCAATTTGCATGTGATAAATATCATACAATAATTTGAAATTTGGCGATCCGATTCGCTTGCACAACTCAACACCCCAGGGAGTTTTATCGCACATATAATCTTTATGGTCTACCTTGCTATTCAGCAACTCCATATGTATCACTACGCCTTTCTTTTCGGCGAGTGACATAATTTTTTTAAGCCCATCGGCGCAGTTTTGCAAGCCCACTTCATCCTGCATACCATTGCGATTGCCGCTAAAGCAAATTAGGTTGGTATAGCCCGCAGCTGCCACCAGTTCGATGTGCTCGGTATAGTTTTTTATCAGTTGCGCATGGTATTGCGGATCATTCCAGCCCTTGGTTAAGCTGATTTCCGCGCCATTACACATGGTAGATACCAGGTTATATTTTTTTAGCGTATCCCAATCTTTTGGCCCTACCAGATCGATGCCTACTAGTCCCATTTCTTTTGCAGAGGCACACAGCACATCTAGCGGCGTATCACTAAAACACCAGCGGCAAACTGAATGATGAATATTCCCTTTTAACATATGGGTAGATTGAGGAGCCGCATTTGCCTTAAGAAATGGGGCTGCTGCAACAGCCGCAGATCCGGCCAGCATATTTTGAATAACTTTTCTTCTGCTCGTTTTCATGAATCTATATTTATCAGATAGCTTCCGTTGTTTTTTTGTTTCTCATGTAGAAAAACAACAGCGCAAATGCCCCTATCAATATCACCGGAATAACTAAGGTTACGTTCAGCACTTCGGGGCCCGCCAATTTCTTAGCTTCATTCAACATTTCTGGTGTAGCCTGATTTACTGCTGTTCCTGCGGGCAAGTGGTTGCCCAGAAGACGATCGTAGTAATCGCCCATGAAAAAAGTATACACTGCCACAGCAAACATGCCTGCACCCCCCATCAGGTTAAGACCCACTGCGCCAGTTTCTGGCATATTTTCAGAAACAAATCCCAACATGGTTGGCCAGAAATAACATACCCCCATACCAAAAATCACCGCACCTAAAAACAAGAGGTTTCCGGTGGTATGGCCCAACATATATAATCCCAATGCCGACAAAATAGCCGACATCAGCAAAACTCCGGTTGGAGAAAACTTGTGAACAACTGGCCCGGCCAATCCTCTGCCGATTACCATGATGCCTGTTTCTATCGTTAACAACAAAATGGCATTATCAGATACATTTTTCAATAACACATCTATCCACTGTCCGGTAAACAATTCCGTAATGGCGGTTCCAAACATCAATACAATCATCACCAAAAAAAGCGGATTCAGTAACGACTTATACATCGTATCGGTAGAAATTCCACTGGCCACCCGCTCTGTTACCGGGAAGGATAATTTGTTGAATAAATAGCCATAGAGTAGGGTTGGGATTGCCATCAAACCAACCTGCACCTGCCAGCCGATACCTGCTTTGTCTAGGAAAAAAACCAAAAGCGTGCCAATAACTATTCCACCTGGGAACCACAAGTGAAAATGGTTCAGCTTAGTGGTTTTATCGTCTGCGTAGATGGTTGCTACCAGTGGATTACAGGCTGCTTCAACCGTTCCATTGGCAATGCCTATCAACAACGTTGAAAAAAATAAAGTCCAGTATCCCGATGCAAATACTGTAAGTAAAATGCCTAGCAAATGAAAAGCGAATGCCAATAGCAATAACTTTTTCATACCAATAATATCTACTATAAATCCACCAACTATAACAGCCAGCGGGAATCCCCAAAAAGCAGTGGAAGCAATCGTACCCAACTGAGCCGTGTTGAGTTCGAACTCAACACCTAAGCGGGATAAAATGCCGGCCCGAATGCCAAATGATAAGGAAGTAACCAGCAATGCCAAACAGCTGGATACAAATAATTGATTCCGTTGAGGGGTAGTTTGCATACGCTCATATGGTTGGTGAAAAAAACAATCGCGGGTTAAATATAATTTTTATTTTTATTCCCGCATCAAATATTCAGTGAAGAAGGTATTTTTACCGATGTAGAACGGAATCACCATTTTCCTTATCTGATTGTACCAAATAACATAATATGAACAGAAAACTTAGAATGGGCATGATAGGCGGAGGCCTGGATGCTTTTATTGGAGCAATCCACCGCATGGCCGCCGGCATCGACGGGTTGATTGAGTTATCCTGTGGGGCTCTCAGTGCCGACCCCAACATAGCCATTGAATCAGGAAAAAAGCTGATGCTGCCAGTAAACAGAACCTATACCAGCTATCAGGAGATGATCCAACAAGAGTCTCAACTCCCAGCAGAAGAACGAATGGACTTTGTAACCATCGTTACCCCCAACTTTGTTCACTTCGCCCCAGCCATGATGGCCCTGGAACATGGATTTCATGTGGTTATTGAAAAGCCCATCACTTTCACACTCGACGAAGCCAAACAATTGCAGCAAAAAGCAAAGGAAAAGGGCCTACTAATCTGCCTTACCCATACTTACTCGGGATACCCCATGGTAAAACAAGCCAAGGCAATGTGTAAGGATGGCGTATTTGGCAACATCAGAAAAATATGGGTTGAATACCCTCAAGGATGGTTGAGCCAGCTTTCTGAAAGGGAAGGCAATGCCCAAGCTGCCTGGAGAACAGACCCCACCAAGTCGGGTAAAGCCGGATGTATGGGAGACATCGGAACCCATGCAGCGCATCTGGCAGAATATATTTCGGGTCTCCAAATCACGTATCTCTGCGCAGATTTAAACATTATGGTACCGGGCAGGGCACTCGACGACGACGGTAATGTGCTACTAAAATTTAATAACGGAGCAGCCGGTGTTTTGATGGCTTCTCAGGTAGCCGCCGGCGAAGAAAATGCCCTGAAAATAAGAATCTACGGAGAAAAAGGCGGTATTGAATGGGCTCAACAAGAACCCAATACCCTGCTAGTAAAATGGCTGTACCAACCCACCCAGATATTACGGGCGGGCGGCAATTTCGGTGATCGCCTGTCGAGCTATGCCGTAAAAAACTGTCGCACCCCCGCCGGGCACCCCGAAGGATACCTCGAAGCCTTTGCCAATATCTACCGCAACTTCGCACTTACCCTTACTGCACGAATCGAGGGAACCGAAGCCAGTGCCGAAGCCATAGACTTCCCAACAGCAGATGATGGCGTAAGGGGAATGGCATTTATAGACAATGTGGTGGCTTCCGGCGCATCGAATGAAAAGTGGACGCCCTTCAATGTATAATTTGTTCAACCGTTAATCGTTAACACCATGACTACCATCAAAGGACCTGCCATTTTTCTTGCGCAGTTTATGGGCGACCAGCCTCCGTTTAATTCTTTGCAAAGTATCTGTAAATGGGCTGCCTCGCTGGGTTTTGTGGGCGTGCAGATTCCGTCTTGGGACAGCCGCTGCATCAACCTGCAATTGGCAGCCGAAAGCAAAACCTATGCTGATGAAGTAAAAGGTATTGTAGAAAATGCCGGCTTACAAATCACCGAACTATCTACCCATCTGCAGGGACAATTAGTGGCTGTTAATCCTGCCTATGATGCCCTATTTGATGGCTTTGCCCCAGATGCTGTTAGAAATAATCCGAAGGCCCGCACCGAATGGGCAGTGCAACAACTGAAATATGCTGCACAAGCTTCTCGCAATTTAGGTTTGGATGCCCATGCAACTTTTAGTGGTTCCCTACTTTGGCATACGGTTTACCCCTGGCCCCAGCGCCCTGCCGGACTGGTAGAAACCGGCTTTACCGAATTGGCCAATCGCTGGAAACCTATACTGGATGTGTTTGATGAAAATGGCATAGATCTTTGTTACGAGATACATCCAGGCGAAGACCTACACGACGGAGTGAGTTATGAAATGTTTCTGGATAAAGTACATCAACACCCCCGTGCCTGTTTATTATACGACCCTTCGCATTTTGTGTTGCAGTGTTTAGATTATCTTGCCTATATAGACCATTATCATTCCCGCATCAAAATGTTCCATGTGAAGGATGCCGAATTTAATCCCACCGGAAAACAGGGAGTATATGGTGGCTATCAGGGTTGGGTAGAGAGAGCAGGACGATTCCGTTCACTTGGGGATGGGCAGGTAAACTTCAAATCTATTTTCAGCAAACTGGCTGCCTATGGCTACAAAGGATGGGCGGTACTCGAATGGGAATGTGCCATCAAACACCCCGAAGCCGGCGCAGCAGAGGGTGCCCCCTTTATAAAAAATCATATTATCCGGGTAACCGAAAAAGCCTTCGACGACTTTGCCGGAACCGGTTCGGATGAACAATTTAATCGGAAGATTTTAGGAATAGATTGATATCTTTAATGCTCAACAATTGTAAACTATTAACCGTGAAAAAAATTTCTATCGCTTTATTTGTTATCCTGTTAGCGGGAGCCTGT
>CAMBUH010000068.1 GCA_945870985.1 Chitinophaga pinensis
ACCCAAATTTGGCCATAAAAGCAATTTATTACAAGCCCAGTTTACGTAAAATTACCTCCGACATTTTGCGAAAAGCTTCCTGACTATAGCCGGCAATATGTGGGGTGATGAGTACCCTATTATGTTGCAACAAATATTGCCGGTAGGTATTTTCTGTTTCAGTATACGTATCGGGTTGTTCATTCTCTAGCACATCTAACCCAGCTGCACAAATTTGATGCAGCTCCAAGGCTGCGCATAAATCCGGCGTATTTACCAGCGCTCCTCTGGCCGAATTTAAAAAATAGGGTTGCTGTTGTAAAGCCCCAAAAAAAGCGGCATCCGCATAATGATAAGTTTCCTCCGTAAGCGGGAGATGTAAACTCACCACCTGTGCGTGTTGTTGTATTTGCTCCAGCGAAGCCTCCTGCACATAGGCATTTGCAAATCCTTGCTTATACTTATCATGTGCCAATACCTCTACATCAAACGAAGAAAGTAAGCGAGCAAAAGCAGCTCCGGTATGTCCATATCCAATTATGCCCACCTTTTTACCGCTTAACTCCTGCCCTCTTTGCATATCCCGAATCCATTTACCTTCTTTCACTTCTTCGGCACTCCATTGCATACACTTGAGTAAATTCAACAACATACCCAACACATGTTCCCCTACCGCACCACAGTTTCCTTCGGCACTGCTTACACAGTTGATTCCCTTCAAAGCCGCATACGCTGTATCAATATGCTCCATACCACTTCCTAAACGGGCGATCCATTTGAGTTGGGTGGCAGCATCAATAACGGCTTGGGTTATCTTGGGTTGGGTAGATATCACCATCCCCGTAAACCGATGCATATGCTGCATCAGCCAATCATTGGTTGGTCGCAACTGTTGCTCAACTGCATAGCCAGCCTTTTCTAGGGCCGCCTGTAAACAGGGATGCGCCGGGGCCGTAATTAATACAATAGGTGCCATGTAACTGATCGATTCAATTATCTCATTAAAAATGTTAGTCGAGCAAAATCTGCAACCGATAACTGTTCGGCTCTTTTATCAAATATCGAATCTTGCAACACAGATTCGTCAAACAAACTTTTTACCGCATTGCGCAGCATTTTTCTGCGCTGATTAAAGGCTGTTTTCACCAATACCCACAAAGCCCTTTCCGATTTAACGGGTAGTTCCTCCGTTTTACGCTTCAAGCGAATTACCCCACTCATAACTTTGGGCGGAGGCTGAAAACACTCCGGACCCACATCAAATAAATACTCCGCTTCGTAATAAGCTTGTACCAGCACACTTAAAATTCCATACACCCGACTTCCGGGATCAGAAACAATTCTTTCAGCTACTTCTTTCTGAAACATTCCGATCATCACCGGAACAACCTCTTTCCATTCTAGCACCCGAAAAACAATTTGGGTTGAAATATTATACGGGAAATTACCCATCAACGTAAATGGTTCACTAAAGGGTAAGGGAAGTTGCAATATATCTCCGGGTATCAGCTTGCCTTCTAAAGCAGGATAGGTTTTCAATAAATACGCCACTTTCTCTTCATCCAGCTCTACCGCTTTAAAATCTACTCCCTCGAGTTTGAGAAGAAAACGGGTAAGTGCTCCGCCACCGGCACCTACTTCTAGCAAGCGGGGTCCATTGGTTTCTTTCCAAACCTCCACCAATTGCCGGCAAATTACATCGTTTTTTAAAAAGTGCTGGCCCAGCGATTTTTTCAGCGTATACTGCATAGGCAAAAATACAGCATTTACGCTGCCGCCTACAACCCGATTCGGGCTGTAAACTCCATTCGGTAATATACTGCTGCAGAATGTGTATTTTTACACTCAAATTTCTTCCATGAGCAACGAAACTCAAAAACCCGTAATTGGTTTCACTACCGGCGACCTGAATGGTATTGGCATAGAACTGCTGATAAAAACCCTCTCCGACAGCCGCCTGCTGGATTTTTGTATCCCACTTATTTTTGGTAATAGCAAAGCCCTCAATTTTTATCGCAAAGGGTTGCCCGAACATGCCCTGAATTATACCCAACTGAAAGATCTGAACCGACCCTTTCCCAAACAAGTAAATCTGTTCAATTGCTGGGAAGAAGAAGTAGAAATCCACCCGGGTGAGCTGAATGAAGCCGGCGGAAAATATGCCCTGCTATCCTTACAAACCGCTACACAGGCACTAAAAGATAAACAAATTCAAATACTGGTAACCGCTCCCATTCACAAGAAAAATATTTACTCCGAACAGTTTCCTTTTACCGGACATACCCCCTACTTTAAAACCATCTTTCAAGTATCGGATGTGTTGATGATGATGGTGTCGGATAATATGCGGATTGGCGTTTTATCGGAACATATTCCTTTACAGGATGCTGCCAAAGCTGTAACCAATGAAGCGCTTCGCTCGAAACTTTCGATACTAAATCAAAGTCTGCAAAAAGATTTTGGCATCTCAAAACCCCGAATTGCCGTGCTCGGTTTAAATCCACATGCCGGTGATCAGGGCTTAATTGGTAAAGAAGAAGAATCCATCGTGTCACCTGCATTAAAAGAAGCACGACATCAAATGATGGTGTTTGGACCCTATGCTGCCGACGGATTTTTTGCCCGTGGCCACCACGAAAGGTTCGACGGCATCCTGGCCATGTACCACGATCAGGGATTGATTCCCTTTAAAAGTTTATCCATTGGAGAAGGGGTAAATTATACCGCAGGGCTACCCGCTATCCGCACCAGTCCTGATCACGGAACCGCTTTTGATATTGCCGGTAAAGGAAAAGCCGACCCCAGCTCGATGATGGCTGCAATTTTTGAAGGCATAGAAATTTTTAGGCAACGGATGGGCTATGCAGAAATGCGCAGTAACCCACTGAAAAAAATCAGCGCCCGCATGATTGCCAATTCGGTTGACGAAAGATTCGAAGAAAACGAACGCTAATGCCGGGCGAGTGGTACGAAATTTCTAACCAGCAGATTCGCATTCGCGTAGCTGCCTTGGGTGCTGAACTAAAAGAACTGTTTCATCTTACCCACCAGCTTTCCTATTTATGGAGCGGCGACCCTGCTTTTTGGGGCAAAACCAGTCCTGTATTATTCCCCATTGTAGGCACCCTAAAAAACAATCAATATAGCTGGCAAAACAGAACTTATTCACTGCCACGGCATGGTTTTGCCAGAGAAAAAAATTTCAGGCTAATCAGTCAATCAAGTGAAACACTCCTCTTTCAATTGCAGGAAGATGCAGAAACCCTGGAAGTGTATCCTTTTCCCTTTCATCTCTCCATTCGCTATCAGTTGATTGAGGCAAGCCTGCTGGTTACCTATTTGGTTGAAAATTCCGGAATCAGTCCCCTCCTTTTTTCACTGGGCGCACATCCTGCATTTGCCTTACCGATCGAACCCACACTTTCTTATACCGATTATTATCTGGAATTTTCTGAGCCGGAAAATGCGCCCATCTATCCATTAACTGCTGATGCGCTAATTGCCCCAGAACCGAAACCCTTCTTTCATCAAACGCAGCAATTACCCCTGCATCCCGAATTGTTTTATGGGGATGCCCTAGTGTTTAAGCATTTGCAATCAAACCAGATTACCCTGGCCAGCCAAAACGGAAAAAGAGCGCTCGACTTTCATTTTCCCAACACGCCCTATTTTGGTATTTGGAGTGCCCGCAATGCTCCATTTATTTGTTTAGAACCCTGGCACGGAATTGCCGATCATGCAACTGCTTCTGGAAAATTAGAAGAAAAAGAGGGAATTTGTACCTTATTGCCCGGAGCAGAGTTTCAAATGGTATGGCGCGTAACGCTTCGATAAGGGATAACATCTACTTCCCTTACTTTTTAAACACCGCATCTGCCAAACCCTGGTTGATGGTGAAAGCACTATAATTGATTTCTACCCGCCCCTTTCTGTTTTTTATTTTTTCAGCCTCGGTAAGTGGCTTTGTTTCCTCTTCAAATTCGAGGGTAATGCCCTTGGGTAATTTATAGTCTTTGGTGTTGAAACTAAAAATCACTTTATCGGGCAATCCATACTGCTGATAAGCTCCGTATTGCATCGTCATTTCGTAGGTGCCATTTTCGCGGGTAGAGGTAACGGCTTTTAAAACAAGTAGCGTAGCTTCCTGAATATACAAAGTGGTTAAAATCACTTCGCTGTTTTCGTTCATGGGCAGCAATTTTACCACACGGGTTTTTATGCCGTCAACTACTGCCTCCCCTGCAGAAAGTGCAACAAAAGAAGTGGTAGCCATCAATGAACTCATGTTAATGGAAACGCCGCCCTTGGGCAACAAAGAGATACCACCTTCTTTTTTAATAGAAAACAGATCGGGCTTTTTAAAATATACTTTTACTTTTCCGATGGGAGCTTTAATAAATGAAACGTCTGTCTTCATAGTGCCCACCGCCACATAGTCTTTTACCTGCTCAATTTTCGCCCGTACTTTTTGCACGAGGGGCGTCATATCCTGGGCCTGAATACCCGCAACCAGCATACAACTAAAGACTAACAAACGTATTTTCTTCATAAACCCTGCTATAATTAACTAAGAATATCTTTTTTGCGAAATACCCATATTGAAATTAACAAGAACAACACAATATGTGTTAACAATACCATCGCCGATTGTACGATGCGCATAGGATGTTGTATAGTACCCGATAAGGCTTCATTGGATGCATTCACTTTAATATCGAAAAATTCTTTCCACCCAATCATATGGGTAGTAAACAAATAAGGCTTTACATAACTGAACAAGGGAATATTCAGGGTACTGAGTATGGTTAAAAAAACAATGATACTCATGGTGGCAACAATGGGGCCGATAGAATTGTTGGCAAAAAGGCTTAATAAAAAGCCCAGTGCGGCAACTGTACTCATGGCAAGGGCAGCAAAAGCAAAGGCCCCGCAATATCTCCAGAAGATATCATTTTCCCTCAACAGCACTATATAACTGCTCTTGAGTAAAAACAAATCATCGGTACCAAAAATCAACATGTTTAAAAACAAAGCTAATATAGCCAACCAGATTAGCAAGAGTAACGTATATACCATGGTTGCCATAAACTTAGCCACTAAAAAAGCATCGCGACTGATAGGCTTGGTAAGCAATAAACGCAGCGTGCCCATATTGGCCTCACCCGAAATCATATCAGCCGCCACCAGCGCAATCAGTAAAGGCACATGCACCAGCAATACCTGTAATACTATGTAACAAACCTGGTATCCATTTAAAATATTTCCTTCGATGGTAATGGAGGAGGTAATATCCCGCATCATAAATTCTACGTACTGTTCTCCATCCAGCTTTAATCCAAACTGTATGATCCCAATCAAACCAGTAATAGCCGCGAATGCAATATACGTTCGTGGACGACGGAATATTTTATATACCTCAATTTGAAAGAGTGTCCACATATCCAGGGGTAGTAACTTGTAAAAAATAATCCTCCAGCGAATGCCGGGGTTGTAATGATATTAGGGGTATCTGCAATTGTACCAGTGACTGATGCAATGCAGGAATCTGTCGGCGATCTACTTTTAAAATAATTCCTTCGGGTGTAATCCGCTCCAGATAAGGCTGCCAGGCCGAATTTTGTAATACGGCCCATGCGGTTTCGTTCTGTTCGGTGCTTAACTGTACTACAGTTTTTGCAGGGTCGAATAATTCCGAAGCATTCCCTTCTTTCACTTTTTTCCCTTTGTGAATAATCAGTAGTTGCGTGGCTACCTGTTCAATTTCACTCAATAGATGAGAAGATACTATCACTGTTTTTTTCATCTCAGTTCGCAAGTGAATGATCAGGTGCCGGATATCGGCAATGCCTTGCGGATCTAGTCCATTAGTAGGTTCATCCAGAATAATTAATTGGGGTTGGTGCACCAGTGCGATGGCAATGCCCAGTCGCTGCTTCATTCCCTGTGAAAAACCTGCTACCTTATCTTTCGCACGATCTGCCAGACCTACCTGCGCAAGCTGATCCATCAGACTAACACGGGTTGGCCGAATTCCACTGAGGCGGGCAAACAATTGCAGGTTATCATACGCCGACAGATATTGGTACACATCCGGTTTTTCAATTACCGCTCCTATCTGTTGGAGAATTTCTTTTTTATGTTTGGCAAGCGATAAACCGAATATTTCAATTTCTCCAGAAGTGGGCATGATTAGGCCAGTTAACATTCGGATAGTAGTACTTTTTCCAGCACCGTTTTGACCCAGAAAACCATATACAGATGCTGGTTCAACCGAAAAAGACAAATGATCCACTGCCGTGAGATGGCCAAATTGCTTGGTGAGCGCTGTTATCTTAACCAGTGGCTGCATACCCTTTATAACATTCAAGATGAATAAGTGTTGCAAGCTACCAAAAATACTGTGTGACCTGTATGCATTTGTTGCAGCAACCTGTTAAAAAAAACCCCGCAATAGCGGGGTTTCAGTATTTGTAAAATAAATGTAATTAGCTTACTTATAATGAGCTGCTATTCCTTTGGCGAGTTCAGTCATTTCAGCAATACTTCCCTCATTTAACTGACCTTTTTTAAATTCAGCTAACACATGTGGAAGTTTGGTTTCCATTTCGAGCAGAAACTGTGCTTCAAATTCCTTCACTTTTTTAACAGAAACTTCTTTCAGTAAACCCTGAGAACCCAGGTAAATAATAGCTACCTGTTTTTCTACGCTCATGGGTGAATATTGTGCCTGCTTCAGGATTTCCACGTTACGGGCACCCTTATCAATTACATTCTTAGTGGCAGGGTCTAAATCTCCCCCGAATTTAGAAAACGCTTCCAACTCACGGTATAGGGCCTGATCTAGTTTTAAGGTACCTGCTACCTTCTTCATCGACTTGATTTGGGCGTTACCACCTACACGACTTACCGAGATACCTACGTTAATAGCCGGACGGATACCCGCATTAAAGAGGTTACCCTCGAGGAATATTTGTCCGTCGGTAATTGAAATTACGTTGGTAGGAATATAGGCAGATACGTCGCCAGCCTGTGTTTCAATAATTGGAAGTGCCGTTAAAGATCCACCGCCTTTTACCAGGTGTTTAATAGAAGCTGGCAAATCGTTCATATTCTTAGCCACTTCATCATTGGCAATTACTTTGGCCGCTCTTTCGAGTAAACGACTGTGCAAATAAAATACATCACCAGGATAAGCTTCCCGTCCGGGTGGACGTCTCAGCAACAGAGATACCTCTCGGTATGCTACCGCTTGCTTAGAAAGATCATCATAGATAATCAAAGCAGGGCGACCAGTATCACGGAAGAATTCTCCAATAGCAGCACCGGCAAAAGGAGCATAGAACTGCAAGGGAGCCGGATCAGAGGCAGAAGCACACACAATGGTTGTGAATGCCATAGCGCCATTATCTTCTAATGTTTTCATAACCCCGGCAACGGTAGAAGCTTTTTGTCCGATGGCTACGTAAATACAATAAACCGGATTGCCGGCTTCGAAAAATTCTTTTTGGTTGATGATGGTATCAACGCAGATAGCTGTTTTACCAGTCTGACGGTCTCCGATAACCAATTCCCGCTGACCACGTCCAATTGGAATCATGGCATCGATAGCTTTGATACCAGTTTGCAGCGGCTCTTTAACGGGCTCACGATAAATTACACCGGGGGCTTTCCGCTCCAGGGGCATTTCGTATAATTCACCTACTAATGGACCTTTCCCATCGATGGGTTCGCCCAAAGTATTGATTACCCGTCCTACCACACCTTCTCCCACTTTAATAGAAGCAATTTGTCCGGTTCTCTTCACTTTGGCACCTTCTTTAATACCAGCACCTTCTCCCATCAATACCACCCCTACATTATCTTCTTCCAAGTTAAGGGCAATGGCTTTAACGCCATTATCAAATTCTACCAGCTCACCACTGCGAACGCCATTTAATCCATAAACGCGGGCAATACCATCCCCTACCTGCAATACCGTTCCCACTTCTTCCAGGTCTGCGCCTACATTAAAATTGCTCAGCTGCTGACGCAGAATCGCTGAAATTTCATCAGGTTTAATGTCTACCATGATTGATATACTTTTAAATTGTTAGTTTATAATAAGTCCCGCTTTAGCGGATATTGTGTACAAATAGATTTTTATCAAACTGCCGCTTAATGTCTTTCAGGTCTCTCAAAATACTGGCGTCGAGCAGTTGATTATCCATCTCCAGCGTAAATCCGCCGATTATTTTTTCATCCACCACCGTTTCTAGCTGCACGGTTCCCGAGCCTTTCTCCTTTTTTACTTTCTGCTCGATATATTGTTTCATCGACTCCCCAACCGGAGCAGCGGTAGTGAGTTTAACTAGGTGAATACCTTTAATTTCATGGTATTGCTCAACAACAGCATTCGCTATTTCGGGTAAATCTGATTCACGGCCTTTTTTAATCAGCAAGGTGATAAAAGCTTCGGTTAGGGCACCAATTTTGCCGCGGGTAATCGCATCCATGATTTTACCTTTCTGATCTGCCTTAATGATGGGGCTTCTCAGCAGATTCACAAACTCATGGCTTTGCTTGCATACTTGCGACAAATAACTCATGTCGGCATATACGGCTTCCAGGTTTCCCTTTTCTTGGGAAAGGCTTACCAAACTTTTGGCATATCGGGCAGCTAAACGTGGATTGGGCATACTAGTTCAGTTTCACTCCTTCGGCTAATTCGTTGATATATTTTTCCTGCTCAGATTTATTGCTCAATTCTCTGCGAAGAATTTTTTCACTCACTTCAATCACCAAGGCACCAACCTGATTTTTAACCTCGGTAAGGGCCGCATTTTTTTGCTGATTGATGGCGAGCTGTGCTTCTGCAACAATGCGATCGTATTCAGTTTTGGCTTTGTCTTTGGCTTCGCTGATCATTTTTTGCGTTTGCTCACGAGTTTCTTTCATCAGTTGACTGCGTTCTTCACGGGCCTGAGCCATCATTACCTCATTTTCATTTTTGAGGGCAGCCATTTCGCCTTTCACTCTTTCGGCAGTAGCAATAGCTTCTCCAATGTTCTGCTCACGTTCTTTTAATCCTTTTATAATGGCAGGCCATGCCATTGTTTTAAGTATATAAAACACCACCAAGAAAGCGAGGAGGGTCCATATCAGCAACCCCGGATCGGGAGTCAATAATTTCATAACGTACGATTTATATTACTAGTAATAATCTTCTAAAGAAACCGCATTCGCCGCCCTGTGCATTGAATGCGGTTGAAATGTTTTGCTGGGCGTTGATTATTTCAAAACCATAGCAAGGAAACCTACGATAATTCCGAACAAAGCAGCACCTTCAACTAAGGCTGCAGCCAGAATCATGTTGGCACGAATGTCGTTCATGGCTTCCGGTTGACGGGCAATGCTTTCAACAGCACCCTTACCGATTTGACCAATTCCTAATCCTGCACCGATAGCAGCTAAGCCAGCACCAATGGCACCACCTGCATTTGCTAAGGCATCCAGTAAAATCAAATTCGAACTCATGATCGTTGTATTTATAGTGAAAAAAAACGTTTAGTGATGGGCCGCTTCTGAATGATCGTGTTCTCCTTCAAAAGCCGCTCCAATAAATACTGCCGTGAGGTTGGTGAAAATAAATGCCTGCAAAAATGCCACCAACACCTCAATCATATATATGAAAACCGTAAACCCAATCGCAACCGGTGAAGTTGCCCATCCGGCAATCGAACTCATTTGACCAAATATGAAAATCAAGGATATTAAACAGATGATGATAATATGTCCTGCCACCATATTCGCAAACAAACGGATAATCAATGCAAAGGGTTTGATAAACACACCCAAAAATTCAACCAATATCAAGATTGGCTTAACAAAGCCCGGTACTCCGGGTGGGTTAAAAATATGCCCCCAGAAATGACGGTTCGTACTGAACAGTATCACTACAAATGATATCAACCCCAATACCACGGTAAAAGCAATATTACCTGTTACGTTGGCCGTACCGGGAATCAAACCGAAAATATTATTAATCAGGATAAAGAAAAACGTGGTTAATAAATAGGGCAGGTACTTTTCGTATTTATGACCCAGATTTGGTTTCGCTACCTCATCACGTACAAAAGTAATCACCGGCTCTAGTAAATTTTGCTTGCCACGGGGCGCTGAAGTAACTCCCAAACCAGATTTATACGAATTGGCAATGGATACCATCAACCATACCAATATGGCCAAAGCAATCAACATCTGGGCAACATTTCTCGTAATAGATAAATCAATCAGTTTTACTTCTTCGTCAATAGATCCATCTTCGCGAACAGCTTCAATTTTTTCCTCTTTCAATTGGTATCCATTGTAAGTGGCATGACCATGCTCGAAACGAGACGACATAAACACACTTAATCCGCGTTGGGGAGAATAAACGATAATAGGTAGTGGAATGGAAATCGGGTGGAGATTTCCAGCGGCATCGTGGTACTCTGTGAGGTGAAACTCATGATTATCCAGAATGTGTCCGAAAATCACTTCTGCAGCATCAAAATCTTTCTTCGCTTCACCCGCATTTTCATGGGAAGCCGCCTCGTGGTTTTCCTGTGCTGGGAGGGATGGGGCAATCATCAATAAAAAAAGGCTCAAAACCGCCACCAGACAATATTTCATGCTTCTGAACACCATACCTGTTTTTGAATTTGCGGCAAAGATAGGGGGATGCGTGGAAAAGCCGGACTGAAAACTGAAAAAAGTGCAAAACTTCTTTAACAGCTAAGGTCTAGAGGAAACCGCCCCCTTTTTGGTTGCTAACCCAGATAACATAAAATATACGAAAAAAAGTGGTGAATACCTAATAATTACACAAAGTGCTAATTATCAATATATTATGCAGTTGTCGCTTGAAATTGCTTCTCATACAGCTCCTTGTACATTCCACCATCAGCCAGCAGGCTTTCATGGGTACCCATTTGCTGAATTACCCCATTGGATAATACAACTATTTGATCCGCTTTTTGGATGGTGCTTAAGCGATGGGCGATGATGATGGAACTGCGCCCACTAATTAATTTATCAATAGCCTGTTCAATCAATTGTTCACTTTCGGTATCAACGGAGGAGGTGGCCTCATCTAAAATTAATACGGCCGGATTATATAATAGGGCCCGGATAAAGGAAATCAACTGCCGCTGGCCTAAACTAAGGGTATTGCCTCTTTCCATTACCGAATAATCGTAACCGCCTGGCAGTTGGGTAATAAAATCATGCACGCCTATTAAAGTAGCTGCCTCAACCACCTGTTCGCGGGTGATGGCAGGATTTCGTAAGGTGATATTCTCAGCAATGGTACCCGAGAATAAAAAAACATCCTGTAACACTACCCCAATATTTTTACGAAGCAGCGCCAGCTCATATTCATTTATATCAACCCCATCCAGCAAAATAGTACCCCGATGCAATGGGTACAGGCGGTTGATTAAACTGATGATGCTGCTTTTTCCGCTACCGGTATGCCCTACCAATGCCACCGTAGTGCCGGCAGGTACCGTGAAACTAATATTTTTCAGTACATCTCGATGTTCATCATAACCAAAATATACGTTCCGAAATTCGATGGTTCCATCCACCTTATTTGGCTGATAGGCCTGGGTAATATCAGGGGGGGTGGTATCCGGATTATCCAACACTTTCATTACCCGCTCTGCAGCAATCATCCCCATCTGCAATACATTAAATTTATCAGCTATCACCCGCAGGGGACGAAAAATCTGGTTGAGATACAAAATAAAAGAAACCAGCA
>CAMBUH010000069.1 GCA_945870985.1 Chitinophaga pinensis
GCCAATCGGCATGTGTTAAGGGCCCATAGATATGCGACCAGGTTCCGGGATTATTCACTAAAATCATCAAGGCAACGGTTGCCCCCCTAAATACATCCAGGGAATAAAAACGTTGGTTCATGTGTGTCAATTGAAAGAGGAAGTTACAGTTATTTGCTAAAATAACTCGAGATGGCAGGGTGGGATTGGGAAACTCCTATTTTTATTGTTTCTTTGCACCGTAAATTCAACGTATGAGCAAGCATGTTTTGATTACCGGTGGAGCAGGTTTTATTGGATCCCATGTGGTAAGGCTATTTGTAAATAAATATCCCAGGTATACAATCGTTAATCTAGACTGTTTAACCTATGCTGGAAATCTGGCGAATTTGCAAGATGTGGCAGGTGCCTCTAATTATTATTTTGAGAAAGTGAATATTTTAGATGCGGTAGCCCTGAATGAGGTGTTTATCCGCTATGGAATTACAGATGTACTTCATTTAGCAGCGGAGTCGCATGTAGACCGTTCCATCGTTTCTCCGCTGGATTTTGTATATACCAATGTGATAGGAACGGTTAATTTGTTGAATGTAGCCAAAGAAAATTGGAAAAGCAATATGGATACCCATCGGTTCTATCATATTTCTACTGATGAAGTGTATGGAACGCTGGGTGCAGAAGGGCTATTTACCGAAACCACGCCCTATTCCCCCAATTCTCCCTACTCTGCCAGTAAGGCGTCTTCCGATCATTTTGTGCGGGCCTATCATGAAACCTATCATTTGCCTACGGTAGTTTCGAATTGCTCAAATAATTATGGGCCCTATCATTTTCCGGAGAAATTGATTCCCTTGTTTATAAATAATATCATCCACAAAAAACCATTACCGGTTTATGGGGATGGATTATATACGCGGGATTGGTTGTTTGTGAAAGATCATGCCCGGGCAATTGATTTGGTATTTCATCAAGGGAAAATTGGCGAAACCTATAATGTGGGCGGATTTAATGAATGGAAAAATATTGATCTGGTTAAGTTGTTGTGCTCGTTAATGGATGAGAAGCTGAACAGACCCGCTGGAGAGTCGGCCCAATTAATTACCTATGTAAAAGATAGGCCCGGTCATGATTTGCGCTATGCAATAGATGCCAATAAAATTAATCGCGAACTGGGCTGGTATCCTTCCGTAACATTTGAGGAGGGTTTGAGCGAAACCATCGATTGGTACCTGAGTAATGGGGAATGGCTTCAGCAGGTAACCTCTGGCGACTATCAAAATTATTATCAAAAAATGTATAATCCAGCTTAATATATGCGGGCAGAATTATCTCCTTTAGTTGATTGTTATATAATTCACGATAACCTGATTGGGGATGACCGGGGCTATTTTTTTGAAAGCTTTAACCGGCATACTTTTCGGGAACAAACGGGATGGGATGTTGATTTTGTGCAAGACAATCAGTCTAGCTCACAAAAAGGCGTTATTCGGGGGTTACATTTTCAGCGGCGCGAATATGCACAAGCCAAATTGGTAAGGGTGCTGCAGGGTAGCGTTTTAGATGTAGCGGTAGATATTCGCAAGGGTTCACCCACCTATGGAAAATCATTTAGCATCGAATTATCAGAAAACAATCAGACCCAATTATTTATTCCCCGAGGATTTGCACATGGATTTGAAGTGTTATCTGAGCAGGCCGTATTTTTTTACAAGTGCGATAATTTTTACAACAAGGCTGCGGATGCCGGCATTCTTTATTCAGACCCAGCACTTAACATCGCCTGGCAAACACCCGAATCAGCAAGAATCCTGTCACCCAAAGATATTACGCAACCTTTGTTAAGTGATATTGCCTACGATTTAGATTTTATTTATACGCCTCACTAATAAGCATTACAGTAACCCCAAAATAAACAGCATGAAAGGTATTATTCTGGCAGGAGGTTCCGGTACAAGATTGTACCCTATCACAAAGGGTATCAGTAAACAGCTTATGCCTATTTACGATAAGCCGATGATTTATTATCCTTTGTCTGTGCTAATGTTGGCGGGTATTCGGGAAATACTCATCATCACCACACCCGAAGATAGTAGTCAGTTTCAGCGCTTGCTGGGAGATGGCAACGAATTGGGTTGTTCCTTTTCTTATGCAGTGCAGGCAGTGCCAAATGGACTGGCCCAAGCATTTGTAATTGGCGCATCTTTTATTGGGAACGATAAGGTGGCGTTGATTTTGGGGGATAATATTTTTTATGGGGCCGGATTTAGTAAGTTGGTTCAATCGTTCAATAATTTAACAGGTGCTGCTGTGTTTGCTTATGAAGTAAATGATCCCGAAAGATATGGCGTGGTAGAGTTTGATAATGAGCAAAGAGCTATTTCTATTGAAGAAAAACCACTGCAACCAAAATCTAATTTTGCCGTTCCTGGTTTGTATTTTTACGATAATTCGGTGGTAGATATTGCTAAAAATATACAACCCTCTCCAAGGGGGGAATACGAAATCACGGATGTAAACAGGGTGTATCTCAAACAAGGGAATTTGCAGGTGGGTATTATGAACCGGGGAACAGCTTGGCTGGATACAGGCACATTTGACTCGCTCAGCGATGCCAGTGAATTTGTTCGGGTAATTGAAAAGCGGCAAAGTCAGAAAATCGGCTGTATAGAAGAGGTAGCCTTTCGGATGGGCTATATCCAGCGGAATCAATTAATGAAACTTGCGAGCATATATGCCAAGAGTGGATATGGCGCGTATCTGCAGAAAATAAAGTAACTGATTCATAGGCAGGCTGTTATATAAGGGTGTACAGATTTTTCATCCCAGCGCTAAACAATTTCACCTAAGGCGTGTTATAGTTTCCATGAATACCTTTACCATTAAGGATTTAGAAAATCTATCCGGTATAAAAGCCCACACCATCCGTATCTGGGAACAGCGGTATAGTTTGTTAACCCCCCAGCGTACCAAAACAAATATTCGCCATTACTCAAATGTAGAGTTGAAGGCTATTCTGAATATTGCGCTCCTGAATAAATATGGCTACAAAATCTCTCGGATCGATAAGATGTCTACCGATGAGATGAACCAAAAAATTGCCCTGCTTTCTCAGGCAGAAGCAATTCAGGAGAAATTAATCAACGACCTAGTTGTTGCTATGAGCGACATGAATCCCGATCAGTTTGAACTTTTGCTCGACGATCATATACGTTCGAAAGGTGTTGAAAAAGCTATCGTAAAAACTATCTTCCCTTTTTTAGAAAAAGTGGGCATGCTATGGATAACGAATCATGTTAACCCTGCCCAAGAGCACCTGGCCACCAATATCATTCGTCAGAAACTGATAATTGGTATTGAAGGAGTTAAACGCATACCCGAAAACAAGAATCCGGTTTTACTATTCCTTCCGGAAGGCGAATACCACGAACTTGGTTTACTTTTTGTTTATTACTTATTAAAGTCTCGCGGATATAGAGTTTACTATTTGGGGGTAAATGTGCCCTTAAAAGATGTAGAATTTATAGTGAATGCCAAAAATATTCCGGTAATCTATACCCATCTCACTTCGGTGGCAAGTAATTTTAACTTCGATAAATTTCTGCTGAATGCGCATAATCGTATGCCCGATAGAAACATTATGATTTCCGGATTACTGGCACAGCAGTATACCAAAAAAGTGCCCTCAAGCATCCATATCAAGAAATCCCTGCTAGAAGTGATGGATTTTTTCCAAATCTCTCGTACAATCGATTAATTGCACCCTGTTTTGTTTAACAATGTAGTTGCTCCCCAATTCCGGGGTATGTTACCATATGCCTATGTGAAGGAACGAAGGTTTTGTTTATTTGTTTAATTTTGATAGGCAATGTTTTAAACAAAATTTATTTTGTTATGCTTAATATGTTGTAAATCAATAACAAAAAAACATATATTGTTTTATTTGCTATGATTGGTATTTGTTTTTTGTTTAACTTTGTTTTGTAAATCTTAAACAAACGGGCTATGTCAACAATTGAATTCAACAGACTCTTGTTAAACAATGCAGAATTTTTAAAGCCATTCGCGCATACGTTAACACACGATCACGAAGCAGCCAAAGATTTGTATCAGGAAACCTTATTCCGCGCATTGGCGAATAAAGACAAGTACAATGTAGGTACCAACATCAAAGCCTGGTTGTATACCATCATGCGGAATATATTTATCAACAACTACCGCAGAAAAGCCAAGCAGCAAACGATTTTCGATTATACGCCCAATGATTTTCTTATCAATACCCAACAGGGAACGGTTAGCAATGAAGCAATTGCAACCATCAATCTGAAAGAGGTTCAGCAAGCCATACATGATTTGCCAGAAATTTTTCGAAATCCATTCTTATTATATTTCGATGGGTATAAATACCACGAAATTGCCGATATGTTACAAGAGCCCCTAGGAACTATCAAAAGCAGAATACATTTTGCCCGTAAATTGCTGAAAACACAAATCAATCGTCATTAAGAAACTTTTTCAACTATCGCTTTTGCAAAAAAAAGTAATTATAATAGGTAGCGGCTTCGCTGGTTTGTCTGCTGCCAGTTTTATGGCAAAAGCAGGTTGGGAGGTAGTAGTGTTAGAAAAACATCCGATACCGGGCGGTAGAGCTAGAAAAATGGAAGCTGCCGGCTTTACTTTCGACATGGGCCCAAGTTGGTATTGGATGCCCGATGTTTTTGAAAGATATTTCCGCCTATTCGGAAAAAAAGTAAGTGATTACTATCAACTCAAAAGATTAGACCCCTCCTATTCTGTATTCTGGCCCGATAGTCAATGGGATATTCCCGCAGGTACCGAGGCTTTGCAAGATTTCTTCGAATCCGTTGAACCCGGTGCCGGTAAAAAACTTGCTGCCTTTCTTACCGAAGCTGCCTATAAATACGAGGTAGGAATTAAAAAACTGGTAATGAAACCGGGCCAATCCCTTACTGAGTTTCTGGATGTTGATTTGATGAAGGGATTGTTTCGCTTAGATGTATTCAAATCGATGAAGGCGCATGTAGCTAAATACTTCAAAGATCCCCGTTTACGCGAGTTGATGGAATTTCCCGTTTTGTTTTTGGGTGCCCTTCCTTCTAAAACCCCGGCACTATATAGTTTAATGAACTATGCCGATATAGAGGGCGGTACTTGGTTTCCGCAGAAGGGTATGTACCAAATTGTAAAAGGAATGTACAACCTGGCCGTTGAGTTAGGCGTTACCTTCCATTTTAATGAAGAAGTTACTTCTATTGAAGTGAGCAACGGATTGGCAACCGCACTGCACACCAAAATAAGCCAGTCATCAGAAACTATCATTGGCCTACACACAGCCGATGTAATTATTGGCGGAGCAGATTATCATCATATAGAAACCGCCTTGCTACCCGCTGCCAGCAGATCGTATTCCGATGCTTACTGGAACTCTAGGGTAATGGCACCCGGTTGTTTATTGTATTATGTGGGCCTTAATAAAAAATTAACCGGCGTTCAGCATCACTCACTTTTCTTCGACACCTCCTTTGCCAAGCATGGCGAAGAAATATACACCAGCTTTCAGTGGCCAACTGATCCGCTTTTTTACGTGAATGTAACTTCCACTACCGACCCCTCTACGGCTCCCGAAGGTTGTGAAAATTTGTTCATTCTTATCCCAGTGGCAGCCGGCCTAACCGACGACTCCGAAGAACTGCGCGACCGATATTTTCAAGAAGTAGTAACCCGATTAGAAAATCGGTGGGGACAAACTATTCTTGACGCAATCATTTATAAGAAATCCTTCTCCACCAGTGATTTTATCAGCGAATACCATGCTTTTAAAGGAAATGCCTATGGTTTAGCAAACACTTTACTGCAAACCGCTGTTTTAAAACCATCCCTCCGAAGTAAAAAAGTAAGCAACCTTTTTTATACCGGCCAACTTACCGTACCAGGGCCCGGAGTGCCTCCCAGCCTAATCAGCGGGGAAGTTGTGGCCAAGGAAATAACCAAACAATTTGTATAAATAAATAGCTAATAGTCACCCAGATTTTGGATAATCATTCGAAAGGTTTGTTCAATTCAAAAAAAAATTATTAAATTTCTATCTTAATTCCTTCGTATGGTACGCTTATTTCATCAACTCAGCCAGTCTTGCAGTAAACTGACTACGGAGTTGTATAGCACCAGTTTTTCGTCTGCCATCAAAATTTTGCACAAAGATTTGCGTACCCCCATTTTTAATATTTACGGATTTGTTCGCTTGGCAGATGAAATTGTAGACACTTTTCACGACCAGGATAAAGCCTATTTACTGGCCGATTTTAAAAAGCAAACCTATGATGCCATTAGTCGGGGTATCAGTCTGAACCCGATTTTACATAGTTTTCAGTTAACGGTTAACCAATATCAAATAGACCACGCCCTGATTGAGGCTTTTTTTCATAGCATGGAAATGGATTTAAACAGGGTGGCTTACGATCAAAATGGATACGAAGAGTATATTTACGGCAGTGCGGAAGTGGTTGGGTTAATGTGCTTGTTTGTTTTTTGTGATGGAAACCGCGAGCAATACGAATCTCTCAAAGCACCTGCCCGTAGTTTGGGTGCTGCTTTTCAGAAAGTGAATTTTCTGAGAGATCTCAAAGCAGATTATGAGGGTTTAGAAAGGGTTTATTTTCCGGGCTGTGATTTCAATAATTTTTCTCAGCGGGATAAAGAGGCTATTGAAAATGATATTCAGCGTGATTTTGATCATGCCTATCTTGGAATACGTGCACTGCCCGAAAAAGCCCGCTTTGGGGTATATGTAGCGTATAAATACTATTTGTCGTTATTTAAAAAGATTAAAAAAGTTCCCCCACAAAATATCCTCCAGTATCGCATACGCATTCCTGATTATGGAAAAATGCTGATATTGGCTAAGGCCGGCATCCGGAGTCAATTGAATTTACTCTAAACCAGCACCTACTGATGGAACAACTGATACTGGTAAATGAGCGGGATGAAGCCATCGGCACCATGGAAAAAATGGAGGCCCATCGTAGCGCTGTGTTACACCGGGCATTCAGCGTTTTTGTATTCAATAATCGGGGGCAATTACTCTTGCAACAACGGGCAGCTGAAAAATATCACTGTGGCGGTATGTGGACCAACACCTGCTGCAGTCATCCCCGTCCGGAAGAAGAAACGATAGCAGCTGCCACTCGCCGCTTGCAGGAGGAAATGGGCTTTACTGCCCCTTTGAAAAAAGTGTTTGATTTTATGTATCAAGCAACTTTTTCCAACGGATTAACTGAGTACGAATTTGATCATGTATTTGTAGGATACTACGATGGACTTGTTCAGCCGAACACTGCTGAAGTAGCAGCCTATAAGTATTTACAAGTAGATGAAATTCACGAATTGATTACTCAGCAACCTCAAGAATTTACCCCCTGGTTTCATATCGCATTTCCAAAATTAGCGGATTGGTTAAGTTGGCAGCAAGTGGCATGAAAAATAAATCTACTCCTCCCTTACCTAAAGAGCAACAAGTAATTGTTATCGGTGCTGGTGTGGCCGGTTTGGCAACAGCTATCCGAATGGCTTGCCGAGGATTTCAGGTAAAAGTATTTGAAAAAAATTCCTTCCCCGGAGGCAAACTGCATCATTTTGAAAAAGATGGTTTTCAATTTGATGCAGGCCCCAGCTTATTTACCCGCCCTCACCTAATAGAAGAATTATTTGCTTTGGCCGGAGAACCTATAGAGGCTTATTTCAGCTATGAAAAATTACCGGTATCCTGCCATTATTTTTATGAAGAAGGCCCAATGGTGAAAGCCTATGCAGATAAAGAATTATTGGCATTGGAACTGGCGTTAAAGCATGGAGAAAAAGAGTCGGATATCATTCGCTACCTGCAAAAGGCCAATCGCTTATTCAATCAGGTTGGCAATATATTTTTAACCCATTCGCTGCACAAAGCATCTACCTTGCAGAATGCTGCTATCGGCCCTGCCATCGCTGCCACCAGCTGGAAGCATTTGTTTCGTTCTATGCATTCGCTTAACCAATCATCTTTTCGAAATCCGAAAACGGTGCATTTGTTCGACAGATATGCCACTTACAACGGAAGTAATCCCTACAGTGCCCCCGGCATGCTTACCATGATTTCGCACTTAGAGCATAATGAGGGGAGTTTTTATCCGAAGGGGGGGATGATAAGTATCACGAAAGCGCTTTTTAAATTAGCACAAAAACTGGGTGTAGAGTTTTATTTCGATTGTTCCGTTACCCGAATCATCTTATCCGAAGGAAAAGCAGCCGGCGTAAAAGTGGGGGATGAAATAGTTCCCGCCAACTGGGTAATCAGCAATGTGGATGTTTATTTTACTTACCTGCGATTACTTCAACAACCCGAAGCAGCTAAAAAAATTCTGCAACAAGAACGCAGCAGCAGTGCAATGATTTTTTACTGGGGTATTCAGAAAAATTTTCCGCAACTATCGCTGCACAATATCTTTTTCTCCGGCAACTATCAATTAGAGTTCGACCATCTTTTCAAACACAAAACCTTATACGAAGATCCTACGGTATATATTAATATCACTTCTAAGTGCGAACCGGGTGTGCAGGCTCCCGAAGGAATGGAAAACTGGTTTGTGATGATTAATGTACCGGCTAATGTGGGTCAGGACTGGGAACTGTTTCGCCAGCAATCGCGCGAACGAATTATTGCAAAACTGAGTAGGATATTGGGTGTTTCGGTAAAAGATTTGATTGTTTCCGAAACCGTTGCCGATCCGGTAAGTATAGAATCCCTCACCGATTCGTATAGCGGCTCTTTATATGGCACCAGCTCTAACTCGAAGTTGGCAGCTTTTTTGCGGCACCCGAATTTCAGTAATCAGATTCCCGGATTGTATTTTGTAGGCGGAAGCGTGCACCCCGGGGGTGGTATACCGCTTTGTTTAAGCAGTGCGGCTATCACAGAAAAAATCATCTGGCAAAAACAATTGGAGATACTCAATATTGTTGATTCCCTGCATTAATTTTATGGTATGGAGGGTCAGTCTAAATTTATCATCGCTACGTCTGTTGCCCTGCTCTTTCATGTGAGCGGGGTGCTTGGTATGATTACCGGCACTTACAGCGAGTGGTTTATCAAAATGACTCCGGTAAACCTTTGTGTGATGTTGGGTTTATTGTTATGGACCAATAATGAAAAATCCGCTAGATTTTATTGGTTTGCTCTGCTGGCATTTGGAGTAGGTATGCTTACGGAAATGATTGGCGTGAATACCGGCCTGTTATTTGGTGACTACCGCTACGGAACTTTGTTGGGAACCGGTGTAAAGGGGGTACCCTTTTTAATTGGGGTAAACTGGTTTTTGGTAGTTTGGTGTAGTGGTCAGTGTATGATATGGGTACATGAAAGTTTACTTAAATGGATGGGCCCGCGCTCAGAGCAGATTCCCGAGCGATGGTTGCAATTTTCACTGATTATTGATTCGGCATTGCTGGCTACCTTATTTGACTGGTTTCTAGAGCCTGCAGCGGTAAAATTGGGGTATTGGACCTGGCTTCAGGGGAGCATTCCCATTTTCAATTATGTGTGCTGGTTTATCATAAGTGCCCTGTTGATGCTGGTTTTCCAGCAGAGTGGCTTTAAAAAAGTAAACCAATTCGCAGTAAATTTGTTGTTTATACAGATTTTGTTCTTTTTCGCCATCCGAACTTTTTATACGCTATGATTTACGTTTTGGTTGCCCTGTTAACATTTTTCATCATGGAGCCGGTTACTTGGCTTACCCATCGGTATGTGATGCATGGGTTTTTGTGGTATTTGCATAAAGATCATCACCAGAAAGGGGAAGGATTTTTCGAAAAAAATGATGCTTTCTTTTTGATTTTTGCCATTCCCAGCTGGCTCTGCATTATGCTGGGCAGCATGAAGGGCAATTACTGGGCTGTTGGTATAGGTTTTGGTATAGCCATGTATGGGTTTGCTTATTTTTTGGTACATGAAATCATCATACACCAGCGGTTCAAATTATTTTCCCGTAGCAACAACCGATATATAAAAGTAATCCGCTGGGCCCATAAAATGCATCACAAGCATTTGGGAAAGGAAGAAGGAGAAAGTTTTGGTATGTTATGGGTTGCCCGCGAGTACTGGGATAAAGTAAAAAGGGACGAGCAACTACAACAACACTGATTTTCCCATCAGCTAATATATTTCCTTTCTTTGAATACAAACTACGATTATATTATTACGGGTGCGGGTTGTGCAGGTATGAGTGTGCTGATGCGCATGATGCAGGATGATTTTTTTGCCGATAAAAAAATATTGGTAATAGACGCTGCCGCAAAAAACACCAACGATCGCACCTGGTGTTTCTGGGAGCAGCAGCCGGGAATTTTCGAGTCGATCGTTTTTCATCGTTGGAATCAGTTGGAATTTCATTCGAATGGCTTTTCTGTTGCAGCCCCACTGGCTCCTTATCAGTATAAAATGATACGGGGCATCGACCTTTACAATCGGGTACAGGAAATGGCCGCAACTCGCCCCCTGATTACCTGGAAAACGGAACAGGTACTGGGTATCATCCATTCCAATGGCATTGCTACTGTTCAGTTGGCTTCCGGAAATATTACTGCCCCTTTTGTAGTAAATAGCATCCTGTTTACAGAAACCAGCTGGTCGGCTAATCAATCCGGAGCTTATCATTTACTGCAGCACTTTAAGGGCTGGCTGATAGAAACCTCGCAGGATTGTTTTCAACCTGATATGGCCACTTTTATGGACTTTCGGGTGAGTCAGCAAGCAGGCACCACTTTTGTATATGTTTTACCCGTAACTAAGCGAAAAGCTTTGGTAGAATATACGTTGTTTTCGGGTGACCTGCTTTCTGTAGAAGCCTATGATGAAGCCTTGCGAAGTTATATAGAGCAATACATTACCAGAGATTCCTATACTGTTGAACATATCGAAGGGGGTGTAATTCCCATGACTAATCATCGCTTTACGCAACAAGAGGGGCCGGTTAGGTATATCGGTACTGCGGGCGGACAGGTAAAAGCCAGCAGTGGGTATGCTTTTCAGTTTATACAAAAAAAGGCCGATGAAATGATTCGATTTATGAAGGCGGGCAATGTAAACTCATCCCCTGTAAGTTTTTCCACTAAAAAAAATCGTTTGTATGATAGTGTTTTATTGAATGTACTAAGCAATGAGCGGATGGCGGGCGATGAGATATTTACCGCCCTTTTCCGGAAGAATCCGGTACAGCGTATTTTTCGATTTTTAGATAATCAGTCATCTTTAGGGGATGATTTCTCCATCATGACCAGTGTGCCCACGCGCGTTTTCTTACCCGCTGCCCTCCAGGAAATGCTATAAATGCGCTCAAGTAAGGCAGGAGTTGGTTTTCTTCCCTCTGATAGTACTTATTTTAAGTATAAAACCGCTTCTCATACCGAAAAAAGCAAGGAATTAGTGCCGAAATATTACTTTTGCACCCCCGGCCTCGTAGTACAATGGATAGTATAAGAGTTTCCGAAGCTCCAGATCCAAGTTCCCTGCCTGCCGGCAGGCAGGGATTCTAGG
>CAMBUH010000070.1 GCA_945870985.1 Chitinophaga pinensis
TGCAGTTAGGTGTATTGGCACAAAATTCCAAGGGGGATTTGCAAAAGCGGGAACAGGAATTACAAAAAGAGTTGGCTGATTTGAATCGATTATACAGTGAAACCCAGAATAGTAAAAAATTATCGCTCAAACAGTTGGCTATTATCAAAAGTAAAATCAATCGAAGGGAAGAACTGGTAAACGCAATCAATAAGCAAATTCGGCAGTTAGATGAAACGATTTATTTGAAGGAGAGAGATATCTATCGCTTACGAAGAGAGTTAGATACCCTCAAGCAGAAATATGCTATGAGTATTGTATTTGCCTACAAACATCGCAGCAGTTACGAATACTTGAATTTTTTATTCTCAGCCGTAAGTTTTAACGATGCCGTTAAACGGGTAACCTACTTGCGCAGTTATCGGAAAAACCGAGAAACGCAGGCGGTTGCCATTGCCAAGTCGGAAACATTGCTGCAAGAAAAAATTCAATTGCTCGGCACTACCAAAAAAGAAAGGATGGGAACCCTGGTAGTGCAGAACGAGCAATTGAAAGTGTTGCAAACTGATAAAAAGGAGCAGGATAAGGTAGTGGAGCAATTAAAAGGGAAAGAAAAAGAAATAACTACCCAAATTCGCGATAAAGAAAAGCAACGACAGAAGGTGCAACAAGCTTTTCAGGCCATTATTCGGCGTGAAATTGAAGAGGCTAAAAAGCGCGAAGCCGCCAGACTAAAAGCCCAGGAAGATAAAAACAAGGCTGCAGGTACATCCGCTCCCAAAAGGACTGAAAGTAATGAAGGCGTTTCCGGTTTAACCACCCCTTATCGGGAGCGGACCTATACTCCCTTAGAATCTACACCGGAAGGAAGAGAGATGTCGATTAATTTCGAAAATAACCGCGGCTCCCTCCCTTGGCCTGTGGCTTCCGGAGTAGTAACGGCACATTTTGGAATAGAAACTATTCCGGGTACCAAATTAAAAAGGAAAACCGACGGCATCGAAATTTCTCTCCCAGCCGGCTCAACTATAAAATGTGTGGCAGATGGTAAAATTTCCTATATCAGTGAAGTGGAAGGAGAACAAATGATTATCATCCAGCACGGGAAATATTTTACCGGATATACCAACCTCTCTTCTGTTTCCGTATCTAAAAATCAGGAGGTGAAAGCTGGCACAACACTCGGTCGTTCCGGTGTTTCTATAGATGGAGAAGGATCTTTGATATTCATGATTATGAATGAAAAGAGTACCCCCATCGACCCCGAAATCTGGTTGAAAAGTCGTAGATAATTCGGGCAGTTAGCCAACCTATTTGTTGCCTACTTGCTTTCAAGGGTAACTTTATTAGCTGGTATGGAATCCTTAAATATTGCCCGATAAAAATCAGTATCTTGAGCCAAAGTAATTAGGATGAGTCAATTTATTCTGGCCCTAGATCAGGGAACCACCAGCAGCCGTGCCATTGTTTTCGACCATTTGGGAAATATTAAATCCATTGCCCAAAAAGAGTTTACCCAATTTTTTCCCCAGCCGGGATGGGTAGAGCATGATGCCAATGAAATATGGAGCACGCAATTGGGTGTTGCTGCAGAAGCGGTGATTATGGCAGGCTTAAGCATTAAGGATATTGCTGCTATAGGTATCACCAATCAACGTGAAACAACCGTGCTGTGGGATCGTACTACCGGTCAGCCCCTCCACAATGCAATTGTTTGGCAAGACAGGCGAACGGCTGCCTACTGCGATCAGCTTAAGCAGGAAGGATGGGCCAAAAAGATTCAGCAAAAAACTGGATTGATTATCGATGCCTACTTTTCCGCCACTAAATTAAAATGGATGTTAGATCATGTGCCCGGAGCCAGAGAAAAAGCAGCCAAAGGAGAAATATGTTTTGGAACAGTTGATAGTTGGCTGATTTGGAAACTCACCAATGGCAAAGTGCACGCTACCGATGTATCCAATGCCAGCAGAACCATGTTGTATAATATTCATTCGCTGGCTTGGGACGAAGAATTGTTGCATCTGATGAATATTCCAGCTTCCGTTTTGCCAGAAGTAAAAAGCAGCAGTGAAATATATGGATTCACCCAACAAATATTAACTGCTCATTCCATACCTATTGCTGGAATTGCAGGGGATCAGCAGGCGGCTTTGTTTGGACAAATGTGTACCCGTTCTGGCATGGTTAAAAATACCTACGGAACCGGATGTTTTATGCTGATGAATACGGGTACACAGCCAGTACCTTCTACCAATAATTTATTAACCACCATTGCCTGGCAAATAAATGGAGAAACCCAGTATGCGCTGGAGGGAAGTGTATTTATTGCTGGGGCAGTTGTGCAATGGTTGCGGGATGGATTGAAAATCATTCGTAGTTCTTCGGAAGTAGAAGCATTGGCTACCAAAGTAACCAGCAATGATGGGGTATTTCTGGTACCCGCCTTTGCCGGTTTAGGAGCACCTCACTGGAATCAACATGCACGTGGTACAGTTTTTGGAATTACTCGTGGCACCACAGATGCCCATATTGCCCGCGCGGCCTTGGAGAGTATTGCCTATCAAACCATGGATGTGTTAAAAGCCATGGAAGCCGATGCCGGCATTGCCATACGTGAATTGCGGGTAGATGGCGGGGCCACCGCCAATAATTTGTTGATGCAATTTCAGAGCGATATGCTGAATACTAAGGTGGTTAGGCCCGCCATAACAGAAACCACCGCTTTGGGAGCCGCGTATCTTGCGGGACTGGCCGTAGGATATTGGAAAAGTATTGAAGAGATTTCGATGCAATGGCAAATGGAGAAAACTTTCCATCCGATGATGTCGGATGATCAGCGTAACCACTATGCCAAAGGTTGGAACCGGGCGATATCAGCCACCATACACTGGAGTAAAGAACAATAAGCCTCATCGCAATAAGTAAGATTGAATGAACAGGGATTACATGCTTCAACAATTGAGGCAAACGGCAGAATGGGATATGATAATTATTGGCGGTGGCGCCACCGGATTAGGAACGGCATTGGATGCCGCTTCCCGAGGGTATAAAACATTGTTGATAGAACAGGCCGACTTTGGAAAAGGCACTTCCAGTCGTTCTACCAAACTGGTGCACGGAGGAGTTCGATATCTGGCGCAGGGAAACATCAAGCTGGTTATGGAAGCGCTCCGGGAAAGAGGTCGCTTACTAAAAAATGCCCCCCACCTCACTTTTGTTCAACCCTTTATTGTTCCGGCATATCGCTGGTGGCAAAAGTATTATTATGCCATCGGGCTCAGAATGTACGACCTCCTCTCTGGAAGTCTCTCCCTTGGAAAAACCCTTGTATTAAACAAACGCGAAACCCTGGAACAATTACCTTCTTTACAAACCCATCAACTCTCCGGAGGGATATTATACTACGACGGTCAATTTGATGATAGCCGCTTATGTATAGACTTAGCCGTAACGGCTGCCAACAAAGAAGCAGTATTATTAAATTATTGTAGGGTAACTTCTTTAGTTCATACCAATGGAAAACTTACTGGCCTTGTTTTGATAGATGAAATCTCCCAAGAGTCACACACCGTGTTGGCAAAGGCAATCGTGAATGCAACCGGTGTTTTTACAGATTCAGTATTGGAAATGGATGATGCCCATCCGCATAAATTGGTTACGCCTTCTCAGGGAATTCATTTGGTAATTCCCGATTCTTTATTTCCCGGATCAGCTGCTATGATGATTCCCAAAACGGATGATGGCAGGGTTTTATTTGCCGTTCCCTGGATGGGCAAAGTGTTGCTGGGTACTACCGATACCGGCGTAGATACCCCTCAGTTAGAACCCCGTGCCCAGGAAGCCGAAATTGAATTCATATTAAGTCATATTAATCGATATGGAACCCGCCTGGTACAACGATCCGATGTGTTGAGTGTATATGCCGGCCTGAGACCTCTGGTTAGCCAGCAGGGTAATGGAGGTACTGCCATGCTTTCACGAGATCATACCTTGATTATTGCCCCATCTGGTTTGGTAACGATTACGGGGGGTAAATGGACTACCTATCGAAAAATGGCCCAGGATGCAGTAGACAATGCTTCTTTTGTAGGAAAGCTGCCCAAGAAAACTTGCATCACCTATCAGCTTTCCATAGGATTTCCGGATCAGAGAAAAGAAAAAATTCAGCAATGGATTACTGAAAATCCTGCTTATGCTGAGCGGATAAATCCTGCATATGCATATACAAAGGCAGATGTGATATATGCCATACGGCACGAGCTGGCGGTTACCATAGAAGATGTATTGGCTCGCAGAACCCGGCTGTTGTTTCTGGATGCGCGGGTAGCAATTGCCAGTGCAGAAAAGGTTGCGAACTGGATGGCAACCGAATTAGGAATGAAATCAGCTTGGATAACCCAACAGGTAACGAATTTTGAATTACTTGCCCAGCAGTATTTTATTCAGTAAATTGTTCAATCATTCTATCCTGGGATACCAAAATAGTTACTCGAAAAAACCAGTAAAACAATTGCTTTATGACAGCTCTCGTAGCAGAATTTACCGGCACAGCCATTTTACTTATTTTAGGGAATGGAGTAGTTGCCAATGTAGTACTTAATAAGACCAAAGGAAATAATGGGGGACTTATTGCTATTACTTTAGGATGGGCCATGGCGGTATTTGTGGCAGTGTTTATATCTGCAAATGCCAGTGGGGCACATTTGAATCCGGCCGTAACGCTGGCATTGGCAATTGCGGGAAAATTTGAATGGGCATTGGTACCCGGCTATTGTTTGGCCCAATTACTGGGAGCCATGCTGGGTGCCGGTATCGTATGGTTGGCTTACCGACAGCATTTTGATGCTACGGAAGATGCTTCCACTAAATTGGCTGTTTTTTGCACGTCTGCTTCTATACGTTCCAATACCGACAATATTATAGGAGAGGCCATTGCAACAGCCGTATTTGTAATTGGTGTTTTATTTATTACAGGACCCACACAAAGTTTGGGCTCAATCAATGCAATACCGGTGGCTTTTTTGGTTTTAGCAATTGGGTTAAGTTTGGGTGGACCCACCGGTTATGCCATTAATCCTGCCCGTGATTTGGGTCCTCGAATTATGCATGCTTTGCTGCCAATAAAAAATAAGGGTAACTCCGACTGGGGATATGCCTGGTTACCCGTAATTGCGCCCCTAGCTGGAGCTGCGCTGGGCGCATTAATATTCGTATACTGCCTACAGTAAGTATTAGGGCATTTTTCTTTTCTTAAAAGCTACTTTTTGGGTCCCTTTTCTAAACACTCCCTCTAATGGCCAGGAAAAGGAGTTTTCATTTTCAATGGGAGGATGTATTGGATGCGCAAAATAATCTGAGTAATACATTTTCAATAATATAAAGAAATAGGAAATCACCAACGGACCAAATACCAATCCGGTTATACCAAAGTTTTGTAACCCAATGATGATGCCTAATACCGTTACGAGCGGGTGAACATTAGCCATTTTTTTAGCGAGCACAAACCGAATCACATTGTCGATGGTACCCATCACCATTACACCCCAAACAGTTAAAAAAATCGCTTGCCAGGTATGTTGCTGCATGATAAGATAGGCTGCAATCGGAATCCAGAAAAGTCCAGTTCCCACAATGGGTAAAATAGAGGTGGCACCCGTTAATACTGCCCAAAAAGCAGGTTCGGGAACACCACATATCCAGTATCCAATGTACGCTGTAAATCCTTGTCCAAACGCCACCATCGGAATACCTACCGCATTACTAAAAGTTTGGGCTTTTAGCTCGTTTCCGAATAGTATGATTTTTCTACGACTGAAAGGTAAATAGTGTAGGATAGATGCTTCCATCCGATTGATATTTACCAGAAGGAAGTACAGAAAAAAATACATTATGGTAACGGATGCGAGTGTGTTGAGACTGCTGCTTAAGGCATTAGAAATAAAATGACTGGAATATTCCTGCAGTTTTTGCAGATTTTGATCGCTTAACAGGGTAATATGAAACTGATTTTGAATAGCCTGATCCAGTTCTTTCAGGGGTGCATATAAATTGGTAACATTACCACTATACACCATTACCTTTTTCAGCAGCATGGCTATAAATAGGGTAAGGGGAATCAGAAAGATAAACAGGGAAACAACAATAACGGTTATAGCCGTAAGGCTTTTACTCCATTTCCTTTTACTGATAAGCCAGTTAGCCGGTTTTTTACTCAGCACATAAAAGATAATAGCTCCCAAAAATGCAGTAAAAAAAGCCCGTAAACTCAGCATTAATAACGCAGCGAACAGGATAATGACCGCTAAAAAAAAATAACGGTTAATACGGTGATTAGGCTGATTTTCCATCGTACCTTTAGTAGGGTTATGTGAATATACTGATTATTCCTCACTTTTGTTTCGATACCAGTAACCTTTAAATCCACAGTTATGAATGATAAAGAAAAGTTTTTAACCGGCTTAATCCTGGGTGGATTGGCTGGCGCCGCACTTACCCTTTTTCTCAACAGTAACAAAGGCAAAGAAATGGTGAACGATTTGAAATCTAAGTCTGACGATTTACAAGAAGATGTAAAAGAAAAAGTGGCCGAATTTGAAACCGCCATGGAAACCTTGCTAGATAAAGCCCGTAAGGTTACCGAACATTTTGATGGTGCTTCCCCGGAAAAATCTGCCTAAAATATTTGTATGGAATCGCAGTCCTCTTCTTTTTTTACGCAATACAAAGAGCGCATCGAGCAATATGTGCAAAACAGATTGCGACTGATTCAGTTGCAGCTCACCCAAAAAGTGGCGGAAGTAAGCTCCAGTTTAACCTGGTGGTTGCTAATGGCGATGGTAGTTTTTTTTCTGATGATGAGTTTCAGCATTATGTTGGGCTACTATTTTGCTCAACTTACTGGTTCAGTTCCATTGGGCTTTGCTTGCCTTACGGGGATATATTTGGTAATGGTAGTATTGTTAGTTGCTTTTCGAAAATCCATCCGGAAGAAAGTTAAGGATAGTGTAATTCAATCTATGCTGGATACAAAACCTGAAACGCATGAATCCCTCCAGTCCTAATATTCCTATACGCGATGGAATAACCATGCAGGCCGAAATCGACCGGCTCAAACGTCAACTTCAGGAGGAGGAGGTACAAATTGCAGACTCAACCCGTAAAATTCCTATGCAGGGATTGAAGATTGCGGGTTTGGGACTGGCAGAAATTATAGCTGGAAAACAAGGATTATCTGGTATTTCCCAGTTGGTGCAGGCGGGGTATTATTGGATAAAAGGAAGAAAAAAACATACTGGGGAACAGGAAATAGCCAAAGATAAATTAACCGAAGGAGCCGGCAAATTGGGGTTAGCCGGAATTATCCACTTATTGGGAACCGTGTTAAAACGGTAATCTATACAGTGAAAAAACGGATTGTTTTTTACAAATAATTGATTTATAGGCATTTTTGGGGTTTTTCCGCTACATTTTTCCCATTAGGGCAATCCGGAGGATGCAAAATTCAAGTGTGGGTATTTTTAGGGCAATTTTGTTCCTTATTTTTCATTTTTTTAGGGCACATCCCCTTACCTTTGCCGCCAAGTTGGAAAATGCTTTCCGGCTTACCGAATTATCCATCATTTATCACTTTATATTTCACCCGAAATGGCTACCAAAGGAAAAATCAAACAGATTATCGGTGCAGTTGTTGACGTGCATTTTCCCGACGACAATACCCTGCCTGAAATTTTTAATGCCCTTGAAATTGAAAAAGAAAATGGCGATAAGCTGATTCTTGAAGTGCAACAGCACCTGGGAGAAGACAGTGTTCGTACCATTGCCATGGATGGAACCGAGGGATTGGTGCGCGGAATGACGGTTACCGATACCGGCCGGCCCATCACTATGCCTATTGGAGCAGGCATCAATGGTCGTTTATTTAACGTAACTGGCGACGCGATAGACGGATTGCCTCAGGTAAGTAAAGAAAATGGACGCCCTATTCATAGTAAGCCGCCCATTTTTGAAAATTTAAGTACTGCTTCTGAAATATTATTTACTGGTATTAAAGTAATCGATCTGATTGAACCCTATGCAAAAGGAGGAAAAATTGGTTTATTTGGAGGTGCCGGTGTAGGTAAAACGGTATTGATTCAGGAGCTGATTAATAACATTGCCAAGGGTCACGGAGGCTTATCGGTATTTGCCGGTGTGGGTGAGCGTACTCGAGAAGGAAATGACTTATTGCGTGAAATGATTGAGGCTGGCATTATGCAATACGGGGATGATTTTAAACACAGTATGGAAGAAGGCGGATGGGATTTGAGCAAAGTAAACCTCGACCTACTGAAAGATTCCAAAGCAACCTTTGTGTTTGGTCAGATGAATGAGCCACCGGGTGCCCGTGCGAGAGTGGCTTTGAGTGGGTTAACCATTGCTGAATATTTCCGCGACGGAGACGGTACCGGAAAAGGAAAAGACATCCTGTTTTTCGTAGATAATATCTTCCGTTTTACCCAAGCGGGTTCTGAAGTGTCGGCTCTGTTGGGCCGTATGCCATCAGCGGTGGGTTATCAGCCAACACTGGCTACTGAAATGGGATTGATGCAGGAAAGAATTACCTCTACTAAAAACGGTTCCATTACTTCTGTGCAGGCAGTATATGTGCCAGCGGATGACTTAACCGATCCAGCACCTGCTACTACTTTTGCCCACTTGGATGCTACTACGGTATTGAGCCGTAAAATTGCCGACTTAGGTATTTATCCTGCGGTGGATCCCTTGGATTCTACTTCCCGGATTCTTACTCCAGCCATTGTGGGAAATGAACACTACGATTGTGCCAACCGCGTTAAGTTGATTTTACAGCGATATAAAGAACTGCAGGATATCATCGCCATTTTAGGTATGGATGAACTGAGTGAAGAAGATAAAATGACGGTACAAAGAGCTCGTAAAGTTCAACGTTTCTTATCTCAGCCATTTCACGTGGCCGAGCAGTTTACTGGTTTAAAAGGGGTTTTTGTTGATATCAATGATACCATCCGTGGATTTAATTCGATTATGGATGGAGAAGTGGATGAATATCCCGAAGCAGCTTTTAACCTGGTAGGAAACCTGGAAGATGCCATTGAGAAAGGCAAGAAAATGATGGAAGCAGCAAAAGGATAATAGGCAAACGATACAATTACGAAACCATGCAACTGGATATATTAACACCCGAAAAAAAACTGTTCAGCGGATCCGTGTATGGTATCATGTTACCCGGCGTGAATGGTTTATTCGAAATTTTAGATAAGCATGCTCCCATGGTAAGTGCTTTGGGAAGTGGGAAAGTGAAAATTTTGAAAGACAAAAAAGAATCGGAACAATTTACTATACAGTCTGGATTTGTGGAAGTATTGAATAATAAAGTAACGGTACTGGTGGAAGGTACTTCCCAGGACTAAACATTTTTTCTTTACGGTATTCAGGCCCCTGATATTTCAGGGGCCTTTTTTGTGTTATCCGGTGAAAAATGCCCGAAAATCAGGTATTTCTACCCTTTTTTTCGCTTATTAGATGTGGTTACTTTGAATTGTTCGAATACAAATCTCAAGGCCTGAGTCGAAGAACTCCAATGTCGAATTATAAAGTTTGGAGAAACAAATGCTAACTCACATGAAAACAAAAATCAGTTTCTTTTTAGTGCTTATCAGCATAGGTATTTTTACCGGCTGTAAAAAACAAGATGCTCCCATTCTTCATACTCCAAAGGAAGAGGCAGCCAGGTTATACCTCACGGAAAGTTTTATCCGTTTTTCGGGAAATTTTTTGCAGGATTTTTATCAGGTAAGCCAGTATATCAATGTTCCCAGCATTCGTCAGAACCGAGCCGGTTTTTTAGCCGGTATTCAACAAGCCGGTTCGGATGAGAAATCGCTGGAGCATCACTTTTCCAGCTATGCATTGTCGTTTGAGGAATGGGCAATAAGAAAAAATAAGGTAGATAACGACTGGCTGCAACTATTTCTGCAACTGCCAGAGCTCCAGCGGTATAATGAGCAGGACATTATTGCTATTGTGAAGGAAGGTCTCCGGCTCGGAATCGGAAGTGAGGATAGTCGCTGGCAGGTATTAAAGAACCGGCAGTTCCCACGAATTCATATAGGGAATGTAGCTAGTTTATCGTCTGGCGCTTTACAAACGAAATCGCTTAGCATTGATGCTACCGAAATATGGGATTGTTTAAAAGATGCAGTTGGCGTGGGCTCAGCCAGTATTTTGGGTATTGCCGGCTTAAAAAAACTGGCAGGGCAAGGGATTCAGGCGATTGTATTGGCAGGCAGCAAAATTTTGGCAAAATATGCAGGATGGATAGGACTAGCGATAACGGTTTTAGATTTTTCGTCTTGTATTTATGGGGAAATGGCTGATTAGATTACCCAAAAAATGGAATTTCCGATTTTTTATTATTTTTATAAAAATTTGCAAATATGAAACTCATTAGATACTTACTAATCCTGGTTGCCATCTGCCTGATTCTTTATCCGGTGGTTCATATCCTTGGGCATTTATTGCATACCCCAGTAATAAATATGGGTAACTATTATTTTTTCGTAGTACTATTTGTGCTGGCTGTAATGTTTTTTGAAGAGAAGTTGCTCAAGAAGTCTACTACTAAATAAAATAATCCTTAAGTTGGAATTTCAAACCTTCGAATGCTGTGAGCACAGTGTTCGAAGGTTTTTTGCTTTCTAAATGAATAGTTAATTCAATTGCGGGTCTATCGGATAGTTGGCCATTTGAACATATTCTCCCTGCATTTCCAGCAACGCATTTTGCCATCGCACTTTGGGTTCTATTTCAAATAGCAGCGAATTTGATATTTCAGAGGTGATCCAGGTTTTTTCCTGTAACTCTTGCTGTAATTGACCTTCCCCCCATCCGCTATAGCCTAGAAAAAACAAAATATCGGATTCCTCCATTTTTCCAGATTTTAGGTATTGAATGATTTGAAAAAAATCACCGTTCCAGGCAATATCTCCTTTTAGGCGAATGGAATCTTGCAGCAAATCGGGTTTCCGGTGAATAAAATGGAGGGTATCATTGGCAACGGGTCCGCCACACAAAATGGGTAGCTGCAAATCTGGAGCTGCCGGCACTATATCGCTGAGAAATAAATTCATAGGTTGGTTAAGTACCAAACCAAAGCTACCAGCAGGCTGATGTTCGCAAATCAGTACCACGGTTCTGCTGAAATGCGGATCCTGCAAAAACGGGTCTGAAATCAGCAGACT
>CAMBUH010000071.1 GCA_945870985.1 Chitinophaga pinensis
GAACACCAGTTGCAGGGGCTGACCCGGTGCAAATTCGGTTAATCCGATAATATCGATGGTATCGTCTTCCTGAATCAAATCGTAATCGTTTTTATTGGCAAAAGTAAGTGCCAACATTCCCTGCTTTTTCAGGTTGGTTTCGTGAATACGGGCAAATGATTTTACCAAAATAGCCCGAACGCCTAAAAACCTTGGCTCCATGGCAGCATGCTCGCGGGAACTGCCTTCTCCGTAGTTTTCATCTCCTACTACAATGGTTCCTACACTGGCGGCTTTATAAGCACGTTGTGTGGCTGGAACGGGCGTATATTCTCCGGTTAACTGATTTTTTACGGAGTCGGTTTTTTCATTAAAAAAGTTAACTGCACCAATCAGCATATTGTTACTGATATTATCCAGATGACCGCGGAATTTCAACCAGGGTCCCGCCATGCTAATATGGTCGGTAGTACATTTTCCTTTGGCTTTTATCAGCAATTTCAATCCTTGCAGGTCGGTTCCTTCCCAAGGTTGAAAGGGGGCTAATAGTTGCAGACGTTTGCTGGCAGGATCAACCACCACATTTACTTGACTTCCATCGGCCGCTGGTGCTTGATAGCCGGCATCTTCAACAGAAAAGCCACGGGGTGGTAATTCCTGACCGGTAGGCTCATCTAATTTCACCTGCTCTCCCTTATCATTGGTGAGTGTATCGGTAATAGGATTAAAGGTTAAGTCCCCTGCAATAGCCAGGGCAGTTACCAGTTCGGGCGAACCTACAAATGCCATAGTGTTGGGGTTGCCATCAGCCCGCTTCGCAAAGTTGCGGTTGAAACTATGCACAATGGTGTTGCGTTCTTTTTTCTCTGCACCCACACGGTCCCACATTCCAATACAAGGGCCACAGGCATTGGCAAATACCCGAGCACCAATCTGGTCGAATACTTCTAAAAATCCATCTCTTTCTACTGTATATCTCACCTGCTCCGAACCGGGTGTAATGGTAAACTCACTTTTTAGCGTGAGGCCTTTTTCTTTTACTTGGCGGGCCAGACTAACGGAACGACTGATGTCTTCGTAAGAGCTATTGGTACAACTACCAATTAAACCCACTTCAATTTTTGCTGGCCATCCATTGGCTGCCACGGCTTCTTTCATTTTAGAAAGCGGCGTTGCTAAATCGGGAGTGAAAGGCCCGTTCAGATGGGGTTCCAGTTCACTTAGGTTAATCTCAATCACCTGATCGAAATATTTTTCGGGAGATGCATACACTTCAGCGTCACCATTTAAATAAGGGGCAATGCTGTCGGCCAATTGGGCAATTTCTTCTCTGCCGGTAGCTTTCAGGTAGCGGTGCATACTGGCATCATACCCAAATGTTGAGGTAGTAGCACCAATTTCGGCACCCATGTTACAGATGGTTCCTTTACCCGTGCAACTCATGCTTTCGGCACCTTCTCCAAAATATTCAACAATAGCTCCTGTTCCACCTTTTACGGTAAGAATGCCGGCTACTTTTAAGATTACATCTTTGGGGGCCGTCCAGCCACTCAATTTTCCGGTTAATTTAATACCTATTAATTTAGGCCATTTTAATTCCCAGGGTAAGCCGGCCATTACGTCGCAGGCATCTGCTCCACCTACTCCGATGGCAATCATTCCTAATCCACCGGCGTTTACGGTATGGGAGTCTGTTCCAATCATCATACCACCCGGAAAAGCATAGTTTTCGAGCACTACCTGGTGGATAATGCCGGCTCCGGGTTTCCAGAAACCAATCCCATATTTATTAGAAACGGAGGCGAGAAAATCATATACTTCCTTACTTTCTTCATTGGCTACTTTCAAATCTTCATCTGCCTCCACTCTGGCAGTAATCAGGTGATCACAGTGCACGGTAGAAGGAACAGCAACTGTGGGCCTACCTGCCTGCATAAACTGCAACAAAGCCATCTGAGCCGTTGCGTCTTGCATGGCTACGCGATCTGGTGCAAAATCAACATAACTTTTGCCTCTTTCAAATACCTGTAATGCCTGGTCGGAGTGTAGGTGGGCAAATAATATTTTTTCGCTCAGGGTTAATGGACGACCTAACGCTGTGCGAGCTGCATCTACCTTGGCAGGCAGGGAAGCGTACACTTTTTTAATCATCTCGATGTCGAATGCCATAGTGTGTTTTTTTGTTGATATTTGCAGAAATAGTTATATAAAAGAAATAAAAATGGCCTGAAGCCCGCTTGGGAGCACAAAATTACCAAAAAAGCTTGGTGGCTCACAACTCTTTTGGCATTTATTGGTTAATTTTATGCATTGAGTTAACAACTTGTTAAGTGCTATGCAAAAAATTAGAGATTATATCGAGTTTAATGTTTTTGGCGTTTGCACCGTATTAGGCGAAAAATTTGGCATTGCCAGTTCCAGAATCCGACTCTGGTTTATTTATATCAGTTTTTTAACCTTCGGCTCTCCGATTATTATTTATATGATCCTTGCCTTTTGGATTAATATTAAGGAATCTATCACATTTGCAAAGCGCAATCCGCTTCGTAATTGGTAATTTAGCCATTACAGGGCTTTTCTAATGCTCACCAGTTGTTCCAGTAAGGGGTCCAGTAAATGCAGAGGAAGCATATTGGCACCGTCGCTTTTTGCAATGGACGGATTGGGATGGGTTTCTATAAAAAGACCATCAGCACCTGCAGCAATAGCCGCTTTGGCAATGGTTCCTATCAGTTGCGGATTTCCGCCGGTAACCCCACTGCTTTGGTTAGGCTGCTGTAGCGAGTGGGTGCAGTCCATCACCACCGGAACCCCGTGTTCCTGCATCCAGGGAATATTGCGATAATCTACTACCAAATCTTGGTATCCGAAACTATTGCCTCTTTCCGTTAAAATGATTTGATCGTTTCCGGCCTGTTGTATTTTTTCAACAGCAAATTTCATCGAAGGGCCACTGAGAAATTGTCCTTTTTTAACGTTCACCACTTTTCCTGTAGCCGCAGCCGCCTGCAATAAATCAGTTTGGCGGCAAAGGAAGGCGGGTATTTGTAAAATATCTACAAATGGAGCAGCCTGCGCAGCTTCTGGCGCCGAATGAATGTCTGAAGTAGTGGGTAATCCGAAAGTCTCACCTGCTTTTTTTACCAGCGATAATCCGAGATCATCCCCAATTCCGGTAAAAGAACCGGCACTGGTACGATTAGCTTTTCGATAACTGGCTTTGAATACGCAGGGTATGCCATATATTTTGCCGAGTGCAGCCAGTTTCTCGGCAATTTCCATCACCAGTTCCTCCGACTCAACCACACAAGGGCCGGCAATTAAAAAAAAGGACTTGGGAAGGTAAGTTTGCTTACTGAAAAGTGACTGTAAATAGGGAGGTAAATGGTCCATACGATTCTTTTCTGTGGGTTGGTAAAATTAAGTAATTATTGTTGTATACCCTCTATGATTGATTGCCTGGGGTAAACAAACAAAGGGAGCCAGCTTTTTTAATTAAATTTGCCAACTCAAACGAATGATATGCCTTCAAGAAAAGATAAGATTTTGGTAATCGGTGCCTCAGGGCAAATAGGCGTAGAGCTCACGCTAGCACTCCGAAAAATGTATGGGAATGCCCAGGTGATTGCATCCGACTTGCGTGAAGAAAATCCGCTGTTAAAAGATACGGGGCCCTATGTGAGTTTAGATGTGATGAATAAGGAAATGCTGCATGTGCAGGTTATCCGGCAGAATATTACCCAGATTTATTTGTTGGCTGCTATGCTGTCTGCCACCGGTGAAAAAAATCCGCATCTTGCCTGGCACCTGAATATGCAGGGCTTATTGAATGTGTTGGATATTGCCCGTGAGGAAAAACTCCATAAGGTTTACTGGCCCAGTAGTATTGCGGTTTTTGGACCAACTTCTCCCAAACAATTCTGTCCACAGCAAACGATTATAGAACCCACCACTGTGTATGGCATCAGTAAATATGCGGGGGAATTCTGGTGTAATTATTATTGTACCCGTTTTAAGGTGGATGTGCGCAGTATTCGTTATCCGGGGTTAATTAGCTATAAATCTTTGCCCGGCGGAGGCACTACCGATTATGCAGTAGAAATTTATCAGGAAGCGCTGGTAAATGGCAACTATAAATGCTATTTGAAGCAGGATACGTATTTGCCGATGATGTATATGCCAGATGCATTGCGGGCAACCTTAGAACTGATGGAAGCCCCTGCAGAGGCAGTTTCTGTGCGAACATCCTATAACATAGCTGGTATGAGTTTTTCACCTGAAGAAATTGCCGCATCCATTCAAAAGCATCTTCCCGATTTTTCTATCCAGTATCAGGCCGATTACCGGCAGGCAATTGCTGAAAGTTGGCCACAAAGTATAGATGATTCAGTGGCAAATGCAGACTGGGGATGGAAACCTGCATTCGATTTAGATAAAATGACGGTTGATATGCTTACAAATCACCCCGAAAACAAGGGCCGAAAGATAGACTGATTGCACCTGCATTAAAACCGGAACCCTATACCGATATTGGCACCGCGAATGCCACCCCAGGGTCCGGAAACCTTGATATTGGCACCGTTGCTGTTTACCGTGCTAGTGATATTGAAGGGTTCAATTTTAATATCATTTAAACTGTTTTGCAGGGAGGTTTGATCGGACGGTGAAAGCGGCACTGCAGAAACTAAATCTAAATTTCCATTGCAACTCCCGTAATGGGCACCAATAATCTGAAAATCTACCAAGAGTTTCTTCGATAGGTTAAATTGCCAGCCCAGCATAATTCCGCCACTAGTTGCCGTTATTTTTCCAATAAAATCGCCGGTTTTTTCAACTGCTGGCCCTCCAGATGTGGAAGTATAAGAGATGGGTGTAGTTGCATTAAAGGTGGAAAATCGCAGGTAAGGAGCTAAATAAAAACCTTTCATATTTCCTTTGCCGAGGTAAAAACGAAGTTCTGGAGTGATAGCAGAATTGCCTACTGTTATCTCACTAAACTTTACATCACCACTTTGCAGATTATCATCAAAATAGTCTTTATAAGGAATGGTACCTGTTGGCATAAAACGGTAGCTAAGCGATAGTGAAATTTTTCTGCTGATAGCTCTTTCGTAGGTAAAATGATAATTACCTAATGCTAGTGAACTGAGGTTCCAACGGAGAATATTTTTGGGAACACTTGCAGGGGCGGATTTTTCCTGTGCCATTGTAAACAGCGGGAGTAATAGTAAAAGGGCGATTATTTTTTTCATAAAAATCATTTTAAAAATAAAATATTAGGATACCAGATCTTGCACGGTTTTCTTGTCCAATACACTCAGGGTATTATCTCTCACTAATTTCATTACCCGGTTTAAACCGCATTTTTTTTCATCACAATCCTTACATTTCTCATAAAAATTCAAACTCACACAAGGCAATAAAGCAATGGGTCCTTCTAGTAATCTCATTACCCGGGAAAGGGGAACTAAGTGGGGAGGAGTTTTAAAGTAATAGCCGCCCCCTTTTCCTTTCTTACTTTCCAGAATACCTTCTTTTCTCAATTGTAGTAAAATATTTTCTAGAAATTTTAAGGGAATTCTTTTTTGATTTGCTATGTCTGCAATCAATACAGGACCAGCTTCTTGGTGTTCTGCCAGGTAGGTTAGGGCTTTAAATGCGTACTGTGTTTTCTTCGATAGCATGGCTTTAGCAAGATAACAAGTTTTTTTCTAATTTATTTAGATGTCCAACACCTGTTTCATATTGAATACTCCTTTCCGCCCTTTGGTAAAATCCGCAGCCAGTAAAGCGCCATTGGCAAAACCGGTTCGGTTGTGGGCGGTATGGGTAATTTCTATATCATCAATAGGAGAGCTGTACCTAATCATATGGGTTCCGGGGGCGGGGTCTTTTCGGGTGCTGATAATGGCCAGTTGATCAGATTCCTCTGAAGCAACATTCACCCATTTATTGATATCATTTCGCTCTGCCAGAATGGCTTCTGCAAGCGTGATGGCCGTGCCACTGGGGGCATCTTTTTTTTCGGTATGGTGAATTTCTTCCATCGATACGCGGTATTCGGGATATTGTCGCATCATGCGAGCCAACCAGGCATTGGCCTCGAAAAAGAGATTTACGCCTATACTATAATTGCTGGAATAAATCATACAGCCATCTTTTTCCTCACAATATTGCACTACCTCATTCCACTGTTCCAGCCAACCGGTGCTTCCCGAAACAACCGGCACCCCAGCATCCAGACAGGTTTTTATGTTGGCAACAGCCGTATGGGGGCCAGTAAATTCAATTACTACATCTACCTCCCTTAATTTTTCTGGCGTTAAGTCTTTCTGATTATCAAGGTCAATAATCAGGGGAAATGTATCACCCTTCGCTAATCCGGCAGCTTCAATGGCTTTTCCCATTTTTCCATAACCTATCAACGCAATTTTCATGGGGTTGCTATTTATCGGGCATCTGCCCTTTTAGGTGAGTGAGATTTTAATTGAAAAGTAAGCGATAGTCCTGCATTTTTAGAAATCGGGTCTAGCTGGGGCCTCACCTGCATGCTTAAATTGTTACTTACATCAAATTGTTTGAGGTGTGCAAAAACTGTTGCATCTGCCACCTGAAATCCCCAGGCAATCAGAAAAAATAATACCGAATAATCCCGATCCCGGCGATATACATTGCGGTAGTTGAGTAGTGAGTTTATGGGAAGATTTACCAATTCAGGATCTATTTTGGGCACATCGCTGTTATCGTTCAAGAACTGCTCTTTATAACGAGCATCGTAGGCGAATTTCATTTTCTTATAGTAATCATTATTAAAAACATACATAACCACCGGGATAGCAATGATTCCATAGGCAATGGGAATTTTCCAATACTGGCGGTTGTATGCTTGTCCCCAACCCGGAATGAGCGCAGAACGGCGGGTAGCAATTTTGGGATTGTGATAGGGGATGGTGTCACTTTTAGGTGATGAAACCACCATACTATCGGCACTAACTCGAACTGCCTCATTATTTTCAGTCTGCTGCGCAACTAAATGATTGCTGCATACACCCGAAACAATCAATCCAATAATGAATAAATACTTTCGCATGGGTAGCTTTAGCTGATGGTGATGTGCAAGTCATCCAGCAGTTTGTTCAATCCATCCAGTGAAAAATAAGGTAGGGTTATGCTGCCATGTCCCTTGGGATGATGAACCAGTTTTGCTTTTGTACTGAAATGCGACGACAACACATCTTCAATTTTTTTGTAAGCCGGTGGTAACCCTTTGGCAGCTGTAGTTTTGGCTTTTCCGGGTTGCTTATACTGACTTCTTACCAGTTCCTCTGTTTGCCGAACGCTCAGGTGTTTTTCTATGATTTCGTGGAAAGCAAATAATTGCTGGTCAACCGTATTGATATTAATCAGTGCGCGCGCGTGACCGAAACTGAGGGTCCCTTCCCGAACGGACCTTTGAATATCGGGTGGTAATTTAAGCAAGCGGATATAATTGGCTACCGTACTTCTCTCTTTCCCCATGCTTTCTGCAACCTGCTCCTGTGTGTAATTGAGTTCATCCATCATCCGTTGATAGCTGAAGGCGATTTCCATGGGGTTGAGGTTCTCTCTTTGCAGATTTTCCAGCAAGGCCAATTCTAATAGCTCACGATCGTTGGCTTGTCTAACATAAACCGGTACATCCTTTAATCCTGCTAACTGCGAGGCGCGCCATCTTCTTTCCCCGGCAATCAGTTGATATTTTCCGTTTGATAATTTAGAAACGGTTAAGGGTTGAATGATATCATGCTTTTGAATGGATGCCGACAATTCTTTTAGGGCTTCTTCATTAAAATGCTTTCTGGGCTGTTTGGGGTTAATTATAATATCCGCTACCGGTATGCGCACGGTTTGTGTAACCTGATTTACCACTTCTGTTTTCAGATTCCCCTCGGTTGTTTTTAATTCGGTATTGATATTGTCTAGCAACGATCGAAGTCCTTTCCCAATCAGCTCTTTATTATTTTTTTGTGTAGCCATCTTTCAATTTTGTTAAGGTAATGCAAGTGCCCATTATTCAATAATCCTGTCTTGGTTACTGATTTTAGTATATCCGTTTTTCTGTAAAATTTCTTTAGCTAGATTGAGGTAATTAAGACTACCCTTACTCTCGGCATCAAATAATATAACCGGTTTGCCGGCACTGGGCGCCTCACTCAGTCGGGCATTGCGATGTATGATCGTGTCAAAAACCATCTCATCAAAATGGCGCCGCACTTCACTTACCACCTGATTTCCCAATCTCAGTCTGCCATCATACATCGTCATTAATATTCCCTCAATCTGTAAGGCAGGATTCAGCCGGCTTTGAATTATTTTGATGGTATTGAGCAATTTCCCCAAACCTTCTAATGCAAAGAATTCACATTGAACGGGAACGATAACGCTATTGGCGGCCACCAGTGAGTTTACGGTAATCAATCCCAATGAGGGGGAGCAGTCAATTACAATAAAATCGTATCGGTCGGCTATGGGTTCAAGAATATTCTTGAGCACATTTTCCCGATTGGGATAATTGATCATCTCAATTTCAGCCCCTACCAGATCGATGTGTGAGGGAATCAAATCTAAATTGGGCACTTCCGTTTTAAGAATTACGTCGCTGGCAGGGATATTATTTACCATACAATCGTACAAACTACTGGTAACATTGTGTAAGTCGAAACCAACTCCTGTAGTGCTATTTGCCTGCGGGTCTGCATCTACCAACAAGGTTTTAAATTCCAACACGGCCAAGCTGGCAGCAACATTGATAGCGGTGGTAGTTTTTCCTACGCCTCCTTTTTGATTGGCGATTCCTATTATTCTTGCCATAATAACTTCATGACCGGTTAGGTCGTTTTATTTTTAAATTCATGTAATTCCAGTCGGGTACCGATTGCCGGCAGCCATAATTTTTTCCCTTTGGCTGCAAAAGTCTCTTGTGCCTGAAGGGTATCTATTTCAATGGGCTCAAAGGTATTGTAATGTACGCCAACTATTGTTTTACAATTCACAAAATCGGCAGCCAGGATGGCATCTTCCACACCCATAGTAAAATGGTCGCCAATAGGCAGAATAGCGATATCAAGGTTTGTATACTGGCTAATCAGTTGCATATCTAGGGTTAGGGCCGTATCCCCGCTGTAGTAAAAATTGCCTTCGGAGCTGGTAATTACAAAACCTAGGGGATTACCCGCATATCTTCCATCCGGTAAACTGCTGCTATGTTGGGCAACTACACATTTTACAGTACCAAATGAACAAGCTTTTTTTCCGCCGGTATTCATAGGCAGGGTGTTAGTTATTCCCTGTTCTTGCAGCCATTCGTGTATTTCCCAGGCACAAATTACCGTAGCTCCCGACGATTGGGCGATTGGTATCAGGTCGGCAATATGGTCGGAGTGACCATGAGAAACCAACAGATAATCAGGCTTAATTTGCTCAATATCAATGCCTTTTGCCTTCGGATTGGGTGAAATAAAGGGGTCGAATAATAGGATAATACCCTTTATTTCAACACTAAAACAGGCATGGCCATAAAACGTAAGGTTCATAAAAAGTTTGCTCGAACTCCAAAAATACAAATTCGGCTGCATCCATTGAAAGAATCTTACTCTGATAGTCTGTTTACCAGCCCATATCCTCCGATTGTGTAAATTAACGGATACCCAAGGGTTAATCATACTACCTTTGCCTACTCTAACCGGTTGAGGGTTAAGAAATTGATAATGTAACGTAAAGAAATTTATATGAGAAACCCATCCTTTTGGTGGATCATTGCCGGAATGATGTTGTTGCTGGATTGGTACGTATTTCAGTCGCTGAAAACTGTATTACAACCTCAATCGGAACGGATCAGAACGTTTGTTTTCTCTTTGCACTGGACGCTGGCGGTGTTAACGTTACTGGCCCTGTTACTATTTCCTTATTTAACTTATTTACAACAATCTCCCTTTTTTAGGAATTATGTATTTGCCATATTAGTAGGATTATTTCTTGCTAAAATGGTGGCCTCGGTGGTGTTTTTTACGGATGATATTCGCCGGGGTGTGAGTTGGCTGGTGATGCGTTTTTTCTCTCGGGGAGCCCAAGAACTGGAATCGGGCAGTTTGCGCATACCCCGTTCTGTTTTTATGAGTTGGATCGGATTAGGGCTGGGTGGAACCTTATTTGGAACCTTACTATTTGGTTTTCGGAATAAGTACAATTATCATGTGAAAAATATTTCCTTGGCTTTTGATAACCTTCCTGCCAATTTTAAGGGTTTAACAATTGTTCATATCAGTGATATCCATAGTGGCAGTTTAGAAAATCACTCGGCGGTAGCTGCGGGGGTAGATATGATTAACAAACAAAAGCCCGATATGGTGTTTTTTACCGGAGATCTGGTAAATAACAAGGCTGATGAAATGGATGTTTTGCAATCAATTTTTGCAAAAATACAGGCTCCATTGGGTGTATATAGTACATTGGGAAATCATGATTATGGCGATTATGTTGCCTGGCCATCAACTGAAGCTAAAGTGGCTAATCTAGAGTCGTTAAAAAAAGTGCATGCCAACATGGGCTGGCGATTATTGATGAATGAACATGTGGTTTTAGAGAAAGGGTATGATAAAATCGCCGTGTTAGGTATTGAAAATTGGGGTGCCAAAGGCAGATTTCCGAAATATGGACGCATGCAGGATGCTTATCCCGGCACTGAAAATATTCCATTTAAAATATTGATGAGTCATGATCCCAGTCATTGGGATGCCCAGATACGAACCGACTATCCCGATATTTCATTGATGCTTTCGGGCCATACCCATGGTATGCAGTTCGGATTGGAGAATCCATTTTTCAAATGGAGTCCGGTTCAATGGATGTATCGCCAGTGGGCGGGATTATATGAAGAGGGTAATCAAAAATTATATGTGAACCGTGGTTTTGGATTTATAGGATATCCGGGCAGGGTAGGCATTATGCCTGAAATTACCGTGATTAAATTGGTATAATGAATTCCCCCTATTGTTAAAAAAAGGTTGTTAAACTGAACTTCATCGTTTTGGCATAGCATTTGTTTATTTTTGTAAAAATGATTACTTATGAAATATTTGTTTTGTTTATTAGTTGCCGGAACTTCTTTAATACAAGTTGCCCAAGCTCAGAGTTTTAAGCTGGGAGTGAAAGTAGGAGGCAATATGAATAAAATTCAGGGCCAATCATTTAGCGATGGTTTTAAGTTTG
>CAMBUH010000072.1 GCA_945870985.1 Chitinophaga pinensis
AACGAAAATCGCATCAAGCAAAAAGAGCAATCCGTTGCCCAAAAAGAAACCTCGCTGGATAAGCAGCTGAAAGATATCGACAGTATTAAGGAGAACCTGAATCGCCAGATAGAAGTGGTAAATACCAAGCGTACCGAACTGGAAAAAAACCAGGAAGAGCATATCCGCCGGTTAGAAAAAATTGCCAACTTGAGTGCTGATGATGCGCGGAACCAGTTGATAGAAGGTCTGCGCCAGGAAGCTCAATCTCGCGCATTAAGCTTACAACAAGAAATTATTGAAGATGCCCGTGTGAAGGCGAATAAAGAGGCCCGTAAGATTGTGATTCAGTCTATACAAAGAACGGCTGCCGAAGTAACCATTGAAAATACCGTTACGGTATTCAATTTGGAATCTGATGAAATTAAGGGTCAGATCATTGGTAGGGAGGGTAGAAATATCCGGGCCATTGAGGCTGCTACTGGCGTTGACTTGATTGTAGACGATACACCTGAAGCCATTATTCTTTCTTCTTTCGATCCCCTTCGCCGGGAGATTGCCCGACTCAGTTTGCAAAGACTGGTTTCGGATGGTCGTATTCACCCTGCCCGTATTGAGGAAGTAGTTGAAAAAACCCGCCGCCAGCTTGAAGAACAAATTATTGAAATTGGGGAGCGTACGGTAATAGAAATGGGTATTCATGGCCTGCACAAAGAATTGGTGCGAATTGTAGGTAAGATGCGGTTCCGTTCATCTTATGGTCAAAACCTGCTTATGCACAGCAGGGAAACGGCTAATCTCTGTGCCATCATGGCTGCCGAATTAGGTATGAACCCCAAACTGGCCAAAAGAGCCGGGTTACTGCATGATATCGGTAAAGTGCCTGACGAGGAAACTGAGCTTACCCACGCTTTATTGGGTGCAAAGCTGGCCGAAAAATACGGTGAGAACCCGGCGGTGGTAAATGCCATCGGTGCCCACCACGATGAAATGGAAATGCAATATGTGATTTCCCCCATTATTCAGGCCTGCGATGCCATCAGCGGAGCCCGTCCAGGCGCCCGTAGGGAAATTATGCAGCAATACCTTCAGCGGATTAAAGACCTCGAAAATCTGGCTACCTCCTACCAGGGCGTTGAAAAAGCCTATGCTATTCAGGCCGGTAGAGAATTGCGGGTAATTGTGGAAGCTGATAAGGTAAGCGATATCGACAGCGACAAGCTGAGCTTCGAAATTGCCCAGAAAATTCAAACGGAAATGACCTATCCTGGGCAGATTAAAGTAACGGTAATTCGAGAAAAAAGAGCCATAAATGTGGCCAAATAAAAATTAATAGCCCCAAAAGTCACGGGTTAATTGATTTTTAACTACCTTTGCCGTCCTCAAAAATGATGAATTATGAACGCAGCAGTTCAATTTGTACACGACCAGCTTACTACTAAGAAGCAGCATCCCGCCTTCAAGGCCGGTGATAATATTACCGTAAACTATAAAATTGTGGAGGGTGGTAAAGAGCGTATCCAGAGCTTCCGCGGAGATGTAATTAAGCAACAGGGAACGGGTGCTACGGCCTCCTTTACCGTGCGTAAAATTTCCGATGGAGTAGGCGTAGAGCGTTTATTCCCCATTCACTCACCTAATATCGAATCGATTCTACTGAATAAATCCGGTAAGGTTCGTCGTGCTAAACTATACTACCTGCGTGAGCGCAGCGGTAAGAGTGCCCGTATTAAAGAGAAAAGATTCTAATATATCCGGAAACGGTTATCGAAAGCATACTGAGAAGGTGGTTGTAAAACCACCTTCTCTTTTTTGTATAACAGTGTGAAATCTTATTTTGAGTTACTTATTCCTTTTTACTAACTTTACAAACTAAATATTTTTTTATGGGCGGCTTAGGATTTCAAGAGTTATTAGTGATTGGGCTGGTTGTGTTGGTACTTTTTGGCGGAAGAAAAATTCCTGAATTCATGAAAGGTTTGGGAAAAGGTATCCGTGAATTTAATGATGCAAAAGACAATGTGAAGCGCGAAATTGAAGAGGGCATCAAGGAAAAAGACAAAACAACCACCGGCGCTTAATCGCTCCATCAATTTATTATAGCCTTTGTTTCGTTTTACCACAATCAAAGACTATCACCAGGCGCTGCAATCAGCAGCTACCAGTTGCACGGATACCGTACAGCACTACCTAACTGTTATTCGTGAACAGGCATCGCTCAATGCATTTCTGGAAGTTTTTGAAACAGAAGCTCTGCAAAGAGCCGCTGCTCTCGATCAATCAAGGGCAGAAGGTAAATGCATGGAACCGCTCCACGGAGTTATCGTGGGTATTAAAGATGTAATCTGCTTTCAAGGTCATGCCGTTACTGCCTCCTCACGCATTTTAGCAGGGTACAAAGCCATTTACCATGCCACCGCTATCGAAAAATTATTAGCCGCTGGTGCCATCATCATCGGCCGACAAAATTGCGATGAATTTGCTATGGGCAGCAGCAATGAAAATTCTGCCTACGGCCCTGTAAAAAATTTTTTAGATACTTCCCGAGTTCCGGGTGGTTCTTCCGGTGGCTCGGCCGTTGCGGTGCAGGCGGGCCTTTGCATGGTAAGTTTGGGCAGTGATACTGGTGGCTCAGTTAGGCAGCCGGCCGACTTCTGCGGTATTGTGGGATTAAAACCTACCTATGGTAGGGTATCGCGGTACGGATTAATTGCCTATGCTTCTTCATTCGATCAGATTGGTATTTTGGCTAATACTGTAGTGGATGCCGCTCAGGTGCTGGAAATAATTGCCGGGGAAGATGCGTTCGATAGCACGGTTGCCTCCTTACCCGTGCCTTCCTATTCCCAGGCCACCGCCGATCATCAGATTCCGGGAAAAATTGCTTATTTCCGGCAGGCATTGGAACATCCTTCCCTCGACCCCGCTATTCAATCCGCTATTTATGCGTTTATCGGCCAACTGAAACAAGCTGGCTATCAGGTGGATGCAATCGATTTTGATTGGTTAGATGCAATTGTACCTACCTATTACGTATTAACAACTGCTGAGGCTTCCAGTAATCTTTCGCGGTATGATGGGGTCAGATATGGATTTCGCAGTGATGGGGAACAGAATACCCTAAGTGAAATGTACACCCAATCTCGTTCCAAAGGATTTGGGAAGGAAGTGCAACGCCGCATTTTATTGGGAAATTTTGTACTGAGTGCAGGCTATTTTGATGCGTACTTTACTAAGGCCCAACAGGTTCGGCAATTATTGGCCAACAAAACCCAAGAAATATTTACCGACTATTGCTGCTTAATATTACCTACCGTTCCGGCCCCCGCCTTTCGGTTAGGAGAGAAAAATACCGACCCCGTGGAGATGTTTTTGGGGGATATTTATACGGTTTTTGCCAATCTGGTGGGTATTCCAGGCATATCTCTGCCCCTTTTTACCCATCCCAATGGGCTCCCATTTGGCCTTCAGTTGATGACGAGTCACTTTGATGAAGTAACTTTGCTAAAGCTTTCCCAGCAAATGATGCAGTTGGCTAAACCCACTTCATAGCTTGTTTTGGCACGATATTGGATATACGGCTGGGTAGCAAATAGCAGAAAAATTTACTGTTTATGGAGTGGCTTGGAAATCGTATAACTAATCCTATTAATCTGTCGAAATTTGTACTGATTGCCTTTGCATTGGCAGCAGGCAGTTGGGCGGGTACTAATTGGAATAATGCGGGTTCGGCTTACCCTTCTGGAAACGATACTCCCCGGGTAATGAAAATTGGTTTTGAGAGTTTATTTGCTTCCGAAAAATATAATCCTTCTCTTCCCTATACTTCACAACTCAATCCCAAGGCCACTCTCTTTGTGCAGGAATATATCCGAAAGCAGGGGGAGGAATTAGAAAAAATGAAGTTTTGGGGCAAGCCCTATTTCGATTTGTACGATCATATTCTTACCCTCTATGGTATTCCCAAGGAAATGAAATACTTGAGCGTGATTGAAAGTCACCTCACGCCCGGATTGGTATCATGGGCTGGTGCGGTAGGGCCTTGGCAACTTATGGCCGATGAAGCGCATCGCTTTGGTTTAAAAACCGGCTACCACGATGAGCGTACCGACTTTTACAAAAGTACCCATGTTGCTGCCCGTTTGATGAAAGAATTGTATGCCGAGTTTGGTGACTGGTTGTTAGTGGTGGCCGCTTACAATGGAGGTGCAGGTAGAATGCGCCAGGCCATTCGGAAATCGGGAAGCCGCGATTTCTGGGATCTACAATATTATTTGCCGGAAGAAACCCGTAATCACGTTAAAAAATTTATCGGCACCCACTATATTTTTGAGGGAACCGGAGGGGTAACTACCTTAACCGCTGCAGAAATAGCACGCCAAAAAGCGCTAACCCCTCAACCCCCGGTAGACTTATCGGCTACCCACGATAAAATTTATATCAGCGGCCGATATCTGAGTTCTATAGTAGCTCCCGCCCTTGGCATTGAGTTGGCGAATTTTTTAGCGGTAAATCCCGCTTTCGACAGAGAACTGGCTGCCGGAAAATTATATCCTATGCACCTGCCTTCCGGCACCGGTAAAAAAGAATTGTTTGAAGCTAAAAAATCATCCCTATTGATGGAATCGCTGCAAAAAATACTGCAAGGCGCGGAAGCTATCCGCTAGTATTTTCCATTCCCAATTGCAGCAGTGCTTTTCCTTTCAGTAAACATTCTTCATATTCCTGTTCAGGATCACTTTGTGCTGTTATCCCTCCACCTACCTGAAAGCTTAGATTCCGTTCATCAGCCAGGTATATCAAACTGCGAATAACTACATTAAAATCAAAATCTTTATTCGGTTTGATATATCCTACACTACCCGAATAAATTCCCCTGGCAACCGCTTCGTATTTGTCTATCAGTTCCATCACTTTTCGTTTGGGGGCACCCGTCATACTGCCCATAGGAAAAGTATTGCTGAAAATTTCCAGCATAGAGCAGCCTGCATTCAATTCGCCCTCTACCGTAGAAATCAATTGGTGTACCTGCGGAAAACTATACAGACCTAGCAGTTCGGTAACGGCTACAGTTCCTTCGCGGCAGATGGTACTTAAATCATTCCGAACCAAGTCTACTACCATGATATTTTCGCTGCGGTTTTTAGCGCTGCCTAGCAACGATGCTTTCAGTTGTTCGTCTTGTTCTGGGTCTGATAAATTGCGGCGAATGGTTCCTTTAATGGGCTGTGAGCGCAGCCGGTTTCCTTTTTTTTGTAAAAATCTTTCCGGACTGGCACAAAACAAATACCGCTGGTCCTGTTTATAAAAGCAGGAAAAGGGACTGGGCGAAATTTGCATCAATAACCGATAGGTTTGCAGGGGATCGAGGGTGGTTTCAGGAGCAACAAAAGCCTGACAGTAATTGATTTCGTAACAATCACCTCTTTGGATATGCTGTAAAATATCGGTTACCTGTTGCAGGTATTTTTCTTTGGAAATAGCCGGTGTAAAATGAATAGCAGGAAAATGGTTAGCAAGTGGTTGTGGGATAATGCTGGTAATATCCTGAAAGATTTTTTCAGGATCTTGCAACCTAGTTTCAATGGTAAGGGTATCTGATTGGAGGTTGATAACGGTTTCCGGGCAAAAAAAGGAGTGATGGGGAAACTGCCCGGCTGGAATATTGGGCTGGGGAAGCTTTAGGTAAGCATGCATGGCATGATAACCCAGGTGACCAAAAACCCAGTCGTTACTGCTTTCCAGTTGTTTAAACAGTGTATCGATGGAGCTGTTTGTAGGAGCAATTGAACTACCACCAGCTGCTGCAAGGAATTGGGTAGTTTCTCCAGGAACTGAAAAATGGTGTGAATCTAGCAAGCAGCTATTCGAAAAACGATTGCACCAAGCTAATAGCTGCTGTTTGAACAACAAAAGATCGCTTGGAACAGGAAACGATTGAACGCTTCTTTCAGGCACAGATTGGGGTGGGTTTAGAAATCGTCATCATCATCGTCGAATCCGCCAGATTTATCATTAAACAGGTCGAATTCTTTAAAGTCTTCGTCTAGTTTAAAGTCGTCTTCTTCTTCCCCCTTTTTCTTTCCAGCACCAGCTTTAGCGGCTCCTTTGCTTTTGGGGATATCAAACTCGTCGAAGTCGGGATCCCAATCATCTTCTTCTGTTGATTTTTCCCAATCATCTTCTGTGTCGTCTACTTCATCATCATCCTCTTCATCGGAAGATGAGCGGGTAGATTTAGATGCGTTGGATTTTTTAGGGGTTCCCGGTTCATCATCTTCTAAATCATCCACCTCATCATCATCTACAGGTTGCTTTGATTTTGAAGAAGCTTTGGGTGCGGAAGATGCGTCTTTCGCGGGTTTCTTTGGGGAGGATTTGGAATCCTTATCTAATTTGGCTGCCATATTCCAAAATGATTTGTAACGTAAATTTTGTAAGCATTTTGATACTAACCAAAAAAATTTTTCCTTTTGTAGAAAATTTTTTTACAAATGCACTATTTGGTCTCTTCCAGGACCGTTCGAAACCACGGTAACAGGAGCTCCCACGTAGGCATTAATAAATTGAATATATGATTTCATATTCTCTGGTAATAGCTCGGAATTTTTGAGGGAAGTGGTATCTGTATTCCATCCTGCAAAGCTTTCCAGCACGGGTTCTATAGTGATGCCATCCATCTGATAGGGTACTTGCCGGGTAGTTTCCCCGTTTAAGGAATAGTCGGTACACATTTTCAATTCTTCAAATCCGTCTAGCACATCGGCTTTGGTCATTATCATTTGGGTAACGCCATTTAACATGCTGGCATATCGCAGGGCTACCAGGTCTATCCAACCGCAACGGCGGGGTCTTCCGGTGGTTGCACCAAACTCACTACCCGTTTTGCGGAGCAATTCGCCGGTTTCATTTTCCAATTCAGTAGGGAAAGGGCCGCCACCTACTCGGGTACAATACGCTTTGGTAACGCCCATCACTTCGCCGATCTGGCGGGGAGAAACGCCTAATCCGGTACAAACCCCAGCAGAAATGGTATTGGAAGAAGTAACAAAGGGGAAAGTGCCGAAGTCGATATCCAGCATACTACCCTGTGCCCCTTCGGCCAGTACTTTTTTTCCAGCACTGATTTGTTCGTTGATAAAATATTCTCCATTTACTACATTCAGCGAACGAAGAAACTCCAGTGCTTCAAAAAATTCTTCTTCCCAAGCGGTAATGTCTTCTACAAAATGAAAATTATCCAGCAACTTTTGATGTTTCAGCCGAAGCTTGATGTATTGGGTGGTAAAGTTTTTATGCAGTAGGTCGCCAACTCGCAGTGCATTTCTTCCGGTTTTATCCATATAAGCCGGACCAATGCCTTTAAGGGTGCTGCCAATTTTGTTTTCACCCTTTTGCATTTCGGAAGCTTTATCCAGTGCCCGATGAGTAGGTACAATGATATTGGTGCGCTCCGAAATAAAGAGGTTCTTTTTTACATCAATGCCAAAAGCAGCTACTGCATCACATTCTCTTTTAAGTGTAACCGGATCTAGCACCACCCCATTTCCAATGATGTTGATGGTATTTTGATGAAAGATACCGGAGGGTATTTGGTGTAATACCATTTTTTTTCCTTCTACATAAAGGGTGTGTCCGGCATTTGGCCCACCCTGAAAACGGGCAATGATATCGTACCGGGGAGCAAAATAGTCTACTATTTTACCCTTTCCTTCATCTCCCCACTGCATGCCCAATATAACATCTACCATACAAGTATAAATTAATACGCCACAAAAATAAGTGAAGCCACTCTGTAAATTGCGATAATGTGCAATAAATTATTACGGTGTGTATAACTGAAAGTAAGCAGCGTATTTATCCGATGGCAGTATCGGTATCAAAACGTTCTACCCTTTGAATACCATGCAACGAGGTAAGTTTTGCTACCAGTTCATCCAGTTCTTCTTTGTCGTGCACAAAAACTTTAATAGTTCCTTCAAACATGCCTTCTTTAGATTCAATGCTGAGGCCCGAGATATTGATGCGCAAATCACCACTGATTACGTTGGTAATTTTATTTACTACCCCTACATCATCTAAGCCGATAATCCGCAAACCGGTAAGGAATGAGATTTCCTTATTTTTAGCCCACTTGGTTTTTACAATGCGATGCCCATAATTTGCCATTAGCTGTGGGGCATTGGGGCAGGTTGTTCGATGAATAATCATGCCTTTTCCCGTGCTTACAAATCCAAACACATCGTCTCCGGGAATGGGGTGACAGCATTTGGCCAGCTGGTACATGATTTTATCACTGCTTTCGCCAAAAATGATTAGTTCCGAATCTTTTTTGCTTACTGGCTTATTGCTTACTCCTTCTAACGGATCAATGATGGGCAATTTCGGCTTTGGAAATTCAAGCCGATCTCCATGTAAAATAGCGTCTTTTAACTCGCGCAGGTCGATGGCTTTGGTGGCTATTTTGTAATGGAGATCTAAGGCAGATGGTAACTTATACAACTGCACCAGTTCCTCGATATTATGAAAATTATAGGCAGCGCCCATATTTTCTAGCCTCCGTTGCAAGGTATATTTCCCTTCTTCGGCAATGGTTCTTTTTTCTTCCCGTAATGCGTCTTTAATTTTGGTTTTTGCCTTGGCAGTAACCACAAATCCAAGCCAGCCTTCGGTAGGCTTCTGTTTGTTACTGGTAATGATTTCAACCTGATCGCCGCTGCGCAATTTATGACTAAGGGGCACTAGTTTATGATGCACTTTGGCTCCAATACATTTAGAGCCAATGGCACTGTGAATGGCAAAAGCAAAATCCAATGCGGTACTTCCGGTAGGCAACATTTTTACTTCCCCTTTAGGCGTATATACATAAATTTCTTCTGCGAGGAAGGAGGTTTTAAAGTCTTGCAAAAAATCTATCCCATCTGAATCCTGACTCCCTAATACTTCGCGAATTTGACCGAACCACTTATCAAAACGGTCTTCGTCGTTGGTGCCCTCTTTATATTTGAAATGAGCGGCCAGTCCTTTTTCGGCAATTTCATTCATTCGCTTACTCCGTATTTGTATTTCTACCCATTTCCCCTGTGGGCCCATTACGGTAGTATGCAGTGCTTCATAGCCATTGTTTTTTGGGTTGCTTAACCAGTCGCGCATTCTTTCGGGGGCGGGGTTATATTCATCCGTTATCAGTGAGTAAACCTTCCAACAATCTTCTTTTTCTTTTTCCAGGGGTGAGTCGATGATTACCCGGATAGCAAACAGATCGTACACTTCTTCAAAAGCCACTTCCTTTTTTTTGATTTTAGTCCAGATTGAGTGGATGCTTTTGGGTCTGCCATATATTTCGAACTGAAAGCCGGCTGCATCAATTTTTTCTTTTAGTGGCCGGATAAATTCATTGATATAGCGGGTTCTTTCGCGTTTGGTTTCTGATAATTTACGCGCAATCTCTTTATAGTTTTCTGGCTCCATGTATTTCATGGAGAGGTCTTCCAGTTCGGTTTTGATATTATATAACCCCATGCGGTGAGCGAGGGGAGCATATACCCAAATAGTTTCTGAAGCAATTTTCAGTTGCTTCTCCCTTTTCATATGCTCCAATGTGCGCATATTATGGAGTCGGTCGGCCAGTTTAATTAAAATAACCCGCGGATCATCGGTAAGGGTGAGTAGAATTTTTTTAAAGTTTTCGGCTTGCAAACTGGTATTGGTATCCATTACTGTGGAAATCTTGGTTAGGCCATCCACAATTTTGGCAATCTCGGTACCAAATTCTTGTTCTACATCTTCCAGGGTAAGGTCGGTATCTTCTACTGTGTCGTGCAACAGGGCACAAATGGTACTTCTAACGCCCAGCCCTATTTCTTCTACACAAATCATGGCAACGGCAATGGGATGCAGGATATAGGGTTCTCCGCTTTTGCGGCGCATGGTTTTATGGGCTTCGGCTGCCATTTCAAATGCGAGCCGCACCAATTCACGATCGCCCTTTTTTAATTTGGGACGCAAGCCACGCATAAGAGCACGATAGTACCTTACAATCTCTTTTTTTTCTTGTTCGGCATCCAGATTGTATACCGGTAATCCCTCTTTGGTAAGTATTTCCTGTGCGGTTTCCATGCGAACACAAATATACTAAAAAGCCAGGCTATCTGCCGCTGAAAGCTCTTGTTCGCTGGCTGGGGGATGATAATTTTTGCGCCATTCCTTTTACCTGCTTTCAGTTGGTTACCTTTGTGGTGATGGCGAGCAATTCAACCCCTTCCGGAATCATTACCCTGAGTCTCTGGAAAAAATTATATGTATTTGTTCAACCCTACCGAAAAGCTTGGTATGGGAGTTGGGTGCTAGCAATCTGCATGGCATTGGCTGCGCCGGTTCGCCCTTACCTCATTCAGGTAACCCTTGATAAGGCGATGGGTAAAGCAATTCACTGGCCCCATTGGATTTCCAATAAATGGCAAAACCCTTTTCCACAGGATGCCGTTACATTTATTGTGATGGTTACGGTGTTTCAGCTGCTATTCTTGCTGATGGAAACCTCGGTACGATTTCTGTTTTCCTTTAGTACCTCGCGGCTAGGACAATGGGTGGTTAACGATCTTCGGCAGGCTGTGTACAAAAAAGTAGTAAATCTCGAATTACGCCAGTTCGACAAAACCCCAATAGGAACCCTCACTACTCGAACTATCAACGATATCGAAAGTATCAACGATGTTTTTTCCGATGGACTGATTCCCATAATAGCCGACCTGCTTATTATACTGATTACGTTGGCCACCATGTTTTGGATCAACTGGAAGCTTACGCTGATTAGTTTAGTGCCATTTCCCATTATGCTGGTGGCAACTTATTATTTTAAGGAGAGCGTAAACAAAAGTTTTATGCAGGTACGCAATGCGGTAGCCGAATTGAATGCATTTGTGCAGGAGCATATAACGGGTATGCAAGTGGTACAGGCTTTTTCCGCAGAGGAAAGGGAGATGCAAAAATTTTCTGCCATCAATGCCCGTCACCGAGAAGCGAATATTCAGGCCATTTTTGCGTATTCTGTATTTTTTCCGGTGGTAGAAGTGGTGCTGGCGATCAGTACCGGCTTATTGGTATGGTGGGTTTCGGGAGGAGTGGCCGAAGCTGGTTTGCTGGTTTCTTT
>CAMBUH010000073.1 GCA_945870985.1 Chitinophaga pinensis
GCCATTAAAGAATTATTTCCCCAATTACTTTTCATGCCAACTGGGGGGGTAGAACTCGACCGGGATAATATTGCCGGATGGTTTAAAGCGGGCGTTTGTGCCGTGGGCATGGGCAGTAAGTTAATCACTAAGCCCCTGTTGGAAGCAAAACAATACGATCAAATTACACAGGCAACCCGTGAGGTTATGGCCATTATTAAATCTATTCAAGCATGAGCTCAACCGGAAAAATCGGCAACTATCGCTGGACGATCTGCGCCCTTTTGTTTTTTGCAACCACGGTAAACTATCTCGACCGCCAGGTACTTAGTTTATTAAAGCCCCTGCTGGAAAAAGAATTCAACTGGAGTAATTCTGATTATGCCAATATCACCTCCGTATTTCAGTTTGTTTATGCGATTTCAATGGTATTTGCTGGAAGAATTGTAGACCGTTTGGGAACGAAATGGGGATATGCCTGGTCGATTATAATCTGGTCGTTGGCAGCCATTATCCATGCATTTGCAGTTCCATTGGGTACTGCAGTATCTGGTATGTTGGGTTTGGTGGGCTTAGCAGCCGTACCCGTATCCATTGCCGGATTTATGCTTTCGAGGGCCTTATTGGGCTTTGGTGAAGCGGGAAACTTTCCGGCAGCCATTAAAGCCACTGCCGAGTATTTTCCAAAAAAAGAAAGATCTTTTTCTACGGGTATATTTAATTCTGGAACGAATGTTGGGGCTGTATTGGCACCCTTATCTGTACCCTGGATTGCCCAACACCTCGGGTGGGAAGCCGCTTTCGTTATCATTGGGGCTGTTGGTTTTATATGGCTGATTTTTTGGTTTTTATATTACGAAAAACCCGAAGAGCAAAAAAGATTGTCGCCTGCCGAACTAGCATATATCAATGGCGATCGCGCAGAAACAGCTACATCCGCAACCACTCAAAAAACACCTTGGTTACCCTTACTGGGGTTCAATCAAACCTGGGCCTTTGTTATCGGCAAATTTCTTACAGACGGTGTTTGGTGGTTTTATCTGTTCTGGTTACCCGGATTCTTAAAAGATCAGTATGGAAAGGAAGGAACTGCTGTAATGCTTCCTTTAGCGGTGTTGTATAGTATGACGATGGTGGGCAGTGTAGGCGGTGGATGGTTCCCTACCTATTTTATCAATAAAGGGTATAAGCCCTACGATGGAAGAATGAAAGCCATGTTGATTATTGCATTTTTCCCGCTGGTGGTTCTATTGTCACAACCTTTTGGCAGTATTAGTTTTTGGGTTCCGGTTTTATTAATAGGAATAGGAACTTCGGCACACCAAGCCTGGTCGGCCAATATATTTACCACCGTTTCGGATATGTTTCCGCAAAAAGCCATTGCTTCGGTGGTGGGTATTGGCGGCATGGCAGGTGGACTAGGCGGGGTTATCATTTCTAAAATTGCTGGCTGGTTATTTGATGGGTATAAAATGAGTGGGATTAAAGATGCTTTCAGTAAGGCCACTGATGCAGGCTTAGGTAATCTGGTTACTCAGGTTCAGCAACTGAAATTGTTAGACAAGCAAGGCGCCCTGATAAACCTTGCCAAAAAAGAAATTTATAGTCTCCCGGCGGATTTGCAATCTCAGATTCAACAACTGAATCCCGAAGGATTTGCACAACTGGTAAGTTTGCAAAAGCAATGGGTTCATGCATCTATGAATACGGCCTATACCATGCTATTTGCTTATTGTGCTATCGCCTATTTACTGGCTTGGGCAATTATGAAAACGCTGGTGCCAAAGGAAAAACAGGTTAACCTGAACGGGAACTAGAAAATAGCGGAGCTGAGTTAATTGGATTTCTTCTGAACAATGCATAATCGTTCTGCATATGTTGGATAAAATTTTTGTAAAAAGTATTTGCATTTTGGTGCTATCTGGTTGGGTACATCCTCTTCTGAAAGCCCAATCTAAAGAAGTATTTACCGTAACCGACTTCGCTGCTGAGAAGCGGGTGGAAGTGAAAGTAAATAATCGCCTCTTTACCCAATTCATTTATTCCGATACCCTCGAAAAACCTGTATTATATCCCATACTTGCAGCCGATGGTATTGCCATTACAAGAGGTTTTCCCTGGAAGCCGGAGCCCAATGATCCCACCGACCATCCCCATCATCTAGGCCTTTGGATGAATTATGAGAAAGTAAACGGACTCGATTTTTGGAATAATTCCTTTGCAATTCCCGCAGATAAAAAAAAATTGTATGGATGGATTCGTACCCGGAAAATATTGCGGGCAGAAGGCGGGGAGCAAGGTATCATTGAGTACCAGGCCGACTGGACTAATCAAAGTGGGCAAGTAATTTTACAAGAGAAAACAAAATGGGTATTTCATCAAGAAAAACAAATTCAGTGGATTGACCGCTTTACTGAGTTAACCGCTGCAACCAGTGTGTCTATGCCGGATGCCAAAGACGGACTCCTGGGTTTGCGGGTGGCGCATGAATTGGAATTACCCATTACCGAATCGAAAGAATATACCGACGCACAAGGGAATGTTACTAATATTTCTTTGGTAAAAGATCCATCAGTAACCGGTAAGTATATTACATCAGCCGGAAAAGAGGGCGATGAAGCCTGGGGTACTCGCGGAAACTGGTGTATGTTGTATGGCAGAAGAGCTGGGAATCCCATTAGCATTACCATTATTGATCACCCTTCTAATTTGGGATATCCAACCTACTGGCATGCCAGGAATTATGGATTATTTGCGGCTAATCCGTTGGGTCAGAAAATTTTTTCAAAGGGAAATGAAAATCTGAACTTTCGCTTATTAAAGGGGCAATCGGTTCGGTTTCAATATCGAATAGTAATCACGGCCGGCCTGCCGGTACCTGAAACCAGCCGAGTAGATCGGTGGGTAAAGCAGTTCGAAAAAATGGGGAAGGAATAAGGCTTTTATGCATTCAGCTAAGTATTATTACTTTGCTACTTATCTTCGTTCTATGTACATCCCGGTTAGCTATCAGAAAAAGAAAGTAATACAAGCACTCCGGTATCATTTTATTCAGCGAACGGAAATCCGGATTTTGATGATACTGGTAAATGTATTTGCCATATTGTCTGCCGGTTTACTTTACTGGAAAATCATTCGCCCCGAGCCTTTCTTGCTGGGCTCATTAATATGGTTGGGACTGATGGCTGCTTTCTGGTATATCCTACCAATGAGTATCTATGCCAAGTCGCCCACTTTTCGGGATCAGTTTACTATCCTTACTACCGATGAGGAACTGGTTTTAGAAAACGATCGGGGAACTGCCCATTGGGAGTGGCAAAGATTTAGTCGGTTTTTTGAAAGCCCTCATTTCTTTCACTTGTACTTTACTCCCCGCTCATTTTTTCTTATTCCCAAAGAAACCATTACCCAAGATGATTTACACAACCTGCGGGGACTGCTACACCAAAAAATTGGGGATTAGCGTTATAAACTTTTTTCCATCACATAATGGGGAACTGTTACTTCTGTAAATTCATCACTGCAAATACGGTACCCGCTTTTTTCGTAAAAACCAACTGCCGATTTACGGGCATGCATGGTTAATCGTTGATATTTTCTATCCCGGGCGATGTTTTCGGCAAAACTCATCAATACCCTACCAATTCCTTTTCCTTGAAGGGGGGCACCCACCGCCATCTGGCGCAGACGAACTGTGCTGGGGTCGGTTTCCGTTAAAATACAACAGGCTTCCAGTTGATCATCTTCAAAACATCCAAGCAGAATATCATCTTTTTCTTTTTCCAATTCCTCGGGGGTAAAGCCTAATCCCAGCGGTTTTCTGAGTAATTGCAGCCTTAATTCAACCATTTTTTGGTAATCGGAGGAGCCATGATCGATGATTTTTAAGGCCATTTTGGGTATATATTACTACAATTTACGCCGGATTTACCTAAAAAAACGCCAAAAATGATAAAAATCGCTCCAAACCATTTTTGTAACCTGAAACAAATATCTCCATAAAACATTGGTTATTTAACAAAAAGTATATTTTTGCGCCTGTAACAAAACATTTTACAATGTCTGACATCGCTACAAGAGTTAAGAAAATCATTGTTGACAAATTAGGAGTTGACGAAGCTGAAGTTACAAATGAGGCTTCTTTTACGAATGATTTGGGTGCCGATTCGCTCGATACCGTTGAGCTGATTATGGAGTTTGAAAAAGAATTTAATATCTCCATTCCGGATGAGCAGGCTGAAACCATCACTACTGTTGGTCAGGCTGTTGCATACCTGGAAGAGCACGCAAAATAATTGTACTCCTTTCAGGATAATTTACAATCCGTCATTATGTAACCTTCAAAGAGTTGCATGATGGCGGATTATCAGTTAATCAGGCTAACCATGCAATTGAAAAGAGTTGTTGTTACCGGAATAGGTGCTATTACCCCCATCGGAAATAATCTGAAAGATTTTTGGCAGGGAATGTTGAACGGTGTATCCGGATGTGGACCTATTACCCAGTTTGATGCTGCCAAATTTAAAACCCGCATTGCCTGCGAGATTAAAGGGTTCGACCCTCTTAATCATATGGAGAAAAAGGAGGCGCGGAAATTAGATCGATTTACCCAAATAGCCCTTGCTGCCAGTGATATGGCCGTTGCAGATGCCGGCATCTCCCGCGAAAATGTAAATATCGACCGCGTAGGCGTAATATTTGCCAGCGGTATTGGCGGACTGGTAACTTTTCAGGACGAAGTGATGGAATTTGCCAAAGGCGATGGGGTTCCCCGGTTTAATCCGTTTTTCATTCCCAAAATGATATTGGATATTGCTGCCGGACAAATATCCATGCGCCATGGTTTTCGTGGACCAAACTTTGCAGTGGTGAGTGCTTGTGCATCCAGTACCAATGCCATTATTGTTGCTACAGATAATATCCGAATGGGTAAGTCTGACATAATATTAACAGGTGGCACCGAATCGGTAATGGGTGAATCGGGTGTTGGTGGATTTAATGCCATGAAAGCCTTGAGTGAGCGAAATGACGATCCGCTAACTGCCAGTCGTCCTTACGATAAAGACCGCGATGGATTTGTGATGGGCGAAGCCTCTGGAGTGCTGGTGCTGGAAGAATATGAGCACGCTGTAAAACGCGGTGCCAAAATTTATTGCGAAATTGCCGGCGGTGGTGCAACGGCAGATGCCTATCACCTTACCGCCCCCCATCCCGAAGGATTGGGTGCCAAAAATGTGATGCATGCCGCTTTACAGGATGCTGGAATGAAACCCGAAGACATCGACTATATCAATACACACGGTACTTCCACTCCCCTGGGTGACGGAGCCGAACTGAATGCCATTCTGAATGTATTCGGCGAACACTCGTATCAGTTGAATATTTCCTCTACCAAATCTATGACGGGCCACTGTTTGGGTGCGGCCGGCGTAATTGAGGCAATCGCTGCTATTCAAAGTGTTATACACGATATAGTACCTCCAACCATCAATCACTTTACCGATGATCTGGAGTTAGATCAACGACTGAATTATACTTTTCACAAACCCCAGCAAAGACTGGTTCGAGCAGCCCTCAGCAATACATTTGGGTTTGGCGGACACAATGCTTGTATCATTGTGAAAAAATTCTTAGCTTGAGTGCGTGATACAACTGCTCAATTTTTTTACCAGAAAGCCTGGATACGAAACTAAATTCGCCCTTCAATTAAAAGAGGTATTGGCTATTGAAACATCCAATACCCAACTGTATCGTACTGCCCTTAGCCACCGTTCGGTAAAAGAAACGACCGACGAAAATAACGAGCGCCTCGAATACCTGGGAGATGCTATACTCAGTGCTATTGTTGCCGACTACCTTTTTAAAAGATATCCGTATAAGGGAGAGGGCTACCTAACAGAAATGCGAAGCAAAATGGTTAACCGCCAACAGCTGAACGAAATTGCCCTTCGCATGGGCCTGCGAAAACTAACCTTCTACAATAAATTCGATAATGCCCTTAAAGGAAGTCATATTTTTGGAAATACCCTCGAAGCCTTGGTAGGCGCTGTTTATCTGGATAAGGGCTACCGAAAAACCCAGCACTGGGTGCTTAATCAGGTGGTGTTACCCCATATGTTTGTAGATGATTTGGAATCGGTGGATATCAACCTGAAAAATAAACTCATCGGATGGGCTAGCAAAACCGGTAAAACACTCAGTTTCGAACTGGTGGATGAAAAGCGGGAAGGCAACCGGCGCTTGTTTCAAATGGATGTGCTGATAGACGGCGAAACCATTGCCTCCGGAAAGGGATACAATAAAAAAGACGCCAGTCAGCAAGCCGCACAAGCTGCTCTGCTAAAACTGGGCATTTAATAGCTGCCCTATTTTTCGATTACTTTTTTATCTCCTCGCACAACTCAACCAACACGCCCCCCGCAGATTTGGGATGCACAAAACATACCCATTTATTGTCGGCACCCCTTTTGGGCTCATCGCTTAATAAGCGAAATCCGGCAACCTTCAACCGGCTCATTTCAGCCCGGATATCCGGTACTTCAAATGCTATATGATGCAAGCCCTCCCCCTTTTGGTCTATAAAACGAGCAATCACCCCATCGGACTGCATACTTTCTAGCAGCTCAATTTTAGAGTCGCCAGTTTGATAAAATGCTGTTTGCACCCCCTCCGTTTCTACCGCCTCTTTTTTATAGCAGCCTGTATTTAGCAGTTGCTCATATAAGGGTACCGAAACGGACAAATCCTTAACAGCAATGCCAATATGTTCAACCTTATACATAATTAAATTATTTTATATGTAATATAAAACTGTAATATGTTTGCCTGATGGCAGGCTTATTTTTGAAACAAAAATTGTTAAAAAATAAATTGGCGGCGCTTTCCTTTACAAAATATGTAAGTTTTCTTTTACGAAATATGGAAAATAAAGGGTTAGCTGCCGATTCGAATTTCTTTTGACAACCTATTGCAGTACTTTTGTGTTATAGTATTAAATTAATCGTTTTTTCATGTTGAAGTTACCTGTTTATTTGGATAATAACGCTACCACCCCGATGGATCCGCGCGTGTTAGAAACTATGATTCCGTACTTTACGGAACATTTTGGCAATGCGGCCAGCCGTAACCATCCTTTTGGCTGGCAGGCAGAGGAAGCGGTAGATTACGCCCGTGAGCAGGTTGCTAAGTTGATTGGTGCAGATCCCAAAGAAATTATTTTCACTTCTGGAGCTACCGAAGGTGATAATCTGGGTATCAAAGGGGTGTTCGAAATGTATGCTTCCAAGGGAAATCACATCATCACCTGCACCACCGAACATAAAGCGGTGCTAGATACTTGCAAGCATATTGAAAAACTGGGAGGTGAAGTAACCTACCTAGAAGTGGATAAGGAAGGTTTGGTAAATCTGGCAGAGTTGGAAGCGGCTATTAAGCCAACAACCATTCTGATTGCCATCATGTATGCCAACAACGAAATAGGCGTTATTCAGCCGGTGCGCGAAATCAGCGCCCTTGCAAGGAAGCATGGTGTATTGTTTTTTTCGGATGCCGTTCAGGCCGTAGGAAAAATTCCAGTAAATGTATTGGAAGATGGAATTGATATTATGGCATTTACCGCCCATAAAATGTATGGCCCCAAAGGAATTGGTGCCCTCTATGTTCGCAGAAAAAATCCACGCGTTAAAGTAACTGCCCAGATGGATGGTGGCGGCCACGAACGCGGTATGCGCAGTGGTACCCTGAATGTTCCTGGAATCGTTGGTTTTGGAAAAGCCTGTGAACTGGCCCGCGAAGAAATGAAACAAGATGCCGAAAGACTCAGCAAGCTCCGCGATAAACTGGAAACCGAATTGCTACAAATAGAAGAAACCTATGTAAACGGAAGTCGTCAGCATCGCCTGCCGCATGTAAGCAACGTTTCTTTCAAATATGTAGAAGGGGAAGGACTGCTAATGGGTTTCAATAAGAATATTGCCCTTTCGTCCGGCTCAGCCTGTACCTCCGCCTCCCTAGAACCCAGCTATGTGTTGAAAGCACTCGGTTTGGGCGATGATCTGGCACACAGCTCTCTTCGTTTTGGCCTGGGTCGTTTTACCACCGAAGAGCAAATCGATTATACAATCAAATCGGTAACCGATACCGTTTTAAAATTGCGCGAAATGAGTCCGCTCTGGGAAATGTTTAAAGAAGGCATCGATCTCGATAAAATTGAATGGGCACATCATTAATCAGTAAATAACCTATCAGAAAATAATACTACTATGGCATACTCAGAAAAAGTAATTGACCACTACAGTAACCCGAAAAATGTAGGCACCCTAGATAAGTCTAAGAAAAATGTAGGTACCGGACTAGTAGGCGCACCCGAATGTGGTGACGTGATGCGTTTGCAAATTGAAGTGGATGATGCTACCGGCTTAATAACCGACGCTAAATTCAAAACCTTTGGTTGCGGTTCAGCAATCGCTTCCTCTTCCCTGGCTACCGAATGGCTCAAAGGCAAAACCGTAGATCAGGCAATAGAGATAGACAATATGGATCTGGTAGAAGAATTAAATCTGCCACCCGTAAAAATTCACTGCTCTGTGCTGGCTGAAGATGCCATCAAATCGGCTATTAACGATTACCGCAAGAAAAACGGGTTGGAAGAGTTGGTTTTTGAAGAAAAAATACATTAATCATTGGCAGGAGCCTTTAGCAGTTCCATGGTAGATACCGAAAACAGCATATACATTAGCGATAAAGCCCGCACCAAAGTTGATCAGTTGATGCAGGATGCCGCGCTATCAGTTTCTGATGGCTATTTCCTACGCGTTGGCGTAGTGGGAGGTGGTTGTTCTGGATTGAGTTATCAGATGGATTTTGATAATGAAGTAAAACCGATGGATCAGGTGTTCGAGCACAACGGGATTAAAATAGTAACCGACTTGAAAAGCTTTTTATACCTGGTAAATACCGAACTCGATTTTTCGGATGGACTGAATGGTAAAGGATTCTATTTTAATAATCCCAATGCCAGCAGAAGTTGCGGATGTGGCGAGAGTTTTGCCGTATAAATGCCTTCAACTGGTTTAATAAGTTTCTAACAGCCTGCGGGCTGTTTTTTTATGTGCTGCTACCAATTTATACGGTAACGTAAATGTGAGAAAATACCTAAACTATCCGCTTCCCTAGGGCGGATTGATCAATAACTAGTAGTTTTGAGCTATGTGGATGATTTGTAAAAAAGAGTGGGCGCAATTTTTTAGCAGCTTAACCGGCTATCTGGCATTAGCTGCCTTTTTTGTGCTCAACGGCTTATTGTTTTTTGTTTTTCCCGATACCAGTTTATTGCAAGATGGATATGCCAGCTTAACTCCCTTTTTTCGCTGGGTACCCTGGGTATTGTTGGTATTTATTCCCATCATCACCATGCGAAGCTTTTCGGATGAATACCGATCGGGTTTTTTCGAATTATTACGAACCCTGCCCATTACTGCCTGGGAACTGGTGCTGGGTAAATTTTTGGGCTCCTTGCTAATTGTTTGGGCTGCACTGCTGCCCACTTTATTATATGCATTCACCCTGCAACAACTAAGCGTTAGCGGTGGGATAGATGTGGGCGGTGTTGCCGGTAGTTATGTGGGCTTGCTTTTATTGGGGGCTGCCGCCACGGCAATAGGTATCGCTGCCAGTTGTTTAACTGCCAACACAGTAGTGGCTTTCATCATCGGGTTGCTAATAGGACTATTACTATACAGCGGATTTGATTCTATTAGTCAACTCTCCAGCTTACCGGTTGAGAGCGAATATTACGTACAAATGTTGGGTATGAAGTTTCACTATAGTAGTATCAGCAGGGGGGTACTTGATTCGCGCGATCTTTTTTATTTTATAGGGATAACGGCACTGTTTCTTTATTTCACGCAACAACGGATTCAACAATCATAATATGCTGCATGCTGGGTAAAATCATACAACCATATCGTATCTGGATAGCAGGCATCCTCTTTGTTGCCATATTGTTTTTAACCGCTGGGTGGTATACACGTATCGACCTCACTGCTGAAAAGCGCTATACCCTTTCTCCCTCTACCCAACAATTGCTGAGTGAGGTAGATAGTACGATTGATGTGCAGGTTTTTCTTACCGGGGAACTACCTGCCAATTATAAAAAATTGTCTGTTGCTACCGCTGAATTATTAGATGAATTTAAAACCCGCTCGCACAATCACCTTCGCGTAACCTTCGCCCTTCCTGATGAAAACATTTCGAACGATACGGTGCGGATGCAATTATACGACAGTTTAGCACGCCTGGGGGTGGTTTTCGAAACCTCCGAAGAAGTAGGCAGTAAGCGAGAGAAAAAAGTTAGTCAACGCATCATTCCTTCCGCACTGGTAAGTTATCGAGATGGTCAAAAACCCATCGCCATCGACCTGCGGAGCAGTCGTAAAATTTTTAGGCCTTTTGACGTTATCAATCAAAGCCCCGAAGAAGATGTAGAAGCCACCCGGAATGCGGCAGAAGCTTTATTGGAATATAAGTTTGCAGATGCCATTGATAAATTAACAAGAAAAAATATTCCGGTAGTAGCGTATGTAACCGGAAATGGTGAGCCGGTAGATTATACAGTAAGTGACTTATATGAAACCTTATTCAGTCGGTATCAATTGGGGAGATTTGATTTAAAAAAGGGATTCCCCAATGCCGCACTTATACAAGCATTGATTGTGGTGAAACCTACCCTTCCGTTTACGGAAGAGGATAAGCTTAAGCTGGATCAATATGTAATGAACGGAGGTAAAATCATTTGGTTTATCGATAAGCTGCATGCAGAGTTAGATAGTTTGATGCGAAATAAAGGGGGGTATACTGCTTTCGATAGAGGATTGGAGCTAGATGATTTACTTTTTAAATATGGGGTTCGCATTCAGCCGGATTTACTGCAAGATTTAAACTGCGCCAAGTTGCCCATCGTAGTAGGAAAAAATCCCGATGGGAGTGCTATAA
>CAMBUH010000074.1 GCA_945870985.1 Chitinophaga pinensis
GGCAGTGCATTTTTTGCATGGGCCAATACGCAACCCCGGGCTGTTTGGGATTCTATGGCGGTTGAACAAATTGTTTCCGGTAATTACCCTCATCACGTTTTCCGTTGGGTAACCATCTATACCCAATTACAGGTTGACTCAGTAACCACCCTTCGGGCATCTTATCAGGTTACCTCCGATTACCTGAGTTTAGGAACCGATGCCGATTGGAGTAGGGTACCTTTAACCGCAATGGCTGCCCAGCAATTAGCCGATAGCTTTCAATGTTTTTTACCTACCCGAAAAATAGTGGATGATATCTATCAGGCTGCCCGGGTTAAGCTAGCTCCCATGCCTATGTTTGCCTTCCGCGATTCGCCAGTAACTATGTATCAGCATCATCTGATTATCGAAGGATTGCGCAATGGAAGGAAAGGGTTGATTGCCGGCATTAAAAAAGATGTGGTGATTGCTGCACTGCTAACGCGATCTGCAAAGCCCAATCGAATTGCCATTTATGGTTGGCATCAATTGAACGGAAAGCCAATTCAGCCATTATATGCCGGACATGTTAACTGGTATGCTGATTATAGTCATGGCGTACGCTTGGTAAAAAGAACTATCCAAATCAACGGTCGGCCCTATGATTACATACAGGTAATGCAGGATCCGTTATTGCGGAAACTAATTTGTGATGAAGCGGATTGTGATGTGTATCGATATACCACCATCAGCAACCATACCGCTCCTGTAAAATGATTTTATGATGAAGGATATGGCCGGTTAGCATTAACCCAATAGAGCGGGCATTGATGGTATAATCGCCTACCTTAATTTGGTTCTCCCAGGTTTGCTCCTGTATGCAATCTAATAAATAGCCGGTGGCATTTCTTACACTTTCCCATTCCAGTATGGTATGTTGCCAGCTAACCGGAAATGTTCGCGTTGCCAAAACAAATTGATCCTGGTCAAAAGGCGCGAGGGTGGCCGTTTCACCCCGAATGATACACAATAATCGATAAGTGAAAACCCGCTCGGTATCCGTTAGATGTTGAATTACTTCCTGTACCGACCATTTTTCGGGTAGATACCGAAAAGCAGCTTTTTCGGCTGGTATAGAATGGATGAAGGGATGGATAGCAGATTGATGCTGTTGAAAAACTTCCAGCGGATTGTTGCCATCCGCCAAACGAATATAGTTTTCTGCAAAACTGGGATAGACTAAAGGCATAGGCGCAAGTATGATTATTTTTTTAAGCGGGGTCCCGGTTTAGCTTTCAGTTGATTGATTTCGTCGGCTGCTTTAATTGCCTGATAAGCATTTACAATTCCCCCTGTTTTACTCATTGATTTCCATGCAGTAAGGGTTTTGTCTTTATTGATAGCCGGTATGCAGGTTTTACTCTCTTTGGGTATGGTTACCGTTTTCTGCAATAATTGCACAATTTCAGTTGAACTGAGCGATGGATAATATGATCGGATAAGCGCTGCAATGCCGGCAACAATGGGACCTGAAAAACTAGTGCCATCTGATTTGCCATAAACATTTCCTCCCGATTGAGTTGAAAATATTTTTACACCCGGCGCAAAAAAGTCAACCAAATTAGCACTATAATTACTGAAATCAGCAGTAAGGCAATCGGTTATATGTAAATCGCTGCTGGCACCTATGGTGAGATAATTGTTGGCATATCTGTTCCACGCTCCCAGCCAAGGGTTGGGAAATTTGGGTTTTTCATCCAGTGATACGCTTTCATTGCCGGCAGAATGTACAATTAATACATCGCGGTCTTCTGCATATTTTACGGCACTGTCTATCCAGTTTTTTTCAGGTGAGTGCGATTTGCCAAAACTCATGTTAATCACTTTGGCACCATTATTCACTGCATATCGGATAGCAAGTGCAATATCTTTATCATATTCATCTCCATTCGGCACCATCCGTAAAATCATCAGTTTTACATTATCGGCAATGCCATCCAGTCCAACCCCATTGCCTCTTTCGGCACCAATCAATCCTGCTACCTGAGTTCCGTGCATGGCACTTTCTCCATCGCTCATCACATCCGGGTTGCCATATAAACTGTCTGATAGATTAAAGTAATCATCTTTTATAAACAAGGCCCGGTAGTCGGTGGGGGGAGTATGCCTGTTTGCAGAATCTATACGCATTTTATCCAGTTCATTATTTAATTCAAATAATAATTTCTGGTTGGTAAAATCGTCGTCTACCTCGAATAAGCGAATAAAAGTAAGGTAGCCCAGTTTGGCATCTTTTCCGGGTTTGCTGGTGGGAATAAATTTTTCCAGGTTATCCACCGAAAAAGTATCTTTCTTCATCTCTGCCCTAATTATTTGATCGTATTTCTGCAAAGTGCGGCTGGCCATTGAAAGCATGCGTATTTGACTTTCTTCGTCCGGATCTCCTTTCATCTCATCTGCTGCTTTTTTCCACCAGTAGTAGGTATTTTTGTCTTTTGCCGATAACAATTGCGTGTCAAGTGTGGGTAATTCAAAAGTATTTTTATATTGGTAATAAAATCTCGATTTTTCACTGGACGCTTTGGTGAGATTTTTCCCGTCTTTACCACCCAGAAAATTCCAGCCATACACATCATCAATATATCCATTGTGGTCGTCGTCTATACCATTACCCGGAATTTCTCCCAGATTATGCCACAGATTTTTTTTCAAATCTTCATGAGTGGTGTCTACACCCGAATCCAGTACGGCAACAATTACCGGAACGCTTTTTCTTTTTTTCTCTTGCAAAAACTGATAAGCCTTGGGTAAAGAGATGCCATAAATTGAATCGGTTGCCGGGTCTTTCAGGTACCAGGTGTTCAATTCAAAATTTTGTGCATGCGCACCCAGTCTGATAAGTATCAGTAGGAGAGGTATTAAAATGAACCGATTGTACATGAATTGGGTTTGTTGCACAAAAATGCACTATTTATCGGCCAGTCGTCTAACGATTGCACTATTTTAAGAAAACGTTAGTAAGCCAGACGGGTAAATCAGTCAGTAATCGTAAACTGTATTCCCTGTGCCAATGGGAGTTGACTTCCCCAGTTGATGGTATTGGTTTGCCGGCGCATATATGCTTTCCAAGCATCACTGCCACTTTCTCTGCCTCCCCCGGTCTCTTTTTCACCTCCAAAAGCGCCTCCAATTTCTGCGCCACTGGTGCCAATGTTCACGTTGGCAATACCACAATCGCTGCCATTTACACCTAAAAATGTTTCTGCTTCTCTCAGGTTGAGTGTAATAATGGAGGAGGAAAGACCCTGAGGAACAGCGTTTTGTATGGAAATGGCTTCTTCCAATTCCTGATAAGGCATTATATAAAGTATGGGAGCAAAGGTTTCTTGTTGCACAATTTCCATGTTCGGATTAACTTCTGCCACACAGGGTTTTACATAACAACCACTTTCATATCCGGGCCCGGATAATACACCCCCTTCTACCAGCATTTTACCACCGGCAGTTTTGCAACGTTCAATGGCTTGCAGGTATTGGGCAACAGCCGCCTGATCTATCAGCGGGCCCACATGGTTGGAGGCGTCCAACGGATTTCCGATACTCAATTGCTGATAGGCTTTTACCAATTGCTGTTGAAAGCGGTCATATACCGATTGATGAATAATTAATCGCCGTGTGCTGGTACAACGTTGTCCGGCAGTTCCCACGGCCCCGAAAACACATCCAATCAATGCCATAGAAAGATCGGCATCTTTTGAAATAATAACTGCGTTGTTGCCACCCAATTCTAAAATAGTTTTACCTAAACGGGCAGCAACGGTTGCCGCTAATGCCTTACCCATTCGGGTAGAACCAGTAGCAGACACCAGCGGGATGCGATGGTCGCTACTTATTTTTTCTCCTACCGCTCTTCCTCCCTGAACCAGACAATTTACTCCTTCAGGCACCTGATTTTGCTCAAACACTCGGGCAACAATTTGTTGAACTGCTACCGCACAAAGGGGTGTTTTTTCACTGGGCTTCCAAACAGTAACATTCCCGCAAATCCATGCCAGCGCACTATTCCAAGCCCATACCGCCACCGGAAAATTAAAGGCAGATATAATTCCCACAACCCCCAAGGGATGCCATTGTTCATACATCCGATGCGCAGGTCGCTCACTCTGCATGGTAAGGCCATATAGTTGTCTCGACAGTCCTACTGCAAAATCGCAGATATCTATCATTTCCTGAACTTCTCCCCAACCTTCTTGTAAGCTTTTTCCCATTTCATAACTTACCAGGCGGCCCAGAGCGTCTTTTTCTTTTCGCAGGGCTTCTCCCACTTGCCGAACGATTTCTCCTCTTCTAGGTGCCGGCCAGTTTCTCCAAATCAAAAATGCCTCCTGTGCCTGTTGGATTATCTTTTCATAGGCTTCCGCATCTGCTTCCGCCACTGCTCCAATAAGTTGTCCGTTTACCGGCGAATAACTTTCTATTTTTTCCCCTGAACTGTGCACCCAATTAGATCCGGTTGCATTTCCCGATTGGGAAGCTTGTAAATGTAAATGATGTAGAAATTCCATATGGGTAATTTGAAGCAAAGTTCCGGAAAAAAAGGATGCAAAATCCGCCGAATTACCTGCAAAGGTGACTAATTAAAAAAGTAGATTATTTCTGAGAAAGCTCCCACAGCTGGTCATATACTTTGCCATAACTGCTACCAATCGGAATTTCTTTTCCCTGAACCCATACTTTGGTTTTGCTAAATTTTTCAATTTTGGCAACGGGAACAATAAAGGAGCGGTGAACCCGAATAAAATCCCGGGGCGGAAGTTTCTCCAAGATATTTTTTAAAGTCATCAAAGTTAACACTGGGGTAGGCTTCAGGTAGATTTTAATATAGTCGTCCAATGCTTCAATTAAATCGATGTCTTTCAAATTCATTTTCATGATTTCGTAATTCACTTTTACGAAAATCGAATTGAGTTGCAGTTCTTGTGAGTTCAGGAATTCGATGTATTCTTTTGCTTTGTAGCAAGCCTTCAAAAACCGGTCGTATTCAAAGGGTTTTAGCAGGTAGTCTACCGCATCCACATTAAAACCATCCAATGCATAATCTTTGTAGGCGGTGGTAAAAATTACGGGAGGTTTTTTTACCAGGTTTTTGTAAAACTGCATGCCAGTAATATCGGGCATCTGAATATCTAAGAATAATAAGTCTATTGAATTATTTGCCAGATAATCTTTAGCTTCATCGGTATTGGTAAAGGTTTTTTCTAATCTCAGAAAAGAAATTTTCATGCAATATTCTGTAATCAACTGCAGTGCCAATGGCTCGTCGTCTATTGCTATACAATGTATCATTCGATGTTAATTTCGAGGTGAACGGTATAGTTTTGTTGATGGGCATCGCAGGTTAGTAGATGCTTTCCGGGGTATAACAATTCCAGCCTTCTTTTAACATTGTTAATGCCTATGCCGGTTTTTTCCATTTCGTTGTTTTCAGAAGGTACGATATAATTTGTGGCATCAAAAATAACCCGGTTGGTTTTTGTAGTTAAATGAATCGAAATAGTAGATGCCTCTTTGGTACTTACTCCATATTTAAACGCATTCTCTATAAAGGGAATAAACAATAAGGGGGCAATGGAATAGGGCTCGATTTCTCCTGATACTGTAAAATCCAAGGTTACCTTATCTGTTAGCCGAACCTGTTGCAATTCAATATAATTGTTGATGAATTCTACTTCTTTAGTTAGGGGCACAAAATCTTTTTGTGAATCTGCCAAAATATAGCGCATGATTTTAGAAAGCTTCATCACCGTTGGGGCCGTTTTTTCGCTTTTTACAACTGCCAGCGAATAAATATTATTAAGGGTATTGAAAAAGAAATGCGGATTGATTTGTGATTTCAGAAATGATAATTCTGTATTGAGTTTTTCATTCTCTGTTTCTTTTCGATGTTGTTCCGTTTGCAGCCAGCGCTGAATCATAGAAATACAGGTGCCCACCGTAAATACTAGCAGGAACAAAACGGTATTATAGGGATTGGCATAAGGACGTCTACCATCCGACCCGAATCCGCGAGGCCTTCCCTGAAAAGCTGGGTTACGTATAAATTCTCGGTTTTGAATAGGACTAACCTCCGGCTCTGCAATCCATCCGGCAATTACTTTCGGAACATTTAAAAAAATGAGCAAACAAATTACAATCGAAAAACTATACCAGAGCCATTTCTCTTTAACCAATAATTTAGGAATCAACCAAAGGGTGTTGAGGTAATAGAATCCCACAATAAAAATGTTATTGCAAACAATAGAAGCCAGTTGATGATTGCTCATACTAAAATCCCGCAATCGGGGGAAAAATACCAAATACGGCAGCGTGAAAAAACATACCCAAACAGCGATATGCGTAATCAGTACGAGCGTTTTTCTATTATTCTTCACGGGTTGGCAATTATATTTTTCTTAAAGGTAAAGCTAAGGTGTACCCGCAAGTACTGAAAAATATATGGGTGAATGGCGTATTAACCTCGGTGAAGCAATGATTTTGAAGGATAATTATCCGGCAGGTTGCACTTTGGCATGCAATTCTTCATACAAGTGATGGATCAGCCCATCTGCCAACCCAATTTTGGGAACATAAATTTCTTCTGCATCAGCCCATCTCATTACATTCAGGTAAATCAGCAGCGCAGGAACAATAACATCAGCCCGGTCTTCACGTAAATCGTACAGGCGAATTCGGTCGGCTACATTGTAACTCGATAACTCCTTATAATAATCTTTCAGTAAATCTAGGGTCAGGGGCCTGCCATCCTTCTTTTTACTGAGTGAAAAAACCTTATTGATATTTCCTCCGGTACCAATGGCTGCAATTTTTTTGTACCCCTTTGTTTTTTGTTTGATGGTTTCTTTCATGCTATCCCACTGAGCTTCAGTAACCATATTTTTCAGCAAACGGATGGTGCCGATATTGAAAGACTCTTTGCTGATTAATTTTCCATCGGCAAAAAAAGTTAATTCGGTACTGCCGCCCCCTACATCAATGTATAAGTAACTATGTTCGGTATCCATATTTTCGGCAATATGGTTTTCATAGATTAGTGAGGCTTCCAATTCGCCACTGATGATTTTAATTTCTAATCCGGTTTCTAGTTTTACCTTTCGGATAATATCGGCACTATTGCTGGCATCCCGCATGGCACTGGTGGCGCATACAATTACCTGTTTCACTCCGTACGCATTAATCAGGTGACTATAAGCTTTCATGGTTTGTAAAACCATACCTCTTTTTTCTTCAGAGATTTCGCCTTTTTCAAACACATCAAAACCCAGCCGAAGTGGAACCCGAACCAGGTTTAATTTATCAAACCGAACCTTTCCGTCTTTTTCTGTAATCGCTTCGGAAATCAATAATCTGGCAGCATTACTTCCAATATCAATAGCAGCTAATCTCATGAGGCAGTTTGGTTTTTCCGGCTCAGGAACTTATAAATTTCAACCTGTGAACGGATGGGTCTTTTTCCCTTGGACGATACATAGTTGTTCGTTAATTGCGCATCCAACATCCGGGCTTTTACATTATCTCTTAATTGAATTTGGATAATCTCTTTTAATTCACTTGCTAAATCGGGATTTAAAATAGGAATAGCTGCTTCAACCCGGTGATCTAAATTTCTTACCATCCAATCGGCGCTGGAGATAAACACTTTTTCTTCACCTTGGTTATGGAAAATCATTACCCTGGCATGTTCCAAATATTCATCCACAATACTGATAGCATTTAGTGGAACCGCCTGTTTTTTTGGGTCAATAATTGGGCAATAAATTCCACGAATGATGAGTTGAATATTTACCCCTGCCTGCGCCGCTACATGTAAACTGGAAATTAAAGCCTGGTCACTTAACGAGTTTAATTTAAGTATTATGGATGCAGGCTTCCCTATTTTGGCTTGTTTAATCTCTTTGCCAATTAATAATTGTAATTCTTTTCGCATCTTTAGGGGACAAACCAATAGTGTTTTGCAATTTCTTAGTTCTGCCATCCCGGTTTGCCAGTTTTCCAGGTATTTGAAAATTCGGTTTATATCTGCCATAACATTTCTGTTGGCTGTAAGTAAACAATGATCTCCATAAACTCGGGCTGATTTTTCATGTATATTACCTGTACTCACAAATCCATATTGAATGGTTTTGTTGCCAGATCGCTTTTTAACAATACCGAGTTTGGCATGGATTTTCAAATTGGGTACGCCTAGTAATACTTTTACCCCTTCTTCTTCCAACACTTTTTTCCATTCAAGGTTATTTTCTTCATCAAAACGTGCTTTCAGTTCCAGCATCACTACCACCTCTTTGCCATTTCTTGCCGCGTTAATCAGTGCATTAATTACTTTGGATTGGGATGCTAGCCGATAAGCTGTAATTTTTATACTGGTAACTTCCGGATCCATGGCCGATTCGCGCAACAAGTCTATTAATGAATTAAAACTATGATAGGGAAAATGGAGTAGTATATCTTTTTTTACAATCACATCTGTAACACGCAAAGATTTGGCCAAATCTGGATGTATAAAAGACGGTGCTCTTCGTACACTATTTTCTTGCAACACATTCGGAAAGTCCATAAAATGTCGAAAATTATGAATTCTTCCCCCGGGAATGATATTTCCTTTTTTTCCCAAACTGAGTCTTCGAATCAGGTATTCGAGTAGGGCAGCATCCATCTCTTTGTCATATACAAACCGTACCGGCTTGCCCCTTCTTCTATTTTTTAGTCCCTTTTCAATTTTTTCAACAAAAGTGGTACTTACATCATTGTCGATATCTAGTTCGGCGTCTTTGGTAACTTTAAAAATATAGGATTCAAAATTTTCGTAACCGAAGTAAGAAAATATCTGGGGCAGATTAAACCGGATTATATCTTCCAGTAAAATAATTGATTGTTGTGCTCCTGCAGTGGGAAGTTGAATAAAACGACCCAGCATTTGGGTGGGGATTTCTATAAGGGCAAATTTATTCCGGTAGGCCGATTGTTTCTTTTTCATTACTACCCCCAGATAAATACTTTTATCACGCAGGTAAGGCATTTGTGGTAAACTTTCAATCATCAGGGGTATGATATTCGCCCGAACCTCTTCTTCAAAATATCGGGTAACAAATTCTTTCTGCTCCCGGCTAAGGTGTTTTTCATCTAACAATAGAACCTTTTCTTTTTTAAGTTCCTTTAAAATTCCCGTCCAGATTCGGTTGAATTCGTTTTGTTGTTGTAAAACAATAGTTTGGATTTCCTCCAGAATATGCTGGGGATCCTGCTCCATGTAAATATTTATTTTTTTATGCCAGTTGCGGAGTTCAATCATCCGCTTGAGGGTAGCCACCCGCACACGAAAAAATTCATCACTGTTGTTAGAAAAAATACCCAGACACCGGATGCGCTGACTTAGGGGTACAGTAGGGTCGTTCGCTTCTTGTAATACCCTGGCATTAAAACTAAGCCAACTGATGTCTCTTTGAATAAATTGAGTTTTCATTTGAGTAGCTGCGATTTGTTAATTTAAAATTAAGGCAGACTAAGGCTTTATTATGTTAACTTATTGTTTATCTAAATTAGGAAAGAGTTGCTTTGATGCGGGCTATCAATCCCGTGGTTGAAAAGCCCGCTACCAATTGATTAATTTCTACTTTACCGCCGTGTGCGATTACCTCTTTGGCCCCCACAATTTGTTCAAGGGTATAATCGCCACCTTTTACCAGCAAATCCGGTTGAATGGTAGTAATCAGTTCGAGGGGAGTGGGTTGATCAAAAATAATCACGGCATCTACCATTGCCAATGAAGCCAGCAGCAATGCCCGGCTTTGCTCTTGATTAACCGGTCTTTCAGGTCCCTTTAGTGCCCGGGTACTTGCATCACTATTCAGCCCAACTATCAGATAATCAGCTGTAAGGGCTGCTTGTGAGAGGGAAAAAATATGCCCTTCATGTAAAATATCAAAACACCCATTGGTAAATGCCACGGTTTTCCCTTTCATTTTCCAGGCATACACCTGATTACAAAGCGGCTTGAGGGTAAAAATCTTATGGTTTATCGCATCAACGGCCTTCATGTTGCGGTTTTTTATTATAAAAAGGCAGAATCAGTAAACTGATTCCTCCTACTATTACTACTATTATTACCTGGGCAAACCATTGTAAGGTTCCATTGGCTACACCCAGGGTATAGTCTATTCCGTTTTGCTCTAATACCTTTGCCAGTAAAAATGCATAGGCACCTATCCCACCGGGAGTAAGAATCATGCCGATACTAGCAAATGCCAGGGCACTCACGGCTACCGGAAATCCCAGCATATCGGTTCCGGCAGTAGCATACAAACCCATCCAGGTTCCTGCTAGGTACAAAGCCCATATTCCAACTGTGTAAGCAAAAAATAATTTTTTGTGTTTCAATTTTCCAGCAGTACTCAACCCCTCCCAAATGCCAAGGCCAATCCCTTTGATTTTAGCCAGTAAGGCTTTTCCCCGGCCTGTATAAAATACCCATCCTACAAATACCAATCCAATAATTACAACTCCCAAAAAAATCCAGCCAGAATTGGAACCTGAATGTTCTGCAGTGGATTGCATGTTTTTTATATTTTGATAGCTGCCGGTTACCACGTCGAACTGAAGTATCAATGCAAGTAAAAAAATTGCCAACAGGCTGATAACATCAAATGCTCTTTCGGCTACAATAGTACCCAATACTTTTTCTACAGGAATCTTTT
>CAMBUH010000075.1 GCA_945870985.1 Chitinophaga pinensis
GGGTACTGCTGATTTCAGCGAATAATTCGGAAGGTGCAAAGCCTTGTCCTGCAGCGATTGTACAACAATATTGTAACAACACATCAAAACACAGCACCATCGGTTCTTTGCTTTCTACAGCCGACTGATTTATGGCGGTTTTTAGGGCAGCCACTTCTAATAATTCGAGGGTATTGGTGGGTAAAAAATAGATTCTACTGGTTTCGTGCGGACTATGTCCGCTTCTGCCGGCTCTTTGCATAAATCTCGCAACTCCTTTGGGAGAGCCTACCTGAATCACGGTATCTACTGGTCTAAAATCAACCCCCAAATCTAAACTGGAGGTACAAACAACGGCTTTCAATTTTCCACTGTGCAAAGCTTCTTCTACCCACAAACGAAGGGCGGGTTCTATACTGCCATGGTGCAATGCGAGAATGCCGGCGAGATGTGGGGCTTTTTGGAGTAAGGTCTGGAACCAGATTTCACTCATTCCACGGGTATTGATAAAAATGAGGGTGGTATTGCTTGCTTCAATTACCGGCAGCATTTTTTCTGCCATGCGAATGCCTAAATGGCCCGACCACGGATATTCTTCCAGGTCGTCGGGAAAAATTGAATGTACGGAAATATTTTTTGGGAGGTCTGCTTTCACCAGATGTCCTTCCTTACCCGTTGGATACAACAACACTTCCATAGCCTGCTCCAGATTGCCAATGGTGGCGCTGATGCCCCAAACCATGGGTTGATGATTTTCTTTTCTAGCAGCTGTAATTAATCGGGCGATGGCCAACTCAGTTTGTACGCCTCTCTTGTTGCCCAGCAGTTCGTGCCATTCATCAACGGCAATTACTTGTAAACTATTCGCCATTTTCTCATGATCGGCATGGGTAAACAGTAGGTGTAAACTTTCGGGGGTAATGATGAGTACTTCCGGTAATTGTTTTTTTTGTGCGGCTCTATCTTTGGGGGTACTGTCTCCATTGCGAATACCTATTTTCCAGTGAAGATCTAAGGAGGCAATCACTTCCTCCATTGCTCGGGCGATATCTTTTGCCAGTGCTCGCAGAGGGGTAATCCAAATTAATTGGAGACCTGTATTTTTAAGAGTTGAATAGTCTTCTGGATGTTGATTAATCCAGCGTATCAGGGTGCCTAAAAAAACCGCATAGGTTTTACCACAACCAGTAGGGGCGTTTACCAGGCCACAACTCGATTCGCTAATTAATCGCCAAGTGGCTTGTTGAAAGGCAAAAGGAGTTCGACCGGTTTTCTGTAACCAGCTTTCTATTATTTCCGTACCCAAATCAACCTCACTGCTCATGCTATTTATTGAGTCCGTTTATTTTTCGCCGAGCTGCATTTTTCACTGCAATATTTTACCGACTCCCAGTTACGCGCCCATTTTTTTCGCCAACTGAAAGGTCGATTGCAACTGATACAGATTTTTGAAGGGAGATACGATTTATTTCCTTTGGCAGCACCCATAGATACAGTATGGTGAATTATTCTTTTACCGTTTTAATCAGTCCATCCTGTTTTCGGATAAAGTAGATTTTTTTGTTTTCCAGGTAATCGGTAGACCCATCCGATAACTTATTGGCTCTGATATCGAAGTCGTTGAGTAGTCTGAATTCTTTGTCTGAAAGGTGTTGCAGGATGTTATTCGGGTATTTAGCCAAGAGTTTACCAAAATGATACATGGCTTCAAAGCCTTTGAAAACCATATCTCCAGCTTTTCCGGCTAATTTATTTTTATACGCTGCCGATATATAATTAACTGCCTTCTCGTTCTTTTTGAGTTGAAAGTGGCTGGTATAAATAATTTCCATAAACTTACTGTAATCTCTTCCCGATTCCCAAGTAGGCATGCCGATGATTACCGACCGGTAAGGTTTTGCGGTTCCGAGTGTGCGGGTCAGGTTAAAAGCAAATTCATCCTGCAAGGATCCGCAAATGGTTATATTTTCCTTAGTACTGTCGAGAGATACTAATGCTTCTTCGGGCATAAAACCATCCCTTAGTTCAATCGGATTCAACTTGAGTTTGGTGCCGGGTGTTTTTTTATTCAACTCTTCGAAGGTTTGTTGAATCATATCTTCTGTGGCACCTTTTCTTTTGAATAGGTTGATAGGTTGGGTGGGATAGTTACGCTGGAGATATTTGAAAATTGCTTCTAAATGAACTTTTAGCGTTGGATTGATGAGCACAAAGTAGGGGTTTTGTGTTACGCCTCCGTCGTTCGGAAAAGTGTAAGACAACAACGGTATTTTAAAATCCTTGCTAAAATCGGCCAGTGGTTTGATATCGTTTCGGGCAGTAAACACCGCCACCAGTAATTGTGATTTTTGCAAAGTGTCTCCGGTTAGAACCTCTTCTAGCGTGGGTTGCACACTTTTTGTATCCTGAAAAATTACCCGCAGTTTTACTTTTTCTTTATTAAGAGAATCTACTGCCAGCATCATTCCTTGGTAGAATTCCAGTGATGACCACATTTGCCGCGGCATGCCTCCATTGCCTAATTTGTAGGCGCCATCAGCAAAAGCCGAATCAATATACACCGGAGCAAATACAGTAATGGTGGGAATTGCAATAGTACTATCCTGTGCTTGTAAAGTGTTGCCATGCAGCATTGCTACCAGCGAGAGCCATCCATATACGAGCAAATGTTTCATGATAGTTTGATGCGTTATTCCCATTCGATGGTAGCCGGTGGTTTGCTGCTGATATCATACACCACCCGGTTAATACCTTTCACTTGGTTGATGATTTCGTTGGAAATATCTGCCAGAAATGTGTAGGGGAGATGTGCCCAATCCGCCGTCATACCATCTACCGAAGTAACCGCCCGCAAGGCAATGGTATATTCATAGGTTCTTTCGTCGCCCATTACACCCACACTTTTTACCGGCAATAAAATAGTACCTGCCTGCCATACAGATTCGTAAAGGCCATGTTTCTTCAGGCCTTCAATATAGATGGCATCCGCCTTTTGTAAAAGTTCCACTTTATCTGCGGTAACTTCTCCCAGGATTCTGATGGCAAGTCCAGGACCGGGAAAGGGATGCCGGTTGATCATTTCTGCCGGAATGCCCAGTTCCAATCCTACGCGGCGAACCTCATCTTTAAAAAGATACCGAAGGGGTTCTACCAGACTTAACTTCATAGTATCAGGTAATCCCCCCACATTGTGATGCGATTTGATAGTAGCCGAAGGGCCATGCACACTCACACTTTCGATTACATCGGGGTAAATAGTGCCTTGTCCTAAAAAGTGGATATCTGTAAGTTGATGAGCTTCGCGGTCGAATATTTCTATGAAAGCTTTTCCAATAATTTTTCTTTTTTCTTCCGGATCGGTTTTTCCGGCGAGGCGGGCATAAAAATAATCCCGGGCATCTACGCCTTTCACGTTCAACGCTAATTGGCGGTAGGTGGTGAGTACCTGCTCAAATTCATCCTTGCGCAATAAGCCGTTGTCTACAAATATGCCAAACAAGTTTTCGCCAATAGCGCGGCTGATCAGGGTGGCAGCAACGGTACTATCAACCCCGCCACTCAATGCCATAATCACTTTCCGGTCTCCAATAGTTTCTTTGAGGGATGCTACGGTTTCATCTATAAAGTGAGCGGAGGTCCAACTTCCCGAGCATCCGCAAATGGTGAATAAGAAATTTTGTATTAATTGCTTGCCATGGGTGGAATGATAAACTTCCGGATGGAATTGTATGCCATAGAGGGGATGGTGATCGCCGGTTTTTTTAAAAGCAGCTATTGGAATACTTTCCGTGGTAGCTAATATTTCGCAATGATCGGGCAATTGCGTGATAGAGTCGCTATGGCTCATCCATACCTGTGATTGTTCTGGTATGTTGGTAAGCAATGGGTCGGCCAGGCGGGTTTGTAAAATCGCACGTCCGTATTCCCTTTTATTCGATTTGTCTACTCTGCCACCCAGCAGGGTTGCCGAAAGTTGGGCTCCATAGCAAATACCCAACACCGGTATTTTTTGCAGCATTTCTTCTAACGCTACCCGGGGGGCATTTTCATCATTTACACTAAATGGGGAGCCGCTTAAAATGATTCCTTTGATGGAGGCATCATACTGAAACGATTTATGAAAAGGAATAATCTCGCAATAAACGTTCGCCTCTCTTACGGCACGGGCTATCAGTTGGGTAAACTGGCTGCCAAAATCGAGGATTAGAATTTTTTCTATCATGATTGCGAAGGTAATTGAATTTTCTTTCGAATAAGGTACCCTACCCGGGGGGTATTGCCCAAAAAAAAGCCCCGAGTTAAATCGGGGACTTCATTTATATTTTGATTGCAGCATTTATTTGGCAGCAGCATTGGCCTTTTTGGTCAATTTGCTTTTCAGGTTAGCCGCTTTGTTCTTATGAATAATTCCTTTTTTGGCAAGTTTATCAATCATAGAAACCACATTGGGCAGTCCATCGGCATAGGTCTGATCCCCTTCCTTGGTTTTGAGATCTCGGATTGCGTTACGAGTAGTTTTACCGTAGTAGCGGTTGCTGTCTCTGCGCTTGGAAGCTTGTCTTACATCTTTTTTGGTAGCTGCGTGATTAGCCATTGTGTATTTTTTTCGGGACGGCAAAGTTAGTGATTCCCCGTGAAATGGTGAAATTAAAACCAAAAAAAATCAAAAAACTGCAGATTCCGCTTTATTTTATCCCTATTTGAGGGGGGTGTATGGGCTAGTTGACCGATATTTGCATCCCTACAACCAACCCTGTTGCCTGAATTATGAAAGACTTTTCATACATAACCAACTCTCATCCTGCCTTTATAGAAGGTATGTACCAATCATTTCTGCAAAATCCGGAGAGTGTAGATGCAGATTTACGTAAGTTTTTTGAGGGATTCGACTTTGCCGTTTCAAATGGCGCTGCTCAGGTACATGTGCCTTCAGCCCCTGCTGAACCTACAACCCCTGTTACACCTTCAGCCACTCCGGCGCCCGTTTTGCCCAGCACTGGCGAGGGGGTGGATATTGCCCGAGAAATTGCGGTATATCGATTGATTTTGGGATATAGAAATAAGGGGCACTTGCTGGCTACTACCAATCCTATACGACCTCGGAAAGACAGGGGTGCTAATTTAGACCTTGATTTCTTTGGTTTGGGCGAGCTGGATTTAGATGGGGTATTTTATGCCGGTAGTTTATTGGGAATGCCCGGTGCTAGTTTGCGAGACATTTTAGCCAAATTACAACAAACCTATGCGCAACATGTGGGGATTGAGTTCAAATACATCAGTGATCAGAAAAAAATTGACTTCCTAACCCGAGAAATGGAATCTGGATTTTCTCAGCCATTGTCTATAGAAAAGAAGAAAAGAATATTAGAGAAACTGAACCAGGGGGTGATGTTTGAGAAGTTCTTACACACGAAATATATCGGACAAAAACGTTTTTCGTTGGAAGGGGGAGAAACTACCATCGCAGCGCTCGATACGATTATCAATGTGGCCGCCGAGCTAGAAGTAGCGGAAGTGGTGATTGGAATGGCCCACCGTGGCCGGCTGAATGTGTTGGCCAATATCATGGGAAAAACCTACAACCAAATTTTCAGTGAGTTTGAAGGAACGGCTCAAATAGACCAAACCATGGGTAGTGGTGATGTGAAATACCATATGGGGTATGGAAGTGATGTGCCTACTCCTTCTGGAAAAACGATGCGCCTCAAATTAATGCCAAATCCTTCGCATCTGGAAGCGGTTGATCCGGTTGTGTTGGGTTTTGCCCGTGCCAAGGCAGATGTGTTGTATCAAAGTGATTTTGATAAAATTTTACCTGTGCTGATTCACGGAGATGCTTCCGTAGCCGGTCAGGGTATTGTGTACGAAATATTACAAATGTGCAATCTGCGGGGTTATTATACCGGAGGAACTATTCATTTTGTAATTAATAACCAGATTGGATTTACTACTGATTTTGATGATGCGCGAAGTGCAGATTATTGTACTTCTGTTGCCGCCATGGTGCAGGCACCTGTATTGCATGTAAACGGAGATGATGCAGAAGCGGTTGTAAAATGTGCCGAAATAGCTACCCGTTATCGCAACGAATTTAACAGCGATATTTTTATTGATATGGTTTGCTATCGTAAGCATGGACACAACGAAGGCGACGATCCAAAATATACGCAGCCGCAGTTATATGCTTTGATAGATAAGCATCCCAACCCACGTGTAATATATACCACCTATCTCTTACATAATGGAGCGGAAGACGCCCAGCAAATGGCGAGAGATATGGAGAAGAAATTCTGGTATGATTTGCAGGAAAGGCTGGATGAGGTAAAGCAACACCCCCTTCCTTACAATTATCAGCCACCCGAGCTCGCTTGGAAGAGTTTGCGAAAAGCGCATGCACATGATTTTATTGCATCGCCCGAAACTGGCATACCAGAGCAGGTGTTTCATCAATTATTTCAGCAACTGATGAAGTGGCCCGAAAATTTTCAGCCCTTGAAAAAAGTAGAAAAGCTGATTCAGGAAAAAATCAAATTGCTGGAAACAGAACAAAAAGTAGACTGGGCTACGGCAGAACTGCTTGCTTATTCCTCTTTGTTGGTGGAAGGAAAAATGGTTCGTATGAGTGGGCAGGATGTTCAACGCGGAACCTTTAGCCACCGACATGCTATCATTCGGGATGAGCAAACGAATAAGGGATATAACCGACTGAATCATTTTAACCAGGAGCAAAAGAAATTTAGAATTTATAATTCTTTGCTGAGTGAGTATGCAGTGTTAGGATTTGAATATGGGTACTCACTGGCTAATCCCGATGCATTGGTAATTTGGGAAGCCCAGTTTGGTGATTTTTCAAATGGAGCTCAAACCATCATTGATCAGTTTTTAGCTGCGGGCGAACAAAAATGGCAACGCCAAAATGGGGTGGTAATGTTATTGCCACATGGATATGAGGGGCAGGGTCCGGAACACAGCAGTGCCCGTATGGAAAGATTCCTGCAACTCTGTGCTGAACTCAATCTGATAGTAACTAACATCACCTGTGCCTCAAATTTATTCCATGTTTTCAGAAGACAGCTTGCCTGGCCTTTCCGGAAACCTTTGATAAATTTTTCACCTAAAGCTAATTTGAGAAGTGCCGGCACCTTTAGTTCCGTTAAGGAATTTATTCACGGTCGTTTTAGGGAAGTAATTGATGATGATGCTGTAAGTGATCCGGATTCGATTCGAAAAGTGATTCTTTGTTCTGGAAAAATATATTTCGAGATGCTAGAGAAGCAACAGAAAGATCAGCGGAAAGATATTGCCTTGGTTCGCTTAGAGCAATTATATCCGCTGCCGGTAAATCAGCTAGAAAAACTGCATCGGAAATACCAGGCAGCCACTTGGTTTTGGGTACAGGAAGAGCCGCAAAATATGGGTGCAGCTAGTTTTTTACAGATGAATCTGAAGTCTTTCAGTTTCGGCGTAATCAGCCGAAATGCCAGCGCAGCTACTGCAACAGGTTACGCCAAAATACATGCCCTGGAGCAGGCACAAATTATTGCTACTGCTTTTAGTGTTTGATTAATAAACTGAATACAAATTGTATGATTGATATAAAAATACCTTCTATCGGAGAATCTATCAGTGAAGTTACTTTGCTAAAATGGACGCAACCCGAAGGCGCCTGGGTAGAAAGAGATCAGGTGATTGCTGAGCTGGAAAGTGAGAAAGCCACTTTTGAAGTAAATGCCGAACAAGCCGGTACCTTACAACAATTAGCCAAAGAAGGAGATAGCTTACGCATTGGAGATATAGTTGCTAAAATAGATGAAACGGCTGCTCGACCTGCAGAAGTTCCGGTAGCCGAAAAAACGGAAGTACCTGCAGCCGCACCTGCAACACCCCCAGCAGCACCGTCATCGGCGCCTGCACCCAAAGCAACACCGGTAGCATCGGCCATCATCGCCAATACACAGGTAGATGTAGCTGCTATCAAGCCATCGGGTGTGCATGGAAAAATTGTAAAGCAAGATGTGCTGGATGTGTTGAAAAATCCCGGCAAGAAGGCATTTGAGGGGGTAGAACTGCTATCACGGAATGTGCGTAACGAAAAAATGAGCAATCTCCGTAAAACTATTTCTCGCAGACTCGTAGAAGCTAAAAATTCTACTGCCATGCTCACTACTTTTAACGAAGTAGATATGACGAAGATTATGGCCATACGCAAAGACTATAAGGATAAATTCAAGGAATTACACGGCGTGAATTTGGGATTTATGAGCTTCTTTGCCAAAGCCTGTGCCGTTGCGCTGAGTGAATGGCCTACTGTAAATGCTTCTATAGATGGCGACCAAATTGTTTACCACGATTATGCTGATATCAGCATTGCCGTAAGCACCCCTCGTGGGTTAACTGTTCCGGTGGTGAGAAATGTAGAAAGTTTGAGTATGGCTGATATTGAACGGAAAGTAGTGGAGCTGGCAGGTAAAGCAAGAGATAGTAAGTTAACCGCCGAAGAACTGCAGGGCGGCACTTTTACCATAACCAACGGAGGGGTATTTGGAAGTTTGATGAGTACCCCCATTATCAATATACCACAGAGTGCTATTTTAGGCATGCATAAAATACAGGATCGACCCATGGCGGTAAATGGACAAGTGGTTATTTTACCCATGATGTATTTGGCATTGAGTTACGATCACCGCATTATTGATGGAAGAGAGAGTGTAGGATTTTTGGTTCGTGTGAAAGAATTACTGGAGAATCCTTCCTGGTTATTGATCGGCAAAGATCCCGTGAAATCTTTACTCGAATTATAAGAAGGCATATGCTATCCGCCTCCTTTTCAGCATCCACACCGGCAGGCAGGCGATACATCAGCTATTTGCAAACAGCAGATGCATTGGTAAGTAAATACAACGGTACTGAGCCCCTTGCTGCTTATTTGAAAAAATATTTTGCTGCCAATAAAAAACATGGCGGTAGCGATAGAAAACATATCAGCACCCTTTGCTATGGTTTTTTTCGGTTGGGAAATTTTAAAAGCGAATGGACTGAAAGTACCCGTTGGCAAACCGTATTATTCTTATATCCCCCCGCGGAAATAATCGCCATAGAACTATTGCCTGAATCCTGGCAATTGCAACTTCCAGATCCGTTGTTTGATAAATTCAGCTGGTTAGCCACACAGGGTTTATCCGGAAACTGGCTGTCGATATTCCCTTTTATACATCTGTTAAGTGCCAATATTACTGTGAACGATTTTGTTGCCAGTCATTTACGCCAACCCGATTTATTTCTTCGGGTTCGCCCGGGCAAATGGCCGCAAGTAGAAAAAAAATTACAAGCAGCCGGAATCGATTTTAATAAAATTGGAACTGATGCGCTATCCCTTCGCAATACTACTTCTATTGAGCAGGTACTGAAAATTGATGAGGAAGTGGTAGTTCAGGATTTGAGTTCTCAGCGGGTTGCTGAATTATTTAACTATATTTCAATAGATTCTACCAGGCAATTATCGGTTTGGGATTCTTGTGCAGCAAGTGGAGGTAAGTCGATACTCGCCAAAGATTATTTTGGTTCTATTAGATTAACAGTGAGCGATGTAAGAGCAACCGTATTGCATAATCTGGAAAAGCGGTTCGCCAAAGCCGGCATAAATACCTACGATCAACGAGTAATAGATTTGAGTAAGGCTGGTTTTGCATTGCCTTCGCAACAACTGGTAATTTGCGATGTTCCTTGTTCGGGCAGTGGAACCTGGGGCAGAACGCCGGAGCAGATTCGTTTTTTTTCCGAAGAAAAATTGGCGGAATATAATCAACGCCAACGGGCGATCCTTACTCATGTAGCCCCAACCGTTGCAGAAAATGGCTATCTGTTGTACATCACTTGTTCGGTTTTTCGCAGCGAAAATGAAGCAATGGTAAGCTGGTTGCAGCAAGGGTTTCCCTTCCGTTTAGTTGAAAGTAAATTATTAGCAGGCTATCAGCATCAAGCCGATACCTTGTATGCCGCTTTGTTACAAAAGGTTTCGTAAAAAAAGTTAGTGTATTATTACGAGCGCTGAATAATTCCTCCCCCCATCACATCATCCCCTTCGTAAAAAACAGCGCTTTGTCCGGGTGCAATACCCTTAACCGCTCCGGGAAACTGCACTGCAATACCGGATGATTGAGGCGTAAGAATAGAGTGTGCTCCGGGATCTTTATAACGGATCTTGGTGATAGCCTCTGTGGGTGCATCAATACCCGCATATTTTAGCCAATTGATTCTGGTGACCTGCATATCCGTTTTGTCTAAATCATTTTCCTCTCCCAACACAACCACATTGGTTTCCGGATCGATGGCCGTAACATAAACAGGATGGCCAAGGGCTATATCAAGACCCTTGCGTTGCCCGATGGTATAGAAAGGGTATCCTTTATGTTGACCTAATTTTTTTCCAGTTTTGTCAACA
>CAMBUH010000076.1 GCA_945870985.1 Chitinophaga pinensis
ATCTAATAATATCGATATTATGGATAATTATGTTCGACTAGTACTAAAAATTATATAAAAAAGCTACATAAAAAGAAATCAATTTATATATTATAAAATAAATAACGTGTTTTATTGGGTCTTTTTCCGAATTATTTTTTTATTTGTGAAAGGCTTGTTAACGAAAATTTAATAAATTCCCTATATTCGCACAAACGTTTATCGACGATTAATTTTAGAAAGCAACGTTATTTAATAATTAATTGTCAAACATAAGTCTTGAAGTTTTAACTAAAAACCAACTACATGAGAAAAATTATGCTTCTGGTAGCTTGTGCAATGTTATTCGCTATTGGCGGATTTGCGCAAACTACACCCATAACCGGAAAGGTTGTGGACGAAAAAGGGGTTCCGGTATCAGGGGCTTCTGTTTTGGAAAGGGGAACCAAAAATGGTACCAATACGGCCAATGATGGTTCATTCACCTTAAAAGTAAAATCAGGTGCTACCCTGGTTGTTACCGGTTTAGGTTTTGAAGCAAAGCAATTGGTTGCTTCCTCTAGCAATTTGATGATTGAATTAGCACCCGATGTGAAAGCACTGAATGAAGTGGTAGTAACAGGATTTGGTGGTAATTTGATTAAAAAAGATTTAACTGGAAACATTGCCCGTGTAAAGGGTAAAGATTTCGAGTTCCAGCCAACACCTAGCGTGGATGCTGCCTTGCAAGGTAGAGCCGCAGGGGTTTTTGTAAACAGTCAATCAGGAAAATTAGGACAGGCAGTAACTGTGCGAGTTAGGGGTAATTCCTCTATCAGTGCCAACAGCCAGCCCTTATATGTATTAGATGGTGTACCAATTACCGCTAACGACCAGAGTTCTTATGGAGGAGACATGAACCCATTAACGGATTTGAACCCCAATGATATTGAGTCAGTTGAAGTATTAAAAGATGCTTCTGCGGGTGCTATTTATGGTTCACGCGCTGCCAATGGAGTTATATTGATTACCACCAAAAGAGGTAGAGCTGGAAAAACTAATATTACTGTAAACCTCCAAACAGGATATTCTGAAGCTACCAAGCGTTTAGCCATGCTGAATTCTGAGCAATATGCTGAACTGATTTTAGAAGGAGCTAAGTACAGAGATGATCTGGATGGAACACCTATTTCTGATCCAGATAGCTGGACTACCTACGTTAAGGATGGTGTGATGGATTATTATAGTTATAATCAATGGTCTAAAGATCCAAAAAAGACCTATGATTGGCAAGATGCAGTATTTCAGCGGGCACCTTATCGCCAGGCCGATTTGCAGATAAGAGGTGGAACAGAAAAAACTAAATTCTTTGCCTCTTTCCAGCATTTAGATCAATCGGGTACCATTATCGGTAATAATCTGGTACGCTCAACCGGTAGAATGAATATCGATCAAAAAGCGAATGACTGGTTAGATATTGGTATTTCTATGAGTTTGTCTAGAACTTTCAATAGAAGACTACCAGATGATAACGCATTTTCTAACCCGTTGCAGGCAGTTGCATTGATGCCAATGACGCCGTTCATCGATCCCAATACAGGATTAGATGCAGGTACCCCTCCCGGTGATGTAAATATTCCATTGTATTATAATCCCTTGTTAACCGTAAAGTATGCCAGCTTTACCCAGGATGTTTACCGCACATTTGGAAACACCTATTTAAAAGCGAAATTGTTACCCGGATTAACTTTTCAAACGGAGTTTGGTATAGACTATTTGAGTCAGAATGAAGAGGGTTATTTTCAGTCTCAAACAGTTCGTAACCAAACAAGAGCGGTACGTGGGGTAGGTTCTAATAACGGAACTTTTATCACTAACTATAATACCAATAGTTATTTTAACTACACCAAAGTAACAGGCAAACATAATATTGCTGCTACCCTCGGTATGCAATACCAGCAGTCTCAGGCTAAGTATAATTTTACAGAAGGAACCGATTTCCCTTCTAACTCTTATCAGAAAATAGCCAGTGCCGCCACCAAGTCGGGAGGTAGTTCTTCACAAACGGATTTCCGCTTCCTTTCTTACTTCCTGCGGGGTAACTATACCTTTAAGGATAACTACATTTTAGCAGTAAGTGGAAGGATTGATCAGTCATCTCGTTTCGGTAAAAATTCCCGCTCTGGTTTCTTCCCATCAGTTTCTGCAGGATGGATACTTTCTAATGAGAAATTTTTACAAGGATTTACGCCTTTGAGTTTCTTAAAACTTCGTGCTAGTTATGGTATCGTAGGTAATGCAGAGATTGGTAACTTCCCTCAGTTAGGATTGTTTTCAGGAGATGCAGGATATGCAGGTGCTGCTGGTCAACGTCCTTCTCAGCTTAGAAATGATGATTTGAAATGGGAAACTACTAATCAATTTGATGTAGGTATCGACTTCGGTTTCCTGAACAATCGGATTACCGGTGAAATCGATTATTATCAAAAGAAAACCAACGGTCTATTATTGAACGTAAATATTCCAGCTTCTACCGGTTATACTACCCAAGTTAAAAACGTGGGTAAACTGGAAAACAGCGGTTTTGAGTTTGTTTTAAATACCCAAAACTTGGTTGGTGAATTTAAGTGGTCTACCAACCTGAATATGGCTATTAATAGAGGCAAGGTTACGGATATCCAAGGTCAGATTATTGAAGGAGGTGTTAGCTCTATGAACCGTGTACAGGAAGGATATAATGTGGGTGTATTTTATACGGTTGAATTTGCTGGTGTAGATCCTGCCAATGGAAATGCCCTATTTTATAAAAATACCAAATTGGCTGATGGTTCGTTAGATAGAACTACCACCAGTACCTATAGTCAAGCGCAGCGTGTGGTTGTAGGTGATCCTAATCCGGATTTTATATTTGGTGTAACCAACAACTTCTCTTACAAAGGTTTTGACATGTCTATTTTCTTTAACGGTGTTACCGGAAACCAGAATAACATTTATGGTATGGGTCGTTATTCTTCTGCAAGTATGTTGTATGAAGATAATAATACGGCTGATCAGTTAAGAAGATGGAGAAATCCGGGTGATATCACCGACATTCCTCAGGTAAGATTATATCGGGTGAATGGTTCACAGGCAAGCAGCCGTTACATCGTGGATGGATCCTATGTTCGTTTAAGAACATTTTCACTGGGATATACATTCGACTCGAAGAAGCTGAATAAGTATAAAATAGACAAAATGCGTTTATATGTTTCCGGCCAAAATCTGTTAACATTTACTAATTATACCTATTGGGATCCTGAAGTGAATGCCGATTCATTTGATTCGAATATTGCCAAAGGAAATGATTTCTATACTCCTCCTCAGCCAAGAACTTTCTTAGTGGGGTTAAACGTTAGTTTCTAATCTCAAAAAATGCATGAAATGAAAAATATATATTCATATAGTAAGAATTGGTTCTCAGCTCTATCGCTGATAGCCCTACTCGGAATAGCCGGGTGTGAAAAGCGGTTAGACATTTCTCCTTACCAGACTATCGCAGACGATAAAGCTTTATTATCGGAAGGAGATGTTGCGGTTACATTAGTAGGCGCATATGATGGTGCCCAAAGTGCTGCAGCTTATGGTGGTGAGATTATGGTGTTGAATGAATTGATTGGGAACACCGATAATATCAACTTTACTGGAACTTTTGCAGGTTTGTCGGATTGTTATCAATTACAGATGGTGGCGAATAATTCTTTCGCAACAGGTACTTGGGTTGCTAGTTATAATGCCATTAACCGTTGCAATAATGTGTTGGGGGCGATTAGTAAAGTTACTTCTAGTGCGACACGTAAAAATACGGTAGAAGGTGAGGCATTGTTTCTGCGGGCTTCCCTTTATTTTGAGCTGGTTCGTTTGTATGCCAAGTTTGTAGGTGATGGCGATATCGCTACCAACCCTGGTGTGCCATTGGTTTTAAAGCCAACCGGAAATGTAACCGATGTTGATTACCTGCCTCGTGCAACTGTTAAGGCAGTTTACGATCAGGTGGTAACCGACCTTACAAGAGCAGAATCGTTATTGCCTTCTAGTAATGGTATCTATGCAAATAAATGGGCTGCAGCAGCGCAGTTATCACGTGTACATTTGATGCTGAAAAATTATAGCGAAGCGGCTGCAGCAGCCAATCGGGTAATTTCATCCAGTGGCCGCGTATTGAATCCGGATTTTACCAAGCTGTGGTTCACATTTATTAACAATGGCGGTAATACCCCATCCGAATATTTGTTCAGCATAAAAGTAACTACCCAAGATGGATCTAACTCTTTTAATAATTACTTTGGTAGAGCAATTTCTTCTATACCTGGTACTGCGGGAAGAAGTGATTGTAAAATTAGAGCTTCCCATATAGCATTATATGAAGCGGGGGATGTACGCAAGAACTTTTTTGTATCTAACGGCGGCAGCTTTTATACCCAAAAGCACTTAGATCGTTTTGGTGATGTGCCCGTTATTCGGTTGGCAGAAATGTATTTAACCCGTGCTGAAGCTAACTTCAGATTAGGAGCTTCCGTGGGTGCGTCTCCTTTGCAGGATGTTAACATGATTCGCGCACGTGTAGGACTAGCTCCTTTGGCTGCCGTTACCCTAAACGACATTTTGAAAGAGCGTACTCTGGAATTGGCCTTCGAAGGGCATAATGTGATAGAAGCCAAGCGCCTGCAAAAAAATGTAGGTACAACCCCCTGGAATTCTCCTAAATTGATTTTCCCTATTCCACAACGTGAAATGGACGTAAACAAAAACCTGGTTCAGAACGCAGGCTATTAGTAGACATTCATTGTATTGATTTATCAGAATCGCCTCAGAATTTATTTTCTGGGGCGATTATTATTTATACCTCAGCGCTTTTGTAAACTTTTGTAATTGTGCCATTATCAATAGGGAAATGACAACGAGAATCAATCCTGACAGTAATAGAGGATTAACGATACCTAGGTGCTGCTTTTATACAAAAAATTTCGGCACAGTCTCAAGCCAGATTGATCAGTAATGCAGTTGACCACCCGGTATAATTTTTAAATCGAAGAGTCTGTTGGTATAGGTTTATTATAACTTCACTTCCTCATCCTGCTCATTAAAAAAGCGATATTCTACCAAATGATTGTTGGTATTCGACTTGGCTTTGAGTGATATGCCATATTTACGCTTCCAGCGCTTTATAATGGAGGTGAAGAACCCTTTGGTAAGGTAGGAGTGAACAATTGGGTTCACCGACAAAATAAGCTTCTTATGGCTGTGGGTAGATAAATACGCTATTTTCTTTTCAATTTCGTCTTCCAGTAAAAGAGTCGACATAATTTTACCGGTTCCGCTGCAAACGGGGCAATTTTCAGATGTGTTGATGTTCACTTCTGGGCGCATCCGTTGGCGGGTAATTTGGCAGAGACCGAATTTAGAAATGGGTAATACCGAATGCTTGGCCCGGTCGGTTTTCATATAATTTTCCATCGCCTCCTGAACCTTGCGTTTATTGTCGGGCAGCTTCATATCGATAAAGTCTACCACAATAATCCCCCCGATATCCCGCAAACGAAGCTGACGGGCAATTTCTTCGGCCGCTTCTAGATTGGTTTGCAGGGCATTTTCTTCCTGATTGTTACTTACGCTTTTATATCCACTGTTTACGTCTATCACATGCAGGGCCTCGGTATGCTCAATAATTAAATAAGCTCCGCTGGGTAGGTTCACCGTTTTGCCAAAGGATGATTTTACCTGCTTCGTAACCCCAAACTGATCGAAAATAGGTAAGCCATTCTGATAATAACTTACAATATCCAATTTGTCGGGTGCAATGCGCTGAATGTATTGCTGGGTTTCGGTAAACAGGGTTTTATCATTTACTACCACTTTATTAAAATCGGCATTCAGCAGGTCCCTTAATATGCTGGTGGTTTTATTTTCTTCGCTCAATATACGAACGGGAGGGGTGGCTTTGCGCAGTTTTTCCTGAATGTTTTTCCAGGTTTCGGAAAGGCTAAGTAGATCTTGGTGTAATTCGGCCGTAGATTTACCCTCCGCTGCTGTTCGTACAATTACCCCAAAGTTTTTAGGGCGAATGGATTCTACAATCTTATGCAATCGTTTCCGCTCATCTGCAGAGTGAATTTTTTTAGAAACCGCCACAATCTCGTTGAAAGGCGTCATCACCACAAAGCGGCCGGGAAGGGAAATTTCGCAGCTTAAACGGGGACCTTTTGCAGCAATGGGCTCTTTTAGAATCTGAACCAAAACCGGCGGCTTGCCATTCAGCACTTCATTTATCTTACCACTTTTTAAAATTTCAGGCTCGATGGTGAATTTGCTGAAATCAAATGTCTGTCCCTCTTTAAGTTGGGTAGCCATTTGGGTAAATTTTAGCAGGGAACGGATGTAAGGACTTAAATCGGTATAATGTAAAAAGGCATCCTTTTCAAATCCAACATCTACAAAAGCCGCATTCAATCCGGGGGTAAGTTTCTTTACCTTACCCAGATATAAGTCACCCACGGCAAAATTGGCATCCGTTTTTTCGCTGTGTAGTTCAACCAGCTTTTTATCTTCTAGGAATGCAATTTCAACGCCCGTAGGCACTGCATTGATTATTAATTCTTTGTTCACGTGTGGCCGCATTTATAAGCAACTCACCAGCCCGATAGCCTTGTAGTAAATCAGTACACTATCTATAATTACCTATATACCCCTATAGTAAGGGTTTGTGTATACAAAATGGAAACTATATAGTGCGAAAATGCAGCTGCTATGGTTGGCAGCTGCGGGGAAAAGCAGGAATCAGAAAAAATTATTTATTTTTTTTCTTATGGCGATTCTTCCTCAAGCGTTTTTTACGTTTGTGCGTAGCAATTTTATGACGCTTTCTTTTCTTACCACAGGGCATAGAGTGAGTATTTTAATGAATAAATTGGTGATTATTTTTTTAACTCGTTAATTCTATTATCAAATTCTTTTATTATATCAGGGCGCTTTACCAGTTTCTTCAAATTCTCATAAGCCCTGATGGCTTCTGTTTTGTTCCCTTTCAGTTCATAACACTCTGCCAGGTTAAAGGCGGCTTCCAGATTCGCCGGATCTTTTTTCAAAATCAGCTGAAATCTTTCGATCGCTTTATCGTATTGGCCACTCCGCTTTCCGCCCAACCCCAATATCAGCTGGCCATACAGGTTATCCGGGTTCTTGGTAACAATCTCACGGATGGGCAAAATGCCTTCCATTGGATTGTCGGAAAGGTTTCCGAATATGTAGCAGGCTCCCAATCCTATCCGGGCCGAATCATTTGCCGGATTGATTTTCAATGTCCGCTGAAAAAGATCTTTTGCATTTTCTGCCAACCAATGCTGTAATTCCGGCTGATTAGAGGAACTTAGTAGGTTATCTAAATACAGCCGGGCGGCAAAGGTGAGGCTTTTTTCAGAATTTTCCAATTTAGATGCTTCTCCAGCATAATAGGCCTGCATTTCGAAAATACCGGCCGAATCGGCCCAGAATCGCGAAAGTTGATGAAAAACATGTAGCTTGTTCTCCGAGGAACTATCCTTGTTTAATTGATTTTCAATTACTTGTAGGCTATTTAGTTGGCCGGGCTTCAATGTTTTACGGGCCGAAACAATGAGGTTTTTTGACTCATCCTGGTGGTTATGCGCCTCTGAGGCATTGCCGACAGCAGGTAAATTATTTTCGGTAAGGTGGGTTTTTCCAAACAGGAAGAGCACCAGGAGTAAAAAACCTGCCCCTGACAGGAGTGCAATCTGAGATTTGTTCACTGTTTTTTTGGGCAAAGTTAACCCTGCTTATGCTTAGATTTCACTTCACTAACAAATTCTTTCGCTGGTTTAAATGCAGGAATAAAATGTTCGGGTATTTCTACTGCTACATTCTTCTTAATATTCCTGCCTATTTTAGCTGCTCTTTTTTTAGTAATGAAACTACCAAAGCCGCGTATATAGATGTTCTGGCCGCGCGCCAGACTGTCTTTCACTTCTTTAAACATGGTTTCTAATGTAACCAAAACATCTACCTTAGGTATGCCGGTTTTATCTGAAATTTGATTTATTAAATCTGATTTTCTCATATATTATCTTTTATGAGTATGCAATTTGATATAAATTAAAGCAAATTATTTGATATATTCAAGTAAACCTAAAAGATTCTTTTCATAGAGAAAAAAATACCCTTCATCCGTTCATCCTTGATTTTTGTTTTTAATATCTTGTAATTAATAAATATGATAAAAAAAAAGCCTGCAAAAAAAAGCGGGAAAATACCCCCAAATGAGCTATCTGGTGGTCGTTTTTTTACGGGTAGACTTATAAAATGGCATCATTCCGGCAATAATCGGCAAATGCCTTGGAAAGGGGAGAAAGATCCCTATAAAATTTGGTTGAGTGAAATTATCCTTCAGCAAACACGGGTTGCTCAGGGTATGGAATATTACCTACGTATTGTAAAAGCCTATCCAACTGTTGAGCAACTTGCTGCGGCACCGGATGCCGCTGTATTTAAACTTTGGGAGGGCTTGGGCTATTATAGCCGATGTAGAAATCTGCTGGCAACCGCCCGAATGGTATGTAAAACTTACCAGGGGAAATTTCCGGCCACTTATCAACAACTGATTGAATTACCGGGAATTGGTCCTTACACAGCTGCTGCCATTGCTTCTTTTGCCTTTCAACTGCCCTATGCGGTAGTAGATGGAAACGTTTTTAGGGTATTGGCCCGTTATTTTGGCAATCATACGCCCACCGATTCAACAGCAGGAAAAAAATATTTTACCGATTTGGCCAATCAATTGCTGTATCAAACAGCACCGGGCAATTATAATCAGGCAATCATGGATTTTGGGGCTACCATCTGCAAACCTCAGCAACCCAATTGTGCCCAGTGTTTTCTGAAAACGAAATGTGTAGCCCGCCTAAACGGTTGGGTTCATCAATTGCCGGTTAAGGAAAAAAGTATTCAGCGATCTGTGCGGCATTTTACTTATTGGGCTTTTGACTATCAGGGAAAGCGGGCTGTGCGTGAAAGAACTTCGGGAGATATCTGGCAACACTTATCTGAGTATTACTTAATGGAAACAGACAAGCTAATAGAATGGGATAAGCAATTGGTATCCGAGTGGCTTATTGGGCAGGGTATACGAACTTTTCAACTGGAGGCCATTTCCCCTTTATACAAGCAAAGCCTTACCCATCAGCAAATAAAGGGTAATTTTATTACCATCCGGTTAATAACCATTCCTACTTTTTTGCAGCACTATCAATGGATATCGATTAACCGGCTGAAAAACCGGGCTTTTCCCCGATTCATTAATCAGTGGATGGAAACGACTGAAATGCCTTAATTACCTTCCAACGATAAAAACGGGTTCATTCTACTATATATCCACACCCTTGGGTTCTTCTTTCGGTGATTGCCATAGAAATAATACATTTGTAATGGATAATGCCGGCCAGCCGGCGATTGATAACTAAAAAAACTACTTTGGATCACCACCCGGTTAACCAATTTTTTCAAAATGCCGTGCTACTTTCGGGCATTCAGGTACAGGGTACTACCATTCTTGTAGTGGTACTGATTGTGTCGCTTTTTTTATCCTTTGTATTAGCCGGTTCTGAAGTTGCATTTTTTTCACTTACCTATAAGGATGTGAACATGCTGAAATCGAAGCAGCAACCTGCCTATTTGCGCATCGTGAAATTGCTGGAAGAACCCAAAATATTACTGGGTGCACTATTAATTGCCAATAGCTTTATCAATATAACCATCATCATCATCTCTAATTTACTGATTGATAACCTGTTCGATTTCGAAAGCTTTAATGGGGTTTGGCTAGAGTTTTTAATTAAGGTGATTGTAGTTTCATTTATGCTGGTACTATTCGGAGAGGTAATGCCTAAAGTGCTGGCTACCCAGAATAATATTCGCTTTGCCCACGATTTTGGCGGAGTAGTTCAAATCGTATATTACACTTGTAGCCGGTTAAGCCGCTTTTTGGTAAAATATTCAGATTTGGTAGAAACTAAGCTCACCCATCGATCTAGCGGCGCTTTTAGTTTAGAAGAACTAGACCATGCCATTGATTTAACCACCCAGCATACTGCCACCGAAAACGAGAAAAATATACTCAAGGGAATTGTAAAATTTGGCAATATTACTGTTAAACAAATTATGAAAACACGGGTGGATGTGAACGGGATTAGCGATGATACCTCATTTCCCGAACTAATCGCGCAGGTGAAAGAATGGCGCTACAGTAGGTTGCCGGTGTATAGAGAGGACTT
>CAMBUH010000077.1 GCA_945870985.1 Chitinophaga pinensis
TTCGGGTTGGCGGGTTAAAGCATCCAATACCTCCCGTTGAAAATCCGCTTCCCCCAATGCCAGGGTATCAAACTGGCGATGCAGATCTACCAATAAAGCTGCCAGTTCACGAATTTGTTGCAGACTAACCGGGGTATCATTGATAAATGCTCTCGATTTGCCATTACTGGCAATTTCTCTTCTCAGCAGCAATTCGGGTTCATTTTCGATGTCATTACTTTGTAAAAATTCGGCGATCCCGGGGGCAGTGGTTTTACTGAATACGCCTTCAATACAACATTTTTTTTCGCGGTTCAATAGAACATTGGTATCCGCCCGGTCGCCAAGTATCAAGCCCAGTGCGCCCATCAAGATACTTTTACCGGCACCGGTTTCTCCGGTGATGATATTCAGCCGATCTGAAAATTCAATTTTCAGATCATCAATAATTGCATAATTCTGTATATGGAGATGTTGCAGCATTGTTTCAGTTAACAGCGTTAAAGCGCAAGCACTTCAAATGTCGGCTTTTCCTGCAATTTAGCACAGGGTATTTGGTTCAGCAAATGCCGGGTGAAAATACGGGTAATTTTATTCCCCTTTGCAGCGGGCAATACCAGCTTTCGCCCGCTGATCGAGCGAATTCTTGTATTCGTGGTTTTCCATATTCAGACATTGCTGATACAATTCAATAGCTAGTTGTTTTTTTCCGCGTGCTTCATATAGCTGACCAGATTGAAGGGCGGCGCGGGCAGCAAAATATTCTGTTCGGTTTTGTCCCTGCTTAATGGTGGCAGCATAATTGGCTAATGCTTCCTCCGTTCTGCCCAAAGCATCATATACCCTTGCCATTCGATATAGATATTCTAATTTTTCGCCTGGTGAATCGAGGGGTTCACCGGGAGAACCGGTTAGTAGTTTAAGGGCTTCATTGTGATAGCCTCCATCACTCAACAAACGGGCTTTCAGCAGCCACCGGTTAGGCCATATACCCGATTTTGCATCGGCCAGCGCCTTTTTATCTGCATCTGAATCGGTGCTACCCTTTTTTAATATGGCCTGCCTCATTTCCTCCGCACGGGCCGTATTTCCCTCCAGCCAATAACACCAACTGAGTTTTTGATAGGTATCCTTTACATAAAATTGCCCCTTAAATTGATGCAGAAATGATTCAAAATGCCGGATAGCATCGGCTGTTTGCAAATGATACAATTGGGCAAAACCCATTTCAAAGTCCCAAATACCCGTAACCAGATAGTCGGAAGATTGGGAGCGGTTTTTCATTAGCAAGGTTGCCTGTTCTGCCTGCTGGTTGTTGAGGGATAAATTTACCGCCATGTAAAGATGCAGGTGATTGTTCACCAAATCAATCCGGGGGTTTCGTGCGAATTGCAGGGCTTCTTCTTTTTTATTTTCTAGATAAAATAGTAGGTAAGGATAAATATAGGCCGCTTCGTTGTAGAATACTTTTTGCCAGGGATCGCTGCCAGTTACAAAGGATCGTACCGTTTTCATCCCCTCTGTTAGCGAGCCCTTCATGCCCAATATGCCCGCTATCCATCGAAATCCTTTGGGAATGGTTCCGGTTACCGCTTGTAGGGCTCCATAAGGAAGATCGTTGGGCGTAAAAGTGGGATAGCGTTTTTTATTCTCTTTTATCAGTAAATAGCTTTTCCGGCAATCCCAGGCAGCGTCCCACAATTTTCCGGCTTTAATTACAGAAGCAGCCCGTTGTAAATAAATCATACTCTGGCTGTAGAGGAAAAAAGGGGAGGAAGAGGGACCGGCCTTTATTTTATTCAGTCTGGTCTCAAACTGGGGAAGTCTTTTCTTCAGTTCCGCCGGATCTTCATTTAAAAAAAGGGTGTAGAAGTCGATGTAGTTATCCAGCAATTCAGGAATCAGGTTGTTCGGATTTTGTTGTCGGGCTTTTAGTACAAGTGATTTTCCGGTGTTTAGTTTTAGCCGGGTTATTTCTTGAAATGCCTGCTGACAGGTACTGTTAAATTCAAAAACAGGTTGGCTAACAACCAGCAACGGGCTAAGGATGCCCAAGTATACTACAAGCAGGAATTGTTTAGCCATATCCCTTTAATAAGAAAGGGCTGCCCTTCGGAAACCCTTTCGATATAATTTATTCGCACCGGAATAGCTCCCGTACTCGCTTATTTAACTTCAATAGAACTGTTCAAATCACCATCCACCAAAATTCTACCACAGTTTTCACAAACGATAATTTTTTTGTGTAAACGGATTTCACTCTGGCGTTGTGGCGGAATGGAATTAAAGCATCCACCGCAGGCATCTCTTTCAACCGGAACTACCGATAAACCATTGTGGTAATTTTTGCGGATGCGATCGTAGCTGTATATCAAACGGCTATCGATATGTGCACGGGCATCACTGCTCAACTGATTAAAATGGGTTTCTTCTTTTTCTGTTTCAACGATGATTTTTTCCAATTCGCCTTTCTTATGGGCCAAAACGCCATCCTTAACTGCAATTTGTTTGCGGGCAGCATCCAACACTTTCACTTTTTCGGCTAACTCATCATTGGCATCACGGATATTTTTTTCGCAGAGTTTAATTTCCAACTGCTGCATTTCTATTTCCTTATTGATGGCCTCATACTCCCGATTATTTTTTACGTTGTCGCTCTGTTTTTCGTATTTGGCAATAAGGGCTTCACTGTCTTTAATAGCTGCTTTTTTTCGATCTATGTACTCGGTAATTCCATTGATTTCTTCTTCAATGCGCACCTGGCGGCTTTTTAAGCCAAGAATTTCGTCTTCCAGATCGCTTACTTCCATGGGTAACTCACCCTTCAAAATCTGAATCTCATCTAATTTGGAATCAATTTTCTGCAATTTCAGCAGGTTCACCAATTTTTCTTCTACGGAGAAATCTTTAACGGCTGCCATATGAACGGTTGATTTTTATGTGGGTTAAAACACCTATAGGTGAAAAATATCTACTAATTAACTTTTTTAGACCTTAAAACGCTGATTTTTATCTGCAAAACAATCATTTTCATCGTCAGCTTCCCGTGAAATAACGCACCGGATTGGTATGAATACCTGATTTAAGGACGGCAAAGGTAGGGAATTTGCGTTGTAAAATATCCACCAGTAGTTCTGAAGTATATTGTTCGCTTTCCCAATGACCAATGTCAGCCAATACCATTTGTTGATTGGCATCAAAAAATTCATGGTATTTGAGGTCGGCCGTTATATACAGGTCGGCGCCAGCAGCCAGGGCTTTTCCTATCAGAAAACAGCCGGCTCCCCCACAAAGGGCTACGCGTTGTATTTTTTTATTGAGTAAAGGGGTATGTCGAATAACCGATAAGGAAAAGGCGGTACTCAGCAGTTGCAAAACCCCTTTTTCCTCCATAGGTTCGGGTAATTCGCCCAGTAACCCACTGCCAATTTCGGCCTGCGTATTTTGCAGCAAAACCCAATCATATGCCACTTCTTCGTAAGGGTGGCTATCTATCAATGCCCGCATTACCTGCGACTGCAAATGTGCCGGTACCAGCACTTCTAACCGGGTTTCGGCTACAGCGGTTCTTTCCCCGGGCTTCCCAATGGTTGGATTCGTGCCGGCGCCACCGGTAAAGGTTCCGATACCTTCCATGCCAAAACTAGCTTCTCGATACAGTCCTATAGCTCCCGCACCCGCCTGAAAAAGGGCTGCTCGAACTGTTTCCAGCTGTGGCGTAGGCACAAATGTGTGCAGTTTGAGGAGTTGTTGGAGTTTTGGCTGTAAAATAGTACAATTTACGAGTCCTATTTTTTCGGCAATTTTTTGATTAACTCCGGATAATACATTGTCTAAATTGGTATGAATGGCATAAATCGCCACCTCATTTTTGATGGCAGTAATGATAGTTTTCTCTACATAATTCTTACCATTGATTTTTTTTAGTCCCCCGAAAATTATCGGATGATGGGCCACAATCAGGTTACATCCTTTTTCAATAGCTTCCAGCACCACTTCTTCGGTTGCATCCAGGGTACAGATCACCCCCGTACATTCCCAATCGGGCATACCGGTAAGTAAGCCGGCATTATCGTAAGATTCTTGCAATGATAGGGGAGCAATCAATTCTAGTTCCGAAAGTATGGAGCGGATTTGCATGAAAAAAATGGTAGATTAAGCTATAAAAATAACCTAAAACGGTCAAACCCAAAACTCGGGTTATCTTTACCGTATGTTGCCTGCCTATTTATTGCTGGATGGTAAAAAAATCAAAACTGGGGAACCACTGATTTCGGTAGATAACCGAACATTTCGGTATGGGGATGGCTGTTTTGAAACGATGAAACTGGTGAAGGGAAAAATTCAACTTTTTCCGTTTCATGCCGAGCGATTATTTTATACGATGGAACAATTGCAAATGGAATGTCCCCCACATCTATCAGCCGCAAAATTGGAGCAGCAAATTATTCAATTAGCCCAGTCCAATCGTCATGGTGATAATGCCCGTATTCGGCTCACCATTTTTAGGGGGTCGGGTGGATTATTCGATCCAGAACCTCCGTATCCGCATGTTCTGATACAATCCTGGGAAGGGCCGGAACTCCGCTCATTTATTCAAGTAAATGGAATCGATTTGTGTGTGTATCCGCACGCGCAAAAAAGTTGTGATCGGTTTGCTTCCCTCAAAACCTCGCAGTTTCTTCCCTATGCCATGGCAGCCAGATGGGCCAAGGAGCATCATTGTAATGATGCGATTGTATTAAATGTTCATAACAGAGTGGCCGATACCACCATTGCCAATCTGTTCATACTTAAAAACGGACAGGTAATTACTCCTCCGCTTTCTGAGGGGGCTGTGGATGGGGTAATGCGCCGGTATCTTTTGCAAAAGCTACAATCAAATCAATATCCAGTTGCTGAAATACCCTTAACGGTAGAAGACCTGCAAGAAGCAGAGGAAATTTTTTTAACCAATGTTATTTCCGGCATCCGCTGGGTGAAGCTATTGGATAAAAATGAGTACGGGGGTGAATGGGCTGCCCGAATATACCTACAAACGATTGTTCCTTTATGGGAATCGAGCGAAAAGCTGGGTGACTAAAGCAACTATTCTGATATTTTTTTGTTCTATCAATTAATTAATTTGTATTGAAAATGCCTGTTCGTATCCATTGGTTTCGCAGAGATCTGCGTTTATTCGACAATGCCGCTTTGTTCCAGGCACTTTCGGGAAATGAACCGGTTGTGCCTATTTTTATTTTTGATACAGAAATTCTGAATCAACTGGAGGATAAAAATGACCGCAGGGTAGCATTCATTCACCGGGCGTTGGAGGATATGCAACAACAACTGAGTAAGATCGGGACTAGCTTAGAAGTTTATAACGGAACCCCACTTGATGTTTTTCAACAATTGATAAAAAAGTATAGCATCTCGGCTGTTTTCACAAATCATGATTACGAACCCTATGCAATAGAAAGGGATACGGCAATTGCCAATCTTTTATCTTCAGCCGGTATTCCTCTGTATACTTCAAAAGATCAAGTAATATTTGAAAAGCTGGAAGTAACAAAAGATGATGGAACCCCCTATACGGTGTTTACGCCTTATGCAAATAAGTGGCGTGCCACCCTCGAAAAAACAGGTATACCAGATTACCCATCAGAAAAAAAATCAGCTCAGTTTTTTCAGCAGTCGCCAGTGCCAATGCCCTCACTGAAGTCAATTGGCTTTATTGATTCGGGGAAAAATTTCCCTTCGGATACGCCGCAAATGGAAGTGCTGAAGCATTATCAGCAAAACAGAGATATACCTTCCCTAGCAAATGGAACATCCCGTTTAGGGGTGCATCTTCGTTTTGGCACCATTAGTGTTCGCCAGCTGGCTACCAAGGCAAAAGCAACCAGTGCAACGTTTTTAAATGAACTTATCTGGAGAGATTTCTATCACATGATATTATTCAACTTCCCTAGAGTAGGAAGGGGAGAAGCATTTAAAAAAGCCTACGATGCGATACCTTGGAGAAATAACGAAGCAGAATTTAAGCGTTGGTGTGAAGGTAAAACGGGTTATCCGATTGTGGATGCTGGTATGCGTCAGTTAAATGCTACGGGTTTTATGCATAATCGGGTACGTATGATTACGGCTTCCTTTTTAGTGAAACATTTACTGATTGACTGGCGCTGGGGAGAAGCCTATTTTGCTAACAAACTGCTCGATTTCGATTTGGCAGCCAATAATGGAGGATGGCAATGGGCCGCCAGCAGTGGTTGCGATGCAGCACCCTATTTTAGAGTATTTAATCCCACTTTACAAACACAAAAATTCGACCCTCAACACAAATATATTCGGGAATGGGTGCCCGAGTGGCAGGAATTAACTTACCCGCAACCCATGGTTGTGCACGAAGAAGCCCGCAAAAGGGTGCTGGAAGTGTATTCGACTGCCTTGAAACAAAATTGAATTAATCTAATCTGGCAAAACAAATACTGGAAATTGGTTATCGAGCGATATGCCGCGAATGTTGGCATACACTTTTAGCAAAGTGGCCACGGCTTTTTTTCCAATGGGGCCAGCTGATAAGGAAAAATCATTTACATATAACTGGATGTGTTTTCGCATCACCTCCTCACTCATTTCTTGGGCATGTTCCTTTACATAATTACTGAGCTGAGGATATTGTTGCCAGCCAAGTTCGATGCTTTGTTGAATTAACCGGTTTACGGTTTCCTGAATGAGGAGCGGCAATTTTCGTTGTATGGCAATTCCTCCCAGTGGAATGGGGCATTGTAAACTATCTTCCCAATGCTTACCCAAATCTTTTACCAACACCAAACCTTTTTCGGAATAGGTAAATCGATTTTCATGAATGATTACTCCGGCTGCCACCCGACCCGATAGAATGGCTGCTTCAATTTCGTGGAACACCATGAATTTTTTTTGTTGCCAATCTGGAAAAGCATAGCTCATTAATAAATGAGCCGTAGTATTTTCTCCAGGAATCGCAATGGGAAGTTTTCGCAGGGTTTCGATGGGCAGGCAGCTATTTTCTGGTGTTGTAATCAACAGGGGCCCTACCCCCACACCCATAGCGCCTCCACTGTTTAGCATCCCATAGTTTGCAAGAATAAGCGGAACTACGCCATAACTTACTTTGGTGATTGAGAGTTTGCCCGCAATGGCCCTCTGATTCAGGGTTTCCACATCTTCTAATACGGGCTCAAATTCCAACCCATCTGTATTAAGGGCGCCATTTAGTAAGGCATCAAAAATAAAAGTATCATTCGGGCAGGGCGAGAATCCTATGCTAAGTTTCATGCAGGTAAGTTTGCGGTAAATGAAATGGGATGCTGCTGCAAATGGATAAGTAGCTCAATCAACTTTGCATTTAGAGATTGAATCGCTTGGGTAAAATGCCACTGGGATTTATCTCTTTCGCCTACCTGATTTGATAGAGAACGGAGTTGCACAAATGGAATTTGCAATTGCCCGCCTACAAAATGCAACGCTGCCCCTTCCATACTCTCAACTACTGGAGCCGGAGAACCTTGTTGCATACGAGTAATAGTAGCAGTATCTGTACTAATCGTATTTACCGAAATGCCGGCAACTTTTCTAATCCCGAGAAAGTTGAAATGATTGATATACGGGTTGGGCAATAATCCTTTTTTATAGGGAGCCTCATTTTCATCTGTAAGTTGCAAATCAAAAATATTTTTCCATTGTGCATTTTCAATCACGCCCAAATCTGCCTGTTGCTCATTATCAATTAATACAACTTCTCCCGGTTGGTATCCGTTTTCGAAGCTGCCTGCAATACCCGCTTGAATAATCAAATCGGGTGGTTGGGTGAGCGCCAGCCGGGTGATTGAAAAAGTAGCCGCAGTAAGTCCAACATCAGTATAAGCATAATGAATATGAGCTGCAGTGGGATAGTGAGCAGCCATGAATTCAACGCTTGGCTTGATTTCGACCTCTTTGGCGGCAATTACCAGTATTTGCATACTACAAAGTTGGGAAAAATCAATGAAAACCACTCATCCGATAATTGGAGCTGATTTACAGGGCTTTTCGTAACTTTACAGTAAATATTTGGTGGATGGTATATCTCACAAGGCAGGAGCATTTTAATGCAGCCCATAAGTTGTTTAATCCTGCATGGACGAAAGAAGAAAATGAAGCAGTTTTTGGGGTTTGCGCCAATGAAAATTGGCATGGACACAATTATAATTTACACGTAACGGTTAAAGGGTTTCCTCATCCTGATACGGGTTTTGTGTATGATGTAAAAAAGTTAAGTGTACTTATCAAGGAGCATGTAATTGATCACCTCGATCATCGGAATCTGAACATGGATGTACCCTTTTTAACAGGCACCATGTGCAGTACTGAAAATCTGGCTATTGCTATTTGGAATCAATTGTTACCCCATATTCCCGAAAATGTGCAACTGCATTGTGTTAAACTTTACGAAACGCCCCGCATTTATGTTGAATATTTTGGAAAACAAGATTAATTCGGGGGGTTTTGAACAATTACACCTATAATTTGGTTAATTTATTATGCAAAAACGTGTGTCGGTATATCGAAAAGAACATTTTAACGCTGCACACCGATTGAACAATCCGCAGTGGTCGAAAGATAAGAATAAAGAAGTATTTGGGCCTTGTAATCACGACAATTTTCATGGACACAACTACGAACTGATTGTAAAAGTTACCGGGGAAATTGATGCGGATACCGGGTATGTGATTGACCTGAAAAAATTAAGTGATTTAGTAAAGGAATTGATCCTCGACCGGTTTGATCATAAAAATCTAAATCTGGATACTCTAGAATTCAAGCACCTGAATCCATCTGCAGAAAATATTGCGGTAGTTATTTACGAATTACTTAAGCCTAGTTTAGGGGATACTTATGATTTGCAAATTCGATTATACGAAACGGAAAGAAATTTTGTAGAGTACCCCGTTCTATAACCAATTAAATTTAAAGCATGGCATATAAAAAAACAGAACAGTATGATGAGGCCGTTACTAGTGGCCTTATCACAAATTACAAATCCGTATTAGATTTATTGGGTGAGGATGCACAGCGGGAAGGTCTGATAAAAACTCCCGAGCGGATTGCAAAAGCTATGCAGTATTTAACCCAGGGGTATCAGCTAGACCCAGTTGAAATTTTAAACTCCGCCCGATTTAACGAGGATGTAAGTGAAATGGTAATTGTGCGGGATATTGAATTGTATTCGATGTGCGAGCACCATATGTTGCCTTTTTTTGGAAAAGCGCATATTGCCTACATCCCCAATGGATGGATCACCGGATTAAGCAAACTAGCTCGGGTTGTAGATGTTATTTCTCGGAGATTACAGGTTCAGGAGCGGTTAACTACCCAAATTGTAGATGCTATCAAAACCTCTTTAGATCCCCATGGAGTGGCGGTTGTTATTGAGGCGCAGCACTTGTGTATGATGATGCGCGGAGTTCAAAAGCAAAATTCAATTACCACTACTTCCGCATTTTCCGGACAGTTTGAACATGTAGCAACTAGAAGTGAATTTTTACGATTAATCAGCAAGCGAAGAGATTAATTAGTATCAATTTTTCACGACCTTTACTTTTTATCATCTGCTTCGGCGGATGCTTTTTTAATAGACATACTATATGAAACACGCCTATATTTTCCCCGGTCAGGGTGCCCAGTTTATTGGAATGGGTAAAGGATTATATGATAATAATCCTGCCGCAAAAGCTATTTTTGAACAGGCCAACAGCATTTTGGGATTTGCCATTACAGAAACTTTATTTCAGGGTACTGATGAAGAACTCAAGCAAACCCGTATCACCCAGCCTGCTATTTTTATTCATTCAGTAGCAGCGTATGCAACACTCGATCATCCCCAGCCCGATATGGTGGCAGGACATTCATTGGGAGAGTTTTCTGCATTGGTAGCAAACGGCACACTTGTATTCGAAGATGCTCTTCGCCTGGTAAGTATTCGGGCAAATGCTATGCAACAAGCTTGCGAAAATGCCCCATCTTCTATGGCGGCTATTCTGGCATTGGCAGATGACCAGGTGGAAGCTATTTGCCAAAAAATTCAGGCAGAAACCGGTGAAGTAGTGGTGGCAGCTAATTATAATTGTCCGGGTCAGCTGGTTATTAGTGGTTCTGTTGAGGGAGTTGCTATGGCTTGTGAGCAGATGAAAGCCGCCGGTGCTAAACGAGCATTGATTTTACCCGTAGG
>CAMBUH010000078.1 GCA_945870985.1 Chitinophaga pinensis
AAATCGTTCTGTTTAATATCACTCACGCTCAACAATTGCAGGTTAGATTTTGTGGCCTGATCAGAAAACTGCTTGGCGTTTTTAGCAGAAGCAATAAACTGAGCAGCGGCCGTTGCAGCAGCAGCTTCGGTTTCTGTACCAGCCAAAATTGGCCTAGCTAAATAGGCAATTTTATAGGCGGGGTTCGGATTCTTTTGTTCCAACACTTCCATGAAATGATAACCAAAATCTGTTTTAACTACCCCTCTAGTGCCAACAGGCTTATCGAAAGCAAAATCATTGAAAGGCGCTACCATTTGTCCTTGAGGAAAATATTCATATATTCCCCCGTTGTCTTTGCTTCCCGGATCGTCGGAGTAGCGAGAACATAATGCAGTAAAGTCAGCTCCCGTGATTACAGCGTTTTGAATACTATCAGCCAGTTTCAGAGCCATACTATCGTTGCGAATCGGTTGCCCGGTACGACTATCATTAAAAGCAATTAAAATGTGACGAACCCTTGCGCTGTCCGGCCAAACTTTGGAGGCAATCATTTTTGCCAAAACAAAATTATTGCCATCTATATATGGGCCATATGAAGAGCCAACAGGAATTTTTACCAAAGTGTCTTTATTTGGTTGTTGGATTCTGTTTTTGCTAAAATAGCTATTGTAGAAAGGCAGGCTTGTAGAATTTTTAGCAAAGAAAGCCTCCATGTCCTTTGAAGTAGTGAAGGTATCTTTCAGAGACATTAATTCGTTATAAACGTTGGCAGAATCAGTAGAAGAGGGGGCAGCACTGAAAGAAACATACGTAATATTCCTGGTTTCTTCTGCTTTCTGATATTCACTCTCGTGTTTTTTCACAAATGCAGCTATATCAGCATCGGTTACTTTTACCGAAGAATCAGGCATGGCCACATAAGGAAAAAACACATAAGAAATATTAGCAATATTATTGTTGTCCGCTTGTTGCTTTTCTAATAACCATTTGGGAATATAAGAAGATTGCAACAGTAAGGATTGGTATTTGATGCGAAGGGCTTTTTCTACGGTTGGAACAATGTATACTGTGTTCACCATACGGGTTTGATCGGAGTTTTTACTCTTCTTCATATTAGCAATTGCCTGACGCGCTTCATTCTCTCGGAAAAGACCGGTTGTTGGGTCTGTAAACTCTTGTTTTAAGGGAGAATTTGGACCAAACAAAATATCAGACAATTCTTTTGGAGAAACCATTAAACCTAAATGATCATATTGTTCTTTTAATAACAACTGATCAACTTCCTGATTCCATAACTGACCCATTAATTCTTCACGAGGCCCTTCCTGACCAGCCGCCAATTTTTCAAGGTCATTTAATTTTTCGTCAAAAGCTACTCTTTCAATCTTTGTTCCATTAACTTCTCCCAAAACAGTAGTGTTGGTGAAAAGACCTCCCCCTTGTCTTACGCCATCCTGTAAAATAAATGCAATTAAAGCCAAAGCAATAATGCTAAACATTATCCAGGCACCTTTGTCACGAATTCGTTGAATAATAGACATAATAAAATATTATAATTTAACTTGTTCCTGTTCAATCAGGAGGGCAAAAATAGGGTATTCGGCCATTAGAACAAAGGGAAGATAAAAAGGCCGATAAAGGTCGGGAATCAGAAAAACACGACCTGGGAAAAAAAGGCTGAAAAAACTAATCCACATAGGGGGGTGAAGAAGCTAAAAAAACGGTGGAAAAACAGGATTTTTTTAAGAATAGTTGTGGAATAAAAAGGAATAAATAGCAGGGATTATTAAAATATTTAGAGAGGGCGAAAATTTAAGTTCCTTTTATCCCCCTTAATTAACAGTGCGCAATGTGTTAATTATTTTTTTGAGATTGTGTTTTACTAAATTCACAACCGGTTGAAAAACCAGTAAAATGTAAGCGGGTAAGGTCTTTCTAAAGTGTATAAATATGTGAATTACAGTGAATAAACGAGTGTAACAAAGGTGAATAAGTTAATTATACACTAATCCACAGGCGTAATAGTAATAGGGTTAATTAGAAATCCTTTTTATTATAAAATACTACAGTGGTTATCCACTTTTTTTGGGAAGGATTCTAGCAGAAAGCAATTAGTTTTACAGTAATAAAAAATTGTACATGGTTACTGACTCAACATTACTTCCCGAAGGTGGATTTTTAGATAAAGAGATCGATCCCTCCCTGGATCTGTTTGCAGAAATTGAAAAATTGAAGAAACAAAAAAATGCGGTTATTCTAGCCCATTATTATCAGGAGCCGGATATACAGGATGTGGCGGATTATATTGGGGATAGTTTAGGATTGGCCCAAAAAGCGGCCAAAACAGAAGCGGATATTATTTTATTTGCCGGAGTTCATTTTATGGCAGAAACAGCCAAAATTATCAACCCTTCCAAAAAAGTGATTGTTCCGGACTGGAAGGCCGGCTGTTCCCTCGCGGATAGTGCTCCCCCAGAATTATTTCGGCAATTTCGGGCAAAACATCCCGACCACGTGGTGATTTCGTATATCAACTGCACCGCAGAAATTAAAGCCCAGAGTGATATTATTTGTACCAGCAGTAATGCACTAGCCGTAATTGAAAGTGTTCCGGCCGACCAACCAATCTTATTTGCACCGGATAAAAACCTGGGGGCTTATTTAAATAAGAAAACCGGCCGAAATATGATTTTATGGAATGGTGCCTGTATGGTACATGAAATATTCAGCCGAGAAAAAATTATTCGCTTACAACACCGACATCCCGAAGCTTTATTAATTGCTCATCCCGAATGTGAAGAAGCGGTATTAGCATTGGCTGATTTTATTGGAAGTACCACCCAATTATTACATTTCTCTCAAACCAATCCCAGCAATAGTTTTATTGTTGCCACCGAGTCGGGAATTTTACACCAGATGCAAAAATCATCGCCCGAAAAAACATTTATTCCAGCCCCTCCCAATAATTTATGTGCTTGTAATGATTGTCCCCACATGAAATTAAACACCCTCGAAAAAGTATATCTTTCCTTATTATACGAAATTCCTGAAATTCAGATGGAAGAAACATTAAGAAAGGCAGCAAAAATTCCGATAGACAGAATGATGGAAATCAGCAAGAAAGCCGGATTGGTTGGCTAAAGAATGAATTTAAAAAAGTGTTGCATGAAAAAAGTATTATTCTTTCCGATTTATTTTTTTTCATTATCGCTTTTCGCGCAACCCATGAGTGAAAAAGCAATAGATTCTTTTGTAGAAAAAGTGATGAAATCATTTGATGTTCCTGGCATCGCAGTAGGTATTGTAAAAGACGGTAAACTGATTCATGCCAAAGGATATGGCCTTAGATCATTAGAAAGTAAATTACCCACCACTGAGCATACCTTATTTGGAATTGCCTCTAATAGCAAAGCTTTTACTGCAGCAGCGTTGGGAATATTGGTTGATCAAGGAAAAATTACCTGGAATGATAAAGTACGAGATTATATTCCGGAATTTAAATTATACGATCCTTATGTTACGGAACACTTTACCATTAAAGATTTATTAACGCATCGAAGCGGTTTGGGATTAGGGGCAGGTGATCTTATGTTTTTCCCGGATTCCAGTGATTTTACTTTGAAAGATGTTATTTATAACCTCCGTTTTTTACAGCCCGTTTCTGAGTTCAGAACCAAGTATGATTACGACAATAATTTATACATTGTAGCTGGCGAAGTAATTGCCCGCGTTTCCGGAAAAAGTTGGGATGATTTTGTAGAAGGAAATATTTTACGCCCCCTGGGAATGGAAGAAAGTGCCGGTTCTTTTGATCGGCTGCCATCTAACAAAGATGTAATTGATGCACATGCCCCCGTAAATGGAAAAGTACAAGTAATTGCAAGAAGCACATTACAAGTAGGACATTCGGCGGGAGGAATTAATTCAAATATTGTTGACTTATCTAAATGGGTTACCTGTTTATTAAATGGTGGAGAATATGGCAACAAGAAAAGAATAATTTCTGCTGATGTTGCCAAAGAATTATGGACTCCACAAACTATTATTCCGGTTACTGCTCCTGGGCCTTATCAAGTACATTTTTCTGCCTATGGATTAGGGTTTGGCCTATCAGACGTAAAAGGAAAATTACAGGCTTCCCACACAGGAGGTTTAGAAGGAATGCTTACGCAAATCACCCTCATTCCAGAAATTAAATTAGGCATTATTGTATTAACCAACCAACAGGAGGGCGGAGCTTTTGTAGCAATTACCAATCAAATAAAAGATGGATACATTGGTGCCACCGGAATCGACTGGCACAAAGTGTTAATTACAAATCGGAATAGACAGTTACAGGAAGCAAAAAAAATAACCGATTCTATCCAAACAGAAATTGAAAAAGCGAGTCGGCAGGCAACACAAAATGTGAAACCCTTATTGGGTGAATACAGAGATAATTGGATGGGCGATGTGACTGTTTATGTAAAAGATGGACAGCCATGGCTTTCGATGAAACGATCTCGCAAATTAACCGGACAGCTATATCCCTACAAAGGAAACACGATGGTGGTTCGTTGGAACGACCGGAGCATGGACGCAGATGCTTTTGTGAGCTTTGGGTTGGATGAAGAGGGGCAGGGAAAAACCATAAAGATGCGGGCTATTTCGCCGCTTACAGATTTCAGTTACGATTTCCACGACCTGCACTTCACGCGCAAGAAGTAACTTTTAAATACTATAGCCTTTATTTTTAAGCGGCAATTCTCTCACCCGAACGCCGGTTGCTGCCGCGATTGCGTTCATTAACCCAGGAATAACCGAGGGAACGCTGGTTTCGCCTGCTCCGCCTGGTTCTGCATTGCTCGGAATTACATGTATTTCAAGCGCCGGCACATCTGGCATCCGAGCCACCAGAAAATCGAAAAAGCTGCTTTGCTGAACGGCCCCATTCGCCAAGGTTATTTCGCTTTTTAATACCGCACTCAATCCCCACACAAAACCCCCTTCTACTTGATTGGCAAATCCATCGGGGTCAATTACTAATCCCACATCCGTAGCCACCACTGCCCGAAGAATTTTTATTTTCTTGGTTTTACTCACACTTACTTCAAAAGCATGCGCAGTATAGGCTTTAGCGTGGTTATAAAAACAACAGGCAATACCAACTCCCTTGCCGGCTGCTCTCTTTTTATTCCATTCAATTTTTTCTGCCGCCAACTCAACAACTGCGGCAAGCCGGGCCGGATCGAACAGGGTACCGTCTTTTATTTTTCTGGCAGGCATATTTTTTAAAAGCGAGAGTCGGTATTCAACTGGATCAACCCCAGCTTTTTTTGCTAATTCATCTATAAAACATTCAATTACTACATTGTTATAACTAAAATTTACTGCACGCCACCAGCCCTCTACCAGCGGTGAGGGCGTTCTGCTAACCGCAGAGCGAAGAGATGGAATAGCATAGTACATATCTCCCATAGAGCCGCCTTCTGCTTCCATCGCAAGCCAGTTATTGTTGCCCTTCATGCCGAGTAAATAATCAGCCACCGGGGCAATGGCTATTTTATGCAACCAATCTGCCGGCTTTTTATCCGCTCCCAATTTAGCACTGAGTATATGAGAGGAGGCAGGGCGATAGTTATCAAACTTCATATCATCTTCCCGCGTAAACATCAGCTGAACCGGTCGCTTTATTTGATAGGCCACTTGCATAGCCTCTGCGCTGTAATCGGCGCTCAGCCTTCTACCAAAACCACCGCCTAGTGGCATCAGGTTGATGAAAATATCTTTTGACGTAAGTCCGAAAAACTTGGTTGCCACCGATGCAGTTTTTCCGGGGTTTTGAAAACCGCCCCACAAAGTAAACTTCCCATTAGAAAAATCTGCGATACAATTCAGGGGTTCCATGGCGGCATGTGCCACAAAGGGAATTTGATAGCTGGCCGTAATCCATTCTCCGTCTGGCTGTGGCATGTCGTTTACGGCTGCACCTTTTTCGTTGTAAATCATATCCGGCGTCTTTTGCAGGCGAGCGGCTTGTTCAGCAAAATAACTGGCGCTGCTTTTTTCATTGGCTCCGGCGGGATAGGTCCACTGAACCTGTAAGCTTTTCTGAGCGCGTAAGGCAGCCCAGCGGGTGTTAGCAACAATGGCAACCCCGCTTCTGGTTTCCAGCTGATCGCCCATCTCTTTCATCTCGAACAACTCAACAATTCCATCAATAGTAGCCACTGATTGTTTATCCCAGGAAGCCACTTTTCCACCCATTACGGGGCAGCGAACAATAACGGCATAAAGCATATTGGGAACCCTGTAATCAAGCCCATATTTAAGTTTCCCAGTAACAATGTCGCGAATATTATTTTTTTTCACCCCTGGCTTGCCAATGAGTGTAAAGTCTTTATAATTTTTTAGCACAGGCTCTTTTGGAATCGGAAGCGCGGAAGCTTTTGCAATCAGGTCTTTAAAAGCAATCGACTGATTGGTGGTGGTATTAATAACGCGACTTTTTTGTGCGCGGCAATTATCAACCGAAATTCCCCATTCGTTGGCGGCGACCTTAATCAGCATTTCTCTTGCTGCGGCACCGGCTTTGCGCAGCGGCATAAACTCACGCAGGATGCTGGTGCTTCCGCCGGTAGAATAATTAAAACCACTGCTAGGGCTATAAGGAAGCGCTTCTGCGATTACTTGTTTTGGATCCGCCTCCAGCTCTTCCGCAACAATCAGTGGCAATGAGGTTTGAACGCCCTGGCCCATTTCCTGCTTATAAACATACACGATAATTTTTCCGTCGGAACAGAGTTTAATCAGCGGACTGGGTTGAAAGCAGACAGGGTCGTCGGCAGCGAATGCGGGCAGGGAAACCAGTTGGGCCACCACCCAACCACCAGACAGAAACGAGCTAAGTTGAATAAATGCTCTTCTTTGCATAATCAATTATTTATTGCCGAGTTCGGCTGCTTTGTGAATCGCTTTTTTAATTCGGGCATAGGTACCACATCTACACACCAACCCCTGCATTGCCTCATCAATTTGTTCGTCGGTTGGTTGCGGGAATGTTTGCAGGAGGGCAACTGAGGTCATGATTTGTCCGGCCTGACAATACCCGCATTGCGGCACATTAATTTCCATCCAGGCCTGTTGCACCACATGGGTTCCTTCTTCGCTTAACCCTTCTATGGTACTAACGGTTTTACCAACGCAGGCGGAGGCGGTGTATTGACAAGAGCGAATGGGCTTGCCGTTTAGTAGAACGGTACAGGAGCCGCAGGATCCAACGCCACAGCCATATTTGGTACCGGTAAGGTCGAGCACATCGCGCAGCACCCAAAGCAGGGGCATATCTGCCGGCGCTTCTATGGATTGCGATTTTCCATTAATTGTTAGTTGGTATTCGGGCATATTGAAAAGGTAGGATACATGAAGTTACAAAAGGGATTGCAGAAATAGGGATAATTGATGGAGTGCCTTTTGGGTGCGAGGGGAGTTGTGCGGAAACCGCACTTTATCCATCGGAAGAAATCCCTAATTTTATTTGATGGAACCAAAAAGCCCGCCTGTTTTTGATAAGTGCATTTTCTGGGATGTAGATCTTGAAAAAATAGACTATCATAAAACCGCAACCTTCATAATACAAAGAGTATTTGAGCGGGGCGACGTGGACGATATTCGAAATTGTAGGCGATACTATGGAGACGAAAAAGTAACGGAAGCCCTACTTAATATAAAGTGGATGCCACTAAAAAGAATGTATTTGGCCAGCGCTGTAATCAATCGGCCCCTTGAAGATTTTATATTTTACAGAGAAGGGCTCTGACCGACCCATTCATCCGCTCGCCCAAATCTTTCGAAATAATTACACGAATGCATTAATTTGCCGCAAACACAAGTACATGAAAAAACTGCTATCGATAACCGGCATAATGATGGCGCTGGTATGCGCATTACAGGCACAGCCTACTCAAAAACCGCCATTGCACGGAAAAAACTGGATGGCCATAACCGGAAAACCGCTGGCGGCCACTGCCGGATCGATGGTTTTTCAACAGGGCGGCAATGCGGTGGATGCTGCTTGTGCCATGCTGGCGGCAACCTGCACCATGTGGGACGTATTAAGCTGGGGCGGAGAAACGCAGGCCCTGATTTATAATCCGAAAACAAAAAAGGTAATTGGCATCAATGCACTCGGAGTAGCCCCCACCGGAGCCACCCCGGCGTTCTTTAAAGAACGCGGCTATCAGTTTCCGCCCGAATATGGTCCGCTAGCTGCAATAACCCCCGGAACCGTTGGAGGAATATGCCATATGCTTCAGCAATATGGTACCATGAGCTTGCAAAAAGTATTGGCGCCGGCTATGCAGCTGGCAGCGGGCTATCCAATAGAGGCACAAACTGCTAACAGCATTGAGCGAGCAAAAGACCGCATTAAGCAATGGCCTTTTAGTAAAAAGGTTTTCTTGCCGCACTTGGGTGAAAAACGCGAAGCACCAGAAGCGGGAGAAATATTTGTGCAGCAAGATTTGCTGAACACCCTCACCAAACTAGTGGAAGCGGAACAACAGGCGCTTAAAAAGGGGAAGACGCGCATCGAAGCCATACAAGCAGCCTGCGACCGATTTTATAAAGGGGATGTTGCCGAAGAGTTTGTGCGGGGCAGCAAAGAGCAGGGCGGATTGATAACGATGCAAGATTTGGCCAACTGGAAAGTAAAAGAAGAAGAGCCGATGCACGTGAATTATCGTGGCGTAGAAGTATATAAATTATCTCAGTGGACGCAGGGGCCGATGTTATTACAATCTCTGAATATGCTGGAGCCGCTCGACTTGAAAGCGATGGGGTATAATTCTCCGGAGTATATCCACACGATGTATCAGGTAATGAACATGACGTTTGCCGACCGCGATTTTTATTATGGAGATCCAGCGTTCAATATTGGCCAGCCGATGCAGGGGCTGTTGAGCAAAGACTATGCAAAAGCAAGACTGGCGCAAATGCGAAAAGACGGAAACGACGCGCTGGTTATGCCCGGAGATCCGTATCCTTTCGAGGGCCGGAAAAATCCCTATACCCAATTATTGGAGGGGAGAAAACAATTGACCGACAGCGCAAACAAACGAAACTTTTTGCCGGCACATGATAGTGGCGGAACGGCAATGAATACCGAGCGCGAAGCCTACATGGAGCGGCTTTGGATGGGCACAACCAGCGTGGAGGCGGCCGACAAAGATGGATGGGTGGTTTCCATCACCCCAAGTGGCGGCTGGGTGCCAGCAACCATTGCGGGCAATACGGGCGTGGGCATGAGTCAGCGCCTGCAGAGCTTTGTGCTTGATTCGGCCATCAACCCGTTTAATGTGGTGGCGCCCGGCAAACGACCTCGGGTAACCCTAACCCCTTCCCTGGCAATGAAAAATGGCGAGCCTTATGTTGCTTTTGCTGTGCAGGGGGGAGATACCCAGGATCAAAACCTATTGCAGTTTTTGGTAAATATGGTAGACTTTGGCATGACGGTTCAGCAAGCTACCGAGGCGGCCAATATTAACACCAATCAGCTATGGCTGTCACTGGGCGGAACCAAGCTAAGCGATCGCAGGCCAAGGGCGGGCGAACTGCTGCTAGGCAACAAAACACCGCAGGCCACCAGGGAAGCCCTCAAAAAAATGGGCTATACTATCAGTCTGGGCGACAGAACCAGCGGTCCGATTAATGCGATTTTTCTCGACAAAAAGCACGGAACGCTTTGGGGAGGGTCTTCTAATAATGGAGAAGACTATGGAATAGGCTGGTAATCGGGGAAAAAACGGGTATAAATCAGGTATAAACACGTAGGGGCTGGGATAACCAACCCCTATTTTTGTGCAATAAAGTAAAAACTAATGACGTTAGTAAAAAAATACTAAAAAAATTAGTTTGTTCCGAGAAAGGATGTATTTTTGTGGGAACGAACTACTAACCTCTATTAAAACGACACAACATGAGTAATGCAGAAAAACTGAAGGCGCTGAAGCTAACTATCGATAAGATAGACAAAGACTATGGAAAAGGAAGCGTGATGATGATGAACGAAAAAAGTCAAGACCCGATGGAAGTTATTTCAACTGGATCCATTGGCTTGGATGTGGCTTTGGGTGTGGGCGGGCTTCCCAAAGGAAGAATTATAGA
>CAMBUH010000079.1 GCA_945870985.1 Chitinophaga pinensis
TGATTGCCCTTTCTTGTACCCCATCAGCTGATACACCCGTTACTACCGATACCAGCGGAAACTGGGTTAAAAGATCTGAGTTTGAAGGGAATGCACGTACGGAGGGCATCGCCTTTTCCATCGGTGATACCGCCTATATCGGAACCGGATTTGATGGTTCTGTTCGCTATGTAGATTTTTGGGCTTATGATCCCGTAAAAAACTTCTGGCTACAGCGTGCCCAATTTCCGGGTGCAGCGCGTAATTCTGCCGTTGGTTATTCTATAGGAACCAAAGGATATATTGCTACCGGTTATGATGGATTGAATCGTTTGAATGACAATTGGGAATACAATCCTGCTACCAATGTGTGGACACGCCGTGCAGATTTTGCCGGTTCGGCTCGCTACGATGCTGTTTCATTTGGTATCGGTACCAAAGGATACATTACTACCGGATTTGATGGCGGTAATACCAAAGATTTGTGGGAGTTTGATCCTGCTGCTGGTGCCAATGGTACTTGGGCACAAAAAGTAAGCATGGGAGGAAGCAAGCGATTTGCAGCAGTAGCATTCGTTTACAACAATAAAGCCTATGTGGTAACCGGTATCAGCAATGGTAATACCCTTACCGATTTCTGGATGTACGATCCAGCCAATCCTTCCAGCTGGACGCAGTTACGGGATATAGCTAATTTTAGCACAGAAGCCTATGATAACGATTACACCGATATTCAAAGACATAATGCGGTTGCCTTCGTAATTGGCGCGAAAGGTTATTTGGCAGTGGGTGAAAACGGAGGGTATATCAAAAAAACTTGGGAGTACGATTTCGCTACCGACCTCTGGGTAAGAAAAACTCCCTATGAGCGCACCGAGCGTACCGGAGCTGTAGGATTTTCCGTTAAAGGCAGAGGATATGTTGCCTGTGGCAAAAACAGTACTTTTTATTTTGACGATATCGATGAACTCAAACCAACCGAAACCTTCAACACAGTGGATTAAAAAAAACTGGATTTACCTGTTGTTCTCGGTATCCATTGTTTTGTTTGCCTACAAACAGTGGTTTTCCAAAAAACCTTCAGGTGAATGGGTTTCATTAAAATATACTACCTATCATACCCCCCTCGGTTGGGGGTATGATGTTTTAGTTAACGACACGTTGTTTATTCATCAGCAACAAATGCCTGCAGTTGAAGGTATGCGTGGGTTTGCTACCCAAAAAGAAGCTGCATCCGTTGCAGAACTGATTATTTACCGCATGAAAAATAAACAATTGCCTACCATCCTTCGCAAAGATTTAGATAGTCTGCACATAACACAGTAACCCTATTGTTCGGTATTTTCTTAGTTACACTAGATGGGTGCTTGGCTACTTACAAATAAATTATCCGTTTTTTCCTATCATCTCATCTAACATGGGCCGGTAAGCATGGCCAATTGGAAGGGTGTTATTCCCAATGGTAATCTCGTTTCTGCTGATGGTTTCTACTTGAGACAGCGCTACAATATAAGATCGATGAACACGAATAAAATCGTTTGCCGGCAGCCGGCTTTCAAAGTCTTTCAGGTTTTGTAAGGTGGTAAGTGGCGATACTTTCCCCTTCAAGAATATCTGGGTATAATCTCTCAAACCCGACAGATATAATATATCCGCCAGCTGAATTTTAATCAGTTTATATTCAGATTTAACAAAAATAAAATTGTTGTGCACCGATGTTGCCAATTGCCGCTCTTGAAAAAAAGTGCGCACCGTTTGAAGTAACTGAAATACCTGCACAAATTCAGCATCCTCAGCTATGCTGGCAAAGCAACCTTTACCCAAGGTAGCTGCAACCGACGATGCAGCAGCCGATACCAAGGATATCCAAACCGGATAATGCACCGTGCGGCTACCTGCCGCTGTAATAATTTTTTCTGGGGCAATCAACAGATGATAATCTCCCGCCTGAAGTAACTGCTCCGCATCCTGTAACGATTCCACAGCTAGCTCCACAGAAAAACCCGGAATGTTATTCAGCCTGTCCGTCCACTTATTCAGTGACGCAGCAACGGGATGAATGAGAATAATTTGATACATCAGCCGGGATATTTAGCGTAAAAATAGCTTAAAAACCCAAAGACAGCTATTTAAGAACTTGCTTACCAACAATAAAAAACCCCACTACCGGTTAAGGAGTGAGGCTTTCAATTAGCAAGCAATCGTAAATAAGTGTCAATAATAAGCAACTTTTTTGAAAATTGACAATTTATTTACCTATTTTTTAAAAAAAGTAGTTCGGGTCGGCCAGCACCTTATCGCAGATTCTTCTGCGGGCATCTTTGGAGTTGAAGGGCGCCACTTTGGTAAAACGCTTGAGTCCGATGTGCATCATATTCAATTCATCCCCAGAGGCAAAGCTGTTGAGGGCATCTTTTCCGGCTTTATTGATGCGGTCGGCAGCATCGTACAGATAGGTTTGCATTACATCTCGCTCGATACTTACCGCTTCCAGTCCTCTTTCCCCAGCTAACTTCATAGTGCGCAGCAGGGCCGATTCGGCATGAAAGGTTTCAATGGCCATATCGGCTATATTCATCAGTACTTCCTGCTCTTTTTCTAATTGCATCATCAATTTTTGCACGGCGGCTCCGGCTACCATTAGGATGGCTTTTTTAAACTGGGCAATATACTTGAGTTCCTTCGCAAAATCGCCCTCCTCTCCTGCTCCAAAATCGGGAATACTCATCAGTTCTTTCTGAACAGTCATAGCAGGCCCCATAAGATCTAGCTTACCCTTCATGGCTCTTTTTAATACCATATCAACGGTGAGCAGTCGATTGATTTCATTGGTTCCCTCGTATATCCGGTTAATCCGGCTATCGCGATAGGCTTTAGAAATCAGGTATTCATCACTAAATCCGTTACCCCCATGTATTTGAACCCCCTCATCTACCACAAAATCGAGCACTTCACTGCCAAATACTTTCAGCATGCTGCATTCGATGGCATATTCTTCGGCTGCACCCAACAAGGCTTCGGCAAAAGTTTTACCACTGGCCAACAATTCATCCTCCTTATCTTGAACCCAAAAGGCAGTGCGATAAAGGGCAGCATCTGCTACCCAAATTCGGATGGCCATTTCAGCTATTTTGTGGCGGATGGCACCAAACTTGGCAATGGGTATTTTGAATTGTTCGCGGGTTTTGGCATAGGCTGCGGCCGTATCTGCAGAGCGACGGGCTCCGCCTAGGGCAGCAGCACACAATTTTAAGCGACCGATATTCAGAATATTAAAGGCTATCAGATGACCCTTGCCAATTTCTCCTAATAAATTTTCTACTGGCACTTTACAGTCCTGAAAATACAATTGAACGGTAGAAGAACCTTTAATTCCCATTTTGTGTTCTTCGGGTCCCTGTGTAAAGCCTTCCATACCCCGCTCAACAATAAAGCCAGTAAATTTCTCGCCGTCTATTTTGGCAAAAACGGTATACACATCGGCAAATCCGCCATTGGTTATCCAGCATTTTTGTCCATTCAAAATATAGTACTTTCCATCCTCACTCAACTTTGCAGTAGTTTTTGCGCTCAAGGCATCACTGCCACTATTGGGTTCTGTTAAACCATACGCCCCCTTCCATTCACCGGAGCCGAGCTTAGGAATATACTTTTGCTTTTGTTCGGGGGTGCCAAAATATAAAATCGGCAGCGTACCGATGCCGGTATGAGCTGCAATAGCAACTGAAAAAGAGAAACCACCACCTAATCCTTCATTTACCAGGGTGGAAGTAATAAAATCTTTCGCAAGACCCCCATATTCCTCGGGAAGGGAAGTGCTTAACAGGCCTTGTTCTCCCGCTTTCTGAACCAGTGAAGGCATCAATCCTGGCTCCAGCTTGTCGATGCGATCAACAATGGGCAGCACTTCGGTGTTTAAAAATTGATGGCACATTTCAAGCACCATCTTCTGCTCTTCATTAAAATCTTCCCGAATAAAAGTTTGCTCAGGTTGGCTTTCCGAGATAATCCATTCTCCGCCGTGTAATGCTTTTGTAGTTACTGTGGTTTCCATTTTGGATAAATTGAGGGTTGATACTATTTTATAGTTATTTTTATTATACAAGTATGCCAATCGTAAGGTTGTCGTAAACACGCTGAAATACGCTTTTTACCACATTAATTTCTTCTCTCGAAATTCCTTCCAACGCTTCGTCCATGGTTTGGTTGGCAATTAGGATGGTCATCTCCTGCATCTCAACGGCTGCCTGGGTAAGGCATACCAGATTGATGCGACGGTCTGTTTTGGATGCCAGCCGCTTAACCAAATGCTGCTTCTCGAGGTTATCAATCAGGCGGGTTATACTGGGTTTATCGCGAAAAGTACGGTTACACAGTTCCTGCTGACTTAAACAATCTTCTTTCCACAAGTGATATAAAACGCTCCATTGCTCGATAGTAATCTCCAATCCTGCTTGCCGAAAATTCTTCTGCAAACGCCGTGCCACAGCTGTGGAGGCCATGCCATTAATTACACTGTAAAGCTCCCCTCGTTTAAATTGGTTGTTTGGCATATAGTTAGTTATGCAACTATTTCAAAGTACGTTCGTTTTGTGGAAACAGCCAAAAATTTGGGCTTAATTTTTAGGTAAAATGATGGTAATGGTAGGAACAGGTAATAACACTGGATGAATAATATTGTTTTTCTTTGTTGGTATGATGAGTATTTGGATATTAATAACCGGCAGCCTACTGGCAGGTTACCTTCTATTAATGGGGGTTTACCGGTATTATTTTGTTCGGCTAAAGCCTTTTGATGCAGTACCCTCGTCCATCCCGGCTGTAACCTTTTTTTCGGTAATTATCCCTGCACGCAACGAGTCTACATATATTAGGGCCTGCCTGCAATCGGTGGTGAATAAGGGCTATCCGGGAGATTTATTCGAAATTATTGTAGTAGACGACCATTCGGAAGATGATACCGCACAACAGGTACTGGAGTTACAGTCCACCTACCCTCAGATTTCTCTGCTCCGTTTACAAGATTATCCGGACTGGGTAACCACGCAGGCTTACAAAAAAAAGGCTATCGAACTTGCAATTAGTAAAAGCAAGGGAAGCTGGATAGTAACCACGGATGCAGATGGGGAAGTGCCGGTGAATTGGTTACTACAGTTTGATAACTACATACAAAAAAATGAGCCAGTATTTGTGGCAGCCCCAGTGATGTATTATTCGCGCGGGGGGTTGTTGCAGGTTTTTCAGCAGCTAGACTTTATGAGTTTGCAGGGTATTACGGCAGCTTCCGTTTCTGCCGGGTTTCACAGTATGTGTAATGGGGCCAATTTGGCTTACCGAAAAGATATCTTTTGGTCGGTTGGCGGATTCGCGGGCCACGAACACTTGGCCAGTGGCGATGATATGCTGTTAATGCATCGGATAAAAGCAAGCTATCCCAACCAAATCGGCTATATTTTTTCCAGAGATTCGATGGTTTTAACCGAACCAGCAGCTAGTTGGGGGGCGTTTTTTCAGCAAAGAATTCGATGGGCCAGTAAGGCAGAGAGTTATCGAGAAAAAAAGATATTTGGGGTGTTATTGGGGGTATGGCTACTGAATGCGGCGCTGGCTATGGGTTTGCTACTCGTATTGTTTCACCAAGTAAACTGGATGCAGTGGGTGATTGTTGTATTAATAAAAACCATCGGGGAATTGTACTTTCTTACTCCGGTAGCCCGATTTTTTCAAGCGGAGGCTCAAATGGCCTATTTCCCATTTTTACAACCTCTGCATATTGCTTATACAATAACAGCAGGATGGCTGGGAAAATTTGGTACTTACCAGTGGAAGCAAAGAAAAATTAAAACTGGGGGAACTGCTTTCTAGTGAAGGTCATCTGAACCCGGCCAAAAGGCCAATAACATAATGGGCAAAAAAGCTAACATCGAAAAAGCTGCTATTATTAATTTTTTCATAGGGGATTTTTTGAAATGAGACCCAGGATTGGATATTAGGTTTATTGTAAGGAAGTAATTTTGAGGTGAACTAAGCTATTATATCGGTGAAGTGATTGGATGTTTCAGATAAGTTGTAACATTACTCCCCAAAATAATACCTCTTGTATAAGGATACCCTTACTGATTGAGTTGCTGCCTGAATTAAAAAAAATCTGCGAGCGACGTTTTTTCTTGCAACAATTGTTGCCGAAGCAATAAAATAGCTCCCAAACAACTGTAGAATACTGCGCCTACTTTATCCGTTTCAATTAGGTCGCTCATCAAATTCAACACAATCACCATGGTAAGCATGCCTGAGATGGCAAGGGTAATGGTTTTGTAAAAATTACTTTGCAGCTGCGAATACAAACGCTGGAGGGAGATAAACATTCCAGCGAGCAATGCCAGAAAAATGAATAGTCCAATCAGCCCCTGTTCCAAGGCCAATAACAAAAAATAGTTATGTACGGTAGAATGTTCGGGGTTATTGCTCACCCAAGTTTGAAAGCTACGGAGGGTGTAGGGTTTGTAGTGTAAATAAAAGCTGTTAGGGCCAAATCCGGTAAGGGGTTCCCCTGCTAACATACGAACTCCAGCTACCCAGCGGTACCACCTTTCTGCTGCAGACACATCCTTACCCTGAAAAGTTGCTTGCATGTGTTGCCGAAATTCGGTATGAAAATAGGTTTGATCGTGTTCGGGAATAAAGCGAAGATAATTTCGTTCAGTTACCAGCCAGGCAGAAAGTATTAGAATGGCAGTAATGGCTATTGCTAAAACAGGCAGCATCCATTTTTTTCTTACAATAACAACCATACCTATCCCACAAGGAAGGGCAACCCAAGCGCCACGAGAATACGCCAGCATCCAACCAACAATCCCAACCAGTATTCCTGCCAGTATCCATTTTCGAATGGGGGTTCCCTTTTGGGTTAGGTGATAGCATGCGGCGGCTACTAGAAGCAGTAGGGTTAACAATGCGGCGTAATTCACATGATTTCGAAAAAAAGGCGACATGGCTTTTCGAATATCGAAAAAGGTAAACCCAAATAAACCGTGTCGGATAAGCACCTGTAAAACCAATACCAACATAGGTAGTAACCAACAGGCAGCCCATATTTTCCAATCGCGGGGGGTTCGGATAAAATACACGGGCAAAATCACAAAGGGTACAATGTACCAGATTTTAGCCAGCAGGTATTTTATAGACAGGATTGGCTCGTATGAAAAAATACAGCAAATCGCTATCCAAATCAATTGAATTAGTAAGAGAGTAAACAAAGGGGAGCGACCCAACACTTCGGGCAATCTGGTTGGATAGCGCAAAAAATAGAATAGTCCGCTCAGGGTTAATAATATCATTAGCAATTCGTCGGGGAAGTCGATGCCCAGGGTAGGCAATAGCTGCCATTCGGTAGAGAGGGGAATACAAATAAATAAGAGCCAGAATAGGGTAATAGAGGGTTTGAGTAGGGCGGGAATAAGTGCATAGATAGCCAGCGCGATAAAGGGTACCCCCATCCAAAGCGGCTGATATTGCCACAAAGCAATGGCCCAGGCACCAGCAAAGATGAACACAAATAGGAGTGTTATCGGGCGCAAAGAAAGTGCCGGCAACTGCATGTTATGCCTGATTATTTCGGTGGTAAATAATTACCCAGGCCATACTAAAAATAAGGGCTGCCAAAAAAGTTCCTACTAACACAACTGGTTTATTAGGACGAACCGCCGTTGAATCTGCTTCAGGAGCATCCAATACAAAAAGTGTCTTCGGAACTGCTGCCTTGGCTTGCTCTAATTCACCAGTTATTTTAATATTATCGGTTATCAAATTGGCAAGTGCAGACACTTTAATTTTCACAAGTTGCTGTGCGGGTGTTGGATCGTTAGTAAGTTGGCCAGCAGTATTTGTATACTTATTCTGTAAGCTATCATACGAAAGTTGCAAATTTTTAATGGCGTTATCGTATCGGGCAAGAATTACTGATTGTATGCGGGCATCTATTTTAGATGTAAACCGCTTTACCAAATCTACACTCATTTTAGGTTTTTGCGACCAGCCAATCAGTTGCAACATCCCTTTTTCGGTAGGTTTGGCATATAATTTTTTCTTGAGTATTTTAATCGCTTTTTGTAAGCGGATAGAGGTATCGGAATCTTTTACAGCATATTCACACTCCAGGTTGCATTCTTTAACTATGGCACTATAAATTGAATTCCAATCGTTTGCAGCTTCCATGCGCTCAATATCATTTCCATTACCAAATATAGAATAGAGGTCTTTGATATTGGGATTAAACAGCGTTCCCTTATCGGCCAGTTGGGTATTTAGGGGGGTTAGGGTAGCCACTGATTTATATTCTGGTGGGATGAAGAATAATAGCAGGGCAGTTCCGGCTGTAATCAGCAGCGTGAAGAGAAAAATGAATTTTTTATGTTGACTAATTAAAGGAAGTATGTTTTGCAAGTGGGGCATGGCAATCGTGTTTAACTGAAAATACAAATAATTAAGATACGGGGGCTACTACTATATTCCTGTCGAGACTTTCCTCTAGTGATATAAAGGTTTCGGTACGTTCGATGCCCTTGATTTTTTGCAGTTCGTCGTGCAGCACAAAGCGGAGTTGCTGGATATCTTTGCATACGATTTCAGCAAACATGCTGTAGTTTCCGGTGGTATAGTTGAGGCGAACGATTTGCGGAATCTTCTTCAATTCGCGGGCTACGGAATCGTAGAGGGAGCTTTTTTCGAGGTAGATGCCTATAAAAGCGATCACATCGTAGCCCAATAGTTTCAGGTCTACCGATAATCTTTTACCTTTAACTACTTTTAGTTCTTCGAGTTTTTTAATTCTTACGTGGATGGTGCCACCTGAAACGAATAGTTTCTTGCCTAGGTCGGCATAAGATATTTCTGCATCCTCCATCATTTCCTGAATGATTTGGAGGTCGAGTTTGTCGAGATTTAGTTTGGCGCTCATTTTATTTATTAATTTAGATTTTATCTAACTAATATGCAATATTATTGAACATTTTCTATATTTTATACATTTTGTTTAAAATATTACCAAATAAACAATAAAATAATGTAATATTGTATAGTCAATGCAAATGTAATCAAGTACGTTCAAAGGTTGACGATACTGTGGGGTGATGAAATTTTTGGCAGACATGCCCTCTTGTCTCGGGGGTGAGGATAATGGGACAAACGTAGTGTAGAGCCGTTCGGGTAGCGATATTCGGGCGACCAGGGTCGACCACTGAAACTTTGCGCTATAGCTAACCACCTCGTGGAGGTTCGATCCCTCCCCCTACAGCTAATAAAAGCTTCTATAACATTACCTGTTATAGAAGCTTTTTTGTTTGGGGTTGGTGACATTAAATGATTGTGTCACTTTAATCGTTATTTCCAAAAAGAATGCCGCAGTTCGTTTATTGCCATCAGAAAAGGAGTGGTTCTTGATAACGAAATAGAGCAGGTTTGCGGATTATTTAGCCTAGTTATAATTTAGCCTGCTTAATCAACTCCGGAAATAACAATACTTTTTGTATATCCCTAGGATTAAATAAAAATGGCTGAACATCCTTTGCCATTTCCTCCATGCTTACGCTTTTACACTTTTCGATAATTCTTTCTTTGAGTTGCTTCTCATTAGATACACCCATTTTAAAATCCAGATAGTTATAATCTGGCCTGTCAATCAATGACAATAAGAATGCAATGTCAAAGAAATCTCTTCCCTTATTTCTTTCTCGATTACAAACAGCATAGAACTTTTGGGCAAGTAGTAATTTTAGCGGTGTAATAAAGATCTGGGTGAACACATCAAACCGGTTCAAAATATATTTTTCCGGAACAAAATCAAAATGCTGCGGCTCAGTGTCCAGTTGTATTAATATCTTTTCTTCTCTATGACTCGTTAATCCTTCCTTATATAAAATTTCAGGAAAACGAATATAGCAATGATATGCACCTTTAAAAACCGTTTTCATTTCAACATCATAGCCTTCCTGTTCTAATTGCTTTTTTAAAACACCTGATACTTTTGCAAACGTATCCTCTGCAATCGTAAAATTATCAAAATCAAG
>CAMBUH010000080.1 GCA_945870985.1 Chitinophaga pinensis
AAAGAAAAAGGGACTGCAAATGCCCACAGATATTGGGTTAGTTGGGTTTAACAATGAACCAGTTACCGGTCTGGTTACTCCTGCTATATCAAGTGTTGAAATGCCGAGTTTTGAAATCGGAAAAGCAGCGGCCAAGCTGTTTATAGAAACTATGCATAACAAAGAATCGGCTACTACCATTGAAAAAATTCTACACCCCAAGTTAATCGTAAGGGAGTCTTCCTTAAAATTTTCTGCCTAAATAGATCTTGTATGAAAAAAATATGCATCCTGCTCTTCGGCATTTTACTATTTTTTGTAACCGGACTATCAGCAAAAATCTGGAAGGTATATAATGTAAAAGAGTTACGACAGGCAGATCAAGCAGCCCAGCCGGGTGACCTGATTTTACTACAGGCAGGAGATTGGAAAAATATTAACATACAGCTTACAGCTAAAGGAACCGAACAGGCACCTATCATTTATAAAGTAAGCGTTCCGGGCGAAGTGCAAATTACCGGTCAATCTTCCTTGTCGATTGGTGGTGAATGGTTGGTAATTGATGGTTGGTTTTTTACCAATGGAAACGCAGGCAACAAATCTGTAATCAATTTTCGAACTAAGTCAACCCAGTTAGCCAACCATTGTCGGGTTACGAATTGCGTAATTGATAGCTATACCACACCCAAAAGATTGGTAGAAAATTATTGGGTTGAATTGCAGGGTAAACAAAACAGGCTAGACCACTGTACCTTTTTGAATAAGCAAAATATGGGGGTAGTGATTGCTGTTGTGTTAGAAAACGAGCAAAGCAGAAATAATTTTCACTCCATAGATCATAATAATTTTGGATACAGAATTCCGTTAGCGTCTAATACCGGAGAGATTATCCGGGTAGGCGTATCCGAACAATGTGAATTTAATTCGAATACTCTCATAGCCAATAATGCTTTTACCAATTGCGACGGGGAAGCGGAAATTATTTCAATAAAATCCGGCGCGAATATTATAAGGGGTAATCTCTTTACCTCCTGCCAGGGTGCGGTAGTATTGCGACATGGAAATAATAATAAAGTAATTGAAAATGTATTTCTCGGGAATAACAAAGCAGGCACCGGGGGCGTAAGAATCATTAATGAAGGGAACTGGATAGTGAACAATTACTTTTATCAATGCAGAGGAGAGGGATTCAGAGCCCCACTCTGCATGATGAATGGCGTTCCGAACTCTCCGGCAATTCGGTATCTTCCAGTAACCAATGCCCTGGTAGCTAACAATACATTTATTGATTGTGCCCCTATGAGCTTTGGCGAAGGAAGCGATAAGGAAAGAAGTCAAGCACCCAGTAAGGTAGTAGTAGTAAACAATTTATTTGCCAACAAAAAAGACAGTTTATTATTCCGTGCATACGACAAGATAGATGGATTTGTTTTTGCGGGCAATCAAACTAATTATTCGGGCAAGCAATTGCTGCCGAAAGGGATAATATCCACTTCTTTTCGTTTTACAGCTTCAGATTCCATTGCTTTTCCAGCCCACTCATTGGTGAATCCAAAACCTTGGCAAGATTCCATTATTCAAAACGCACCCGACGCTTCTAACCTAACTATCCAAGCGAATCCGGGCATACTATCCATAAAAAGGCTTCAAGAAATCAAAAGTCTGGCCAATACAGGCACTGGAGCGAAATGGTTTAAGCCTACCCCTAAAAATCCAATTCACAAACAAGTAAGTTGTATAAACGGTACAGAATTATATCAGCAAATTAATGCTCAAACAAGTGAAAAGTTAACGATTCTGCTCACTGGCACGAACTATGAGATTCCCCAGCCCATTCAGATAAAGGGGAACCTAACCCTAACCACAAAGCATACTGATACTATCCGATTTTCAATAGCATCCATCGGTGCTCCTTTTGTATTTCAGATAATGGCCGGAAGCAGTTTAACACTTTCGAATTTGATAGTGAATCTGCAAAAATCTACTGCGAATGCATGGATTGCCACCGATAGTTCGGGCAATTACAAACATTCCTGGTTCCGGATTAATAATTGTAGCATTATCCAAAACCAAGCATCTTTTTTCTATGCTTATAAAACAAGTGTGATTGACAGTATTGGTTTTAGCAATAACCGATTTTTTATGGGCAGCGGAATCATCCTCAATCTGCAACAAGAAAATGAGAGAAAGGGATTGTACCCGGTTGAACACTTAACCCTCACGAATAATCAATTTGAGCAATTTGCTGGGCAGATTCTTTCCATTGCCCGTCCGGGAGTAGATGAAAGTACACTAGGACCAATGGTAACAATTCGAAACAATCAATTTAAACAAATTGAAACGACAAACAATTTGCCACTAATCCATTTTTCGGGCGCTCAAAAAACTTATCTGATAAACAATCAATTTATCCGTTGCAATCCGGATAAAACAGTAGTACTTTACCAGGATGAAGTAAAGGCTGAACACCGAATGGAAAGAAATATACTGGAAGGATCGGGAAAAATTATCACCAATAAATATCTGGTTTCTACCCAATAATTTTTTTTCTTTTCTGCCCTACCCTATCTCCATCCCTGATAGAATATATAAATACAGATACTTTTTACCCTGTTTCCATTACTTCTAATAAAAAGAGCAATCAAAGTTTGATTGCTCTTTTTATCTATCGATTAATTGGTAGAAATACTATTTAATTTCTTCGATATCTTCTAACTGCCAGGTTTTATCAAAGTAGGCTTCACTTGGTCCATAAAAGCGGAAATAAGGAAACCAACCTTTGCCTGCAATTGTTTTAATATAATTTTTATTGGCTGAAGCGGGCTTGGAAGGTCCGAAATATATATCTACTGAACCATCGGCATTCACTGCAATATCTTTCCGAGAAGAGATATCAGCAGAGCCCTGGTCGGTGATTACCGGATTGCGCAATACGTTATCGTATAAAGTAATCGACCAGAATTGCTTGGCAGGTACATTTGCCGGAATATGTATCCGATAATTTTTGGCGCCCAGCAGCCAATTACCAGCTTTGTCTTTGGAAGTTTCCAGGTAGGCTTGTCCAAAACCCAATATCCTTCCCTGCATTCCTGTGCTATTACCAATCGCTTCATAAAACCAGGAAGCGCGTTGATCGATCTGGGTATAATTGGTATCCTCCTGATTCAACTCAACCATATTTGCATATTCCCATTTTTTACCGTCCCACACTTTTGCACCGGTAAATCTTTTTTCATATGCATTGGCGCGGGCAGTTAGCTCCCCTAGCATTGCTGCCTGATCTAATATTTTTGTAAGTCTTTCATTAGGTTGAAAAGGTTTTCCCTTTTCAATTCCCAACGAAACCAGCATAGCGGCAATCACCCGATCGCGGGTTTGCACCGGTTCATTCATCAATGCTTCCGCTACCAATTTAAAATATCGGCTGTCGGAAGGATGTTCTGAGTTCCAAGGCTTACCGGCAACAGGTATAAAAGTAGTAGGGGCAGGTTTTGCACGATCGGCCCAGGCATAAAATTTATGCTGGCGAAGAGTAGCTTCTGCCTTTGCGGGGTCTGGATCTAACCCACGAGTACCAAACCAAATTTGCACCGTTGGGGAAACAAATACCCGATAACCCGGAGCCGAGATCGGCTGTGATCCCGGAGGCAGAATCAGGTACTTTCCACCGGCGCCTTTATCTGGACCGGTTTGACCGATATCCGTTATGGGTTGCTGCCATAAGTCTAACACCCCACCGGCAATTAGTCCTGCCGGCGCTTCTACTACCAAAGCCCCTTTTTCGGCCAGGTTCCAGAAACAAAAAGCATAAACGGTGGTTATATTAGGGGTTAACATCCCTTTTTTATCATTTAAATCCCTGAATACCGATACCTCACCGTCTTTTACCCCAATCTGATCTCTTTGTGCTAGGTGCAGGGCATGAAAGCCCACCATCGGTAAACCCCAGTTATGGATAATGCAGGCACGCTGAAAGTCCCTTTCATCATACAATTTATCTACTGATTCAAGGGATGGATATCCACTTTCTAATGAAAGATTCCCAATACGGGTAGAAAGCTTATCTCCCCCGGCAGCTCTAGTCCCAGCTCCTGCCTCATTTTTTGAGCCAGTGGGCTGGCAAGCAGCTAATATTCCTACAGATAGGATTACAAGTATTCTTTTCATGTTAAAAATTTTGAGTACAAAAAACGCTTTTTAGCTGGATATTTTTTTTTGTTAGCGTTCAATATTTCTAAAATCGGCAAATACCAAACAAACTCAGGTACTTATTCGCTAATAATTTGCTCAAAAAACTCAGAAGGGGTTTTTTGGGTTGTTTTTTTAACAGCAGCAATAAAAGTGGTGCGAGAATTAAATCCGGCTAAATTACCCAAAGCTTCGAATGTATATTTTCTAAAATCGGGGCTTTTTTGGAGTAATCCCTTCAAATAATGTACCCGATACTCGTTTACCCATTCATTAAAATTTTTTCCATATGCCTGGTTGATAAAGGCAGAAAGAATATAGGTAGGGATATCCAGTTCCTTAGACAAATCACCGATTTTGTACCCCACTTTTAAAAAGGGCTGTTGGGTACTGAGATGAGCCGCTAATAATGCCCGATAACTTCTTTCGGTTTCTTTGCTGAATGTGTTGCTTGGGGTGGGTTCCTGAGCAATAGCAATTTCGGGTTCGGATATAGTTGATTCATTAGTTTCCTGAAACCATCCGGTTAATCCATACAATAGATTGGGCTGTAAAAATAAATAAACACACGTAATACAGATAGACAACGTCATGGTTAAGGTAATCAACCTGTAAAAATCAAAGAAATAAGAAATTTGAAATGCGTACTCGATTAATAATACAATAAAAGTGGATAATACCAATGTTGTGAATGCAATTAACCACCTGAACATGGCATAATTTTGAGGTATCAGTTTTTCTGGATGTTTACTTCTCCAAGTAACCAACATTTTTACCTGAAAAGATGCCAGCACCACCCCATAAACCATTCTTAAAATAATACCCCATCCCTCCGGTAACCATCCTTCTGGCTCCAGTGCAATTATGGAATTATCGGCCAGCTGTTGGCGGATAATCACTAATTTTTCTTCCCTCAGCATACCATAAAAGGGAATCATATTAATTGTATACAATACAGCCGGAATAAAGAATAAGAAGTCCGATTTCGTCCAGGTAAATTGCTGCCTCAACACACTGCGCACGTACAGGTAAGCAAAGGGAGAAGCACTTAACGACAAAAAAACCATCGTTCGGGGCACATGGGGGAAAAACAAAAAGAAATTGGTATGATAAAGGGCAGAAAAAAAAGAAATCACTGCAATACTCAGCAAGTACCCAGCTAATAAACGGGCAGAAAAGGAGCTCTCCCTGTTTAAAAAATACAAAATGGCAGCCACCAGTAAACCAATAATAGCAACCAGAAACACAAATGAAAAATAGATATCAATGGAGGGTAACACCATGAATACAAAATAGTTTTGGCTATTTAATTAGGGTAAAGATACAGGAGTTCAATGAGTTAGGGCATGACATTGAAAAGTATTGCTATATAAAAATTCTACTCAAAATGAAGGAAGATTCTTAGGGGGAAGGAAATGATGTACCTCTACAGGAATAGATAACAGTAGATGAGTGCTGCCAGTTTTTTTTGGAGGGGGATTTGGTGGTTTTCACAAACAGCTCAGATGCAAATACCCCAAAGACTTTAAAGCCTGAATGTAGAAAAGCCTCCCCTGGGTTGACTTTTTAATTTTTGCTTTAATTAGACTATCTATTGACTCTTTCCTATTACAGTTATTCAAATTATTGTAAAATCTCTATACATCGACCCGAACTAAAAAAAGCATTTTCATGCCGCTGAACATACCCTAATTGATTGGTTATTAAGCAAGTACTCCCAATCTGAAAATCAGGTACATTGCAATGATGATGGCCAAAACCCCAATATGCGATATTCGAAGATTCAATTAAATGATACAACTCGGTGGCAAATGCTTCATTCAAAACATCCCCTTTGTATTGTGCAGGGTAGTTTAAAAAGGTAGGACAATGATGCGAAAATACAATCAGCTTTTCCCCTTTGGATTCATGTGCCGACTGTTTGATAAAACTCAAACAATCGGCATGCAATGAATTGTATAGTTCAGCCGTAAATCGGGAACCGTTGAAATGGATAAGGTGAAAATCATTCATGCTTCTTTCAATCTGCCGCTGATTGCTTAAAGAAATCTCACTCCAAAGTGTAGAGAAAAGAATGGTTGCGCCATTATGAATAACAGAAGTGTTATTTACCAAAGAGACATTGCTTCTAATTTTTTCATCAATCGTACCGCACTTTGTAGCGATATCAAAATGATAATACTCGTGATTGCCCGGCAACCAATAGGTGTATTCAAAATTATCTGCTACATAACTAAAAAAGTCATTGAATTTATCCATCGATGCAAATGGAACAATATCCCCAGCCAACACCAATACATCTCCTTCAGGCTGCAAAGGATTACACTTAATGAATTCCCGGTTTTTGGGGAATTCCAAATGAAGGTCAGACGCATATTGAATTTTAAGTGCCATAAGGTTCAAAAGTAAACTTTTTGGTTATTTTATTATAACAACAATTTTCGGTGATTATTTGCAGATACAAAAAACAACTTCGGCTGATTCTAGCGAAATCCAGCATACTCAGTATCAGATGCTGTCAATAATTTTAGATAAGTGGTTCTTAATATTCAACCAGCTCGATCAATAGCTCTTTGGGCGTATAAACCGGCAATACAGGAATGCCCTGTTTTTGCAACTGTTTGTCACGAGAAATGAAATAATCCAGCTTATGATGAACAGCCGTATAGTACTGTAAAGCATCTTCTATATCAGTTATTCTTGAATGAAGGGCATTCAAAACAATTTCGTGGGGCAGGTCAATTACTGTTACATCTGCCATAAGGGTTAATAATAATTCTTTCGCTTTGGCATTCCCGTATGCTTTCGTTAACCAGATGCCAACAACATGTATTATAGACGGAGTAATAAAAGCCTGAATTGTTCCATTAACGGCTAATTCTATTATCTTCCTTGATTGTTCATACTCATCACGCTTTAAGGTAAAATCAAGCAATATGTTCGCATCAAGAAACACTTTAGAAGCCATACTTTTTTGCGTTTTCTTTAAAGTACAAATCTTTTAGATCAGCTTCTCCCGCTATAACAGGTTTATCTAGCTTATCAACTAGGTGTAGGATAGTCTTACGTTTTGAAGGTTTTGTAACTGACTTAAAATAACCTTCCACCAAATCAGAAACACTCCGCTGTTGTTTTACAGCATAGCTCTTTACATTTTCAAGTAAGCTATCGTCAATCGTAAGGTTTAATCTTGCTTTCATAAGGCAAATATACGCATCTTTTTAATTTATGCGCATTATAATCGAATATCCCTTGTGTTCATTGCCAATAAGCTCCCAGCGCTACGCGACCTCTTATCTATAGAAATTCTTCTGGTACTTATACTAATGGATTTTTGTACTTGGTTGCCGGAATTTATTTGCCGATACAGAACTTCGAAAATATATACTCCAACTGCTCATCATGCGCAATGGTTCCGGTAATGCTGCCTAAATGATATAAGCAGCTGCGAATATCGAGGGCTAACAAATCTCCGGGAATACCCGTTTCTAAACCCTGGGCAACTTCCTGCAAAGCATGTTGCAATTGCCGAAGGGCGGCTACATGGCGTTCATTGGTAACAATCGTAGCTTCGCCTAACAAATCGCCTTCAACTGTTCGGGAATAAATCGCTTCTTGCAGCGCATCCAATCCCGTTTTATCACGTGCCGATAAATATATGAGCTGCTCGCTAGTTGGCAGGGCAGCCTGTTGCGAAGGTGTAAGCCTATCGATTTTATTACCCACCAGTAAATACTTTACTTTTTCGGCTTGCAATTCGGCTTCTACCTGCTGTAAGCTTTGGGTCGTGAGCGTTTGCACATCTATCAGGTACACTACCAAATTAGCCGAGCGCATTTTTTCGAGGCTTTTCACTACCCCCATTTGTTCTATCGCATCGTAAGTATCCAAGCGTATGCCGGCAGTATCTATCAGACGAAATAAAATTCCCTTGATATTCATCACTTCTTCCACCGTATCTCTGGTAGTGCCGGCAACTTCACTTACCAAGGCTCGGCTCTCATTTAATAAAGCATTAAGTAAGGTGCTTTTTCCGGCATTGGGCTTTCCGATAATTGCAATAGAAACCCCTTGCCGAATCACATTTCCCAACCGAAAAGAATCTAACAAACGCGTGGTGGTTTGTTGCAATTGCTGAATCAGCTGATTCAACCGGGTTCGGTCGGCAAAAGTTACATCTTCTTGCGAAAAGTCTAGTTCCAGCTCAATCAGGGCCGAAAATTGTATCAATTGCTCACGCAGCTCCCTTAATTCTTTAGAGAATCCTCCTTTCATCGTATGCAGGGCTGCTTTTCGGCTGCTTTCGGTGTTGCTGGCAATTAAATCGGCTACAGCTTCTGCCTGGGCCAGATCCATTTTTCCATTTAAAAATGCTCTTTGAGTAAACTCACCCGGTTTTGCCATCCGCACACCCTTGCTTTGTATAAGGCGCAGTATTTGTTGTTGTATATAGGGGGAACCATGACAACTAATTTCTACCAGATCTTCCCCAGTGTATGAAGCAGGGGTACGGAATAAACTAATCACTACTTCATCCAGCGGCATATCGCCATCCATCAACATGCCAATGTGCAGGGTTCTGCCCGGTTGTTCGCTGAGCTTTTTACCGCTAAATAGTTCATCTACCACCGCAATCGCCTGTTTTCCACTTACCCGAATAACAGCTATGGCACCCATACCGGGGGCAGTAGCCAGTGCTACCATGGTATCGTTCCATTCGTACAGTGCAGATTGCATACGGGTAAATTAGGGCAAAAGTATTACAAAGGGCTGTACCAATAAAGATTCCCTTTCTAGCCCCTAAATAAGGGATTCGAAAGGGAATCAGGCAGCCTCCCCACTATTCAGCCGCCACCACAAAAGTTATCTGCTGCTTATGTTTACAAGCAACGGCACGACCATTTTGATTGGCAGGGTTCCAAAGCGGCCCTTTTTTTACTACGCGGATGGCTTCTAAAGCCGTTCCAAAACCGGGGTCGTTTTCTGCTATCACATCGCTGATAATGCCACCCTCACTTACTGTAAAAGATACCACCACAGAATATTTGCCGGCAGGGGCACCGGCTTGCAAGGGTATATCCTGGTTCAAATTTCTTTGAAGGTATCGGCTCCACCCTTCCGTACCCCCGGGAAATGCGGCTGGTATCTGAACAATGATAAAGTTAGTTTCTTCCGGTGCATCCTGATGCGGCGGATTTGTAGGAACTCCGGTGCCGGCACCGGACTCGTTCCACCCATCCCCATTGCCATCTACCCCTTCTATTCGGGTAGTACCCAGGTTGGCGAGTTGCAAATCTTCTATTGGTGGCATTTCATCTTCAGGTGTAACCAGTTTATCAGGCACAATTATGGGTACTACATATATCTCTTGCCGGATCTGGGTTGCTACAGGTGGAGGTGGCGGTTTTGGAGGAGTGGCAGTAGGCGGCTGATAGGGATCTATCACAAATACAGGATAATCCAGAGAAGTTGCCTGCCAGTGATTCTTTTTTGCCAATGAAGCAATAGCGATCAATAATAAACAGCCAGCCAGTAACAACAGCAGAGAAAAGGTTAATCGCCTCGGATAATTGCGCCTCAGTTCATAGGCACCATATAATTTATTCCGGTGCCGAAAAAGCACATCGAGCCAGTCTTCTTGAAAATTCTTTTGCGTTTGCATAACATAGGTTTTAAAGGTGACTAAAAACTTTAAAAAATCATCCATTAGTTGTCTGTATCCGTTAATACATATTTATTGCATCCGGCGATAGTAAGTTCATCCAACAGGTTTACCAGCAGTCCATACGAACAGGATGAATCGGGCTGAATGATGGCAATGATGCCCCCTTTTGCCATCAATTGTTGCTGCTTTTGGATAAGTAGTGCACGCAGT
>CAMBUH010000081.1 GCA_945870985.1 Chitinophaga pinensis
TACTTTTCGTGTATGGGCATCCTGTGCAATGGCCGGTAATAAACCATCGCTATATTTCTTAAAATCGGGTTGCATTTTATTTAAATTAAAATGTTAGTTATCTTATTGCAATTCCTTGTAAACGAAGTTGTTGTTTCAATTCAGGAATGGTTAATTCTTTAAAATGAAAAATGCTGGCCGCCAATGCAGCATCCGCATGTGCCTCTGTAAACACTTCCACAAAATGCGCCACGGTACCCCCACCACCCGAGGCAATCACCGGAACCGGCAACTCATCCGCCAATAACCGGGTAATATCCAGCGCAAACCCTTTTTTGGTTCCGTCGTTGTTCATGGAGGTGAGCAATATTTCTCCAGCCCCGGCATTTACGGCCTGGCGGGCCCAGTCGATACAGCGCATCTGGGATTTCACCCTACCCCCATTCAAGTAAACATACCATTCCCCATCGGCCTCTAATTGGGTATCAATAGCGAGTACGATGCATTGACTGCCAAAACTTTTCGCCAGCTGATCAATCAGTTCCGGATTTTTAAAAGCAGCCGAATTCACGCTTACCTTATCCGCTCCATTTTGAAGCAGTATCTGCACATCTTCCACCGACGAAATACCGCCTCCTACCGTAAAAGGAATATTGATATGATGCGCAATCCGGTTCACCAACTGGTGTAGGGTTTTCCGCTTTTCAATGGTGGCGGTAATATCCAAAAAAACCAATTCATCTGCCCCTTCGCGTGCATACAGTTCGGCCAATTCAACGGGGTCTCCGGCATCCCGGATAGAGGTAAAGTTTACCCCTTTTACGGTTCTGCCGTCTCGGATATCTAAACAGGGTATAATTCGTTTGGTTAACATGTAATTATTTTTTCCAGTCGGCCAGTTGTTGCAGGGTAATTCTTTTTTCATAAATCGCTTTACCCACAATTGCTGCGCTGCATCCTATCTCTTGCAATGCTATCAAATCATCCATAGCACTAACGCCCCCACTGGCGATAAAGTATATGTTCGGGAATCGCTGTAAGATGGTTTGATAAAGTTCCAAAGAGGGGCCGGCCAGTTGTCCATCCTTACTGATATCGGTACAAAAAAACTGACGGATACCGCGGGAGGCCCAATAATCAATAAAGGGTAGAATTTCTTGATCAGTGGTTTCCGTCCATCCGCTGATTGCCAGTTGCGTACCCTTCACATCTGCGCCCAGTATAAATCTTTCCACGCCAAATGTATCCAGCCATCCATTCAGTTTTTCTTTCGCTTTTACCGCCACACTACCGATAGTTACCCAGGTAGCCCCGGCATCTATCACCTGTTGTACTGCTTCTTCGGTATGGATACCACCCCCAAAATCAACCTGCAGTGATGTATGCGCTGCAATTGTTTCCAGTACGGCGGCATTCATAATTTTTCCAGCTTTGGCTCCCTCTAAATCTACCAGGTGAACTCTTTGCAATCCAGCCTGCTCAAATTCCTTTGCTACATCCAGCGGATGCTCGCTATAGCGTGTTTCTTGTGCATAATCACCCTGCGTTAGCCGCACACAATTACCCGCAATGATATCGATGGCAGGAATAATTTGCATGTATGTGATTTACAGGTTGATAAAATTTTGCAAGATACGGGCCCCCGTTTCGGCACTTTTTTCGGGATGAAATTGGGTTCCGTAGAAATTATTTTTATGCAGTGCGGCACTATAAGGCTGAATATAATCGGCAGTAGCAATGGTATGTGCTCCAAAGGGTACATAATAGCCATGAACAAAATAGCAATAGCTATTTTCAGCAATTCCTTCCATCAACGGTGAATCTAATTGTGTAATATTGTTCCAGCCGATCTGCGGAATTTTAATTTGTTGTCCCGCTTTTGCTGCTGGTGCTTGCATCTTTACTACCCGCTCACTGAATATTCCCAAACAGGTGGTATCGTTTTCTTCACTATACGAACAAAGTAACTGCATGCCCAAACATATACCCAACACGGGCTGCTGCAAACTAGTAATTACCGAATCTAATTTTCTTTCCCGCAAATACTGCATGGCAGAACTCGCCTCTCCCACACCCGGAAAAATTACTTTATCGGCATTTCGAATGCGATCGGGATTGTCGGTTACCACCGCCGATTGGCCCATCCGTTCCAGCGCATACAAAACCGATTGAATATTACCGGCATTATATTGAATGATTACCAATTCCATAATTAATCGGCATCTAAAATAGAATGAATAAAATCTTGTGTTACACTGCTATAATGTATGTTTCCGTGCAATACTTTTATATAGGCAGAGCCAATAATAGCCCCGGCAGTATGTTCACAGGCAGTTAAAAAAGTTTTCCGGTCTTTTATTCCAAAACCTACCAAAACAGGATTTTTTAGCGGCATCAGGGCCAGTTTTTGCAGGTAGGCAGATACCGTATCCATATTCTGATCATTTCCAGTAGTTGCGGAAGAACTTACCGCATATAAAAATCCAGAACTAAGCGCATCCAATTGTAGCACTCTTTCCGGCGTTGTTTCCGGGGTTACCAGAAAGATAAAATCCAATTGATATTTCTGCAAAATAGTTCCATAGTGTTGCTTAAATTCAAATGCAGGTAAGTCGGGCAAAATAATGCCATCCACCCCTACTTCCGCAGCTTTGGCACAAAAGCGTTCGAAACCAAATTGTAAAACGGGATTCATATAGCCCATCAGAATTACCGGCAACTGATTACCCAGGCCCCCTTCGGCAATGGGCAAACGCAATTCCTTTAATTGATCAAACAGCACTTCGAGGGTCATGCCATTTTCTATCGCTTCACTACTGCTGGCCTGAATTACGGGTCCATCGGCTAGTGGATCGCTATAGGGTATCCCCAGTTCAATTAAATCTACCCCACTTTCTTGCAAGGCGCGCATTATGGGCAGGGTACTATCCAGTTTTGGATAGCCGGCAGTGCAGTAAACATTCAGCACATGCGATTTTTTTTCTTTAAACAATTCAGCAATCCGGCTCATACAATTTTATTTCAGTTTATTTCTCAAATCGATCCATTTCTTGCATATAGGTTCCCAGATCCTTATCTCCTCTACCACTTAAGCATACTACTACCCGATCGGTGGGTTTTAATCCCAGGCGGGGTAATACAGCAAAAGCATGCGCAGTTTCCAGTGCGGGAATAATACCTTCTGTTTTACTTACATGAAAAGCCCACTCCAAGGCTTCCGCATCCGTGGCACTCTCAAACTGTCCGCGACCGCTCTTATACAAATTTGCATGGATGGGGCCCACGCCCGGATAATCTAATCCCGCAGAAATACTATGGGGCTCGGTAACCTGACCATCTGCTGTTTGCATCACCAAACTCATGCTACCATGTAAAATTCCCGGTTTACCCAGTTGGGTGGTGGCTGCACTCATGCCACTATGTATTCCATGGCCCGCCGCTTCTACTGCAACAATTTTTACAGAGGGCTCATCCAGAAAATGATAAAAGGCGCCGGCAGCATTACTTCCGCCACCCACACAAGCCACCACATGGGTAGGCAGTTCAGATCCGGTTTTATCAAGCAGCTGCATCCTTATTTCTTCACTGATTACACTTTGAAAGCGAGCAACCATATCCGGATAAGGATGTGGCCCAACCACACTGCCAATAATATAATGGGTATCATTGGGATGGTTAATCCAATCGCGAATGGCTTCATTGGTAGCATCCTTCAGGGTTCTGCTTCCACTCATAGCGGGTATTACTTTTGCCCCCAGCATTTTCATCCTTGCCACATTGGGTGCCTGGCGCTGGATATCTTTTTCACCCATATACACGATACATTCCATTCCCTTTAATGCACAAACCGTGGCAGTAGCCACCCCATGTTGCCCCGCACCGGTTTCTGCAATGATGCGCGTTTTGCCCAACCTTCGGGCTAATAGAATCTGGCCAACCGTATTATTGATTTTATGAGCTCCGGTATGGCAAAGATCTTCCCGCTTTAAATACAATTGGGTATTCAGCTCTGCGCCCAAACGTTCCGACAAAAAGAGGGGGGTTGGTCTGCCCACATAATCACGCAACAGGCTTTCCATTTCTTTTCTAAAGTCGGCACTATGCATAATGTTGAGGTACTGTTCTCTCAGTTCACTTACATTCCGATAGAGCATCTCGGGTATGTAGGCTCCTCCGAAGCTGCCATAGTAACCTTCGGTGTCGGGGTGCACAAAGCTTTGGGTGATCGTTTCAGTTTGCATATTAGGTTGTTTATACGTTTGGGTTCGCTAGTTGTTGAATAAATGTTGCTACTTGTTTACTATCTTTTACACCCGGTGCGGTTTCGAATCGGCTATTGATATCGAGGGCAAATAAATCTGCCGCCACCGGATCAGCTGCAAACTGATGAATCATCGGTGCATCCTCCGGACCGATACCGCCGCTTAAAAAAAAGGGTTTCCCAATGTTTAATCCTGACAACACTTTCCAATTGAATTTTTTTCCAGATCCTCCATACTCAGCAGTAGCGGTATCAAACAAAAACATATCGGCTACTGCCTGATAATCTTTCACTTTCCACATAACCTGGTCATCATCCCGCAAACGAAATGCCTTAATCACCGAAACATATTCTGCAATGCGCTCGCAGGTTTTGGGCGATTCATCCCCATGCAATTGCACCATGCTGAGTCCGGCCTCATCAACCGCTTTCAACACCTCTTCAACCGATGCATTTACAAACACCCCCACTTTATTGATATGTTTACCCCGAATTTTTTTTAAGACTGCTGTGTCCAGGTATCTTTTATAATAACGGGGCGATGGTGCATAAAATATAAAGCCGGCAAATATCACCCCCAGATTATCCAACTCCATCACTTGCTCGTGTTGGGTTAGTCCGCACACTTTCAACCGGAAAGTGGGAGTAGTTGGTTGGCTATATGGGGTGCTTTCCGTCATTAGTTTTCAGTTACATTTCTTGCCTGCTGAAGGCTTTGAGAAAAACGAACAAATGCCTCGGCAGGGTTGGCTTGCTTCATAAAATATTCCCCCATCAAAAAGCCACTAAAGCCGGCAGCCTGCAACTGCAGCAGGGTTTCAACCGAATCAATGCCGCTTTCTGCAATAGCAGGAAATTCGGAGGGGATTTGAGCAGCCAGTTCAATAGAATGGTGCCAATTCACTTCAAAATTTTTCAGGTTTCTGTTGTTGATGCCCACCATAGTTACCGAGGGATGAATATGTTCCAGTTCCGAAGCATCGTGCAACTCTAATAAAATTTCCAAACCCAGTGATCGGGCGGTTTCTGCCAAAGTTTTTACCTCCTGGGGAGTAAGGCAGGCTGCAATCAGTAAAATCACGGCTGCTCCATGTGCACGGGCTTCTATCAATTGGTATTCATCAATGATAAAGTCTTTCCGCAATACCGGGGTTCCCCATTGAATAGCTGCATCTAAATCAGACCAGCTGCCTCCGAAAAAGTATTCATCGGTAAGCACCGAAATGCCGGATGCACCTGCCTGGGCATAGGCTTTGGTAACCGATACCACATCGGCATCCAAATGAATATTTCCCTTACTGGGTGATTTTCGTTTAAACTCCGCTATAATTCCATTGGTGGAGGGATGCAACAACGATTGCCGAAGACTGGGCAATGATTGCATAAACAAGGCAGACTGCTCTAGTTTACTGGAAGGAATGGCTTTTTTGCGGGCAGCTACTTCGATATGTTTAGCAGCTATAATGGTTTCTAGGATATTCATGGCTGCAAAGCAATTAGGGTTTCTAAAGATTGAAGTGCAGCACCGCTTTCTAAACTTCTAACGGCAGCTTGGTAAGCTTCTTCGTAATTGGCATAGTTTCCGGTGCCTGCCAGTGCGAGGGCAGCATTTGCCAATACCACCGCATTTTGTGCCCAGGTACCCTTGCCGCTGATAATGGAACGGAAAATGGCGGCAGCTTCTTCCAAGTTATTTCCTCCAGATAAATCTTCCGGATGTACCTGTCTTTTCCCCAGTTCCCTAGCTGAATACATTCGTTCACCAGCAGCAGTAATTACTTTGGTATCATTGGTAAGTGATACTTCATCATATCCATCTAAACTGTGTATAATGGTAAAAGGTTTCCCCGTTTGCTGCAATACATAATTATAAATGCGGGCCATTTCTAAACTATACACGCCAATTAATTGGGTGGCGGGAGCGGCAGGATTTACCAGGGGGCCCAGCATGTTAAAGAAAGTACGCACTCCCAAATTTTTTCTGATAGGCCCTACCACTTTTAATGCCGGATGAAACAGGGGTGCATGTAGAAAACAAATATTGGCAGTTTCTAATTCTTTTCGCAGTTGATCACTTTGGTTGGTAAAAACATATCCCAACTGCTCCATCACATTTGATGACCCGCTGATGCTGGAAGCCCCGTAATTCCCATGTTTGGCCACTTTTTCTCCGGCTCCTGCTACAATAAAACAAGCGAGGGTAGAAATATTGAACGTGTTTTTTCCATCCCCACCGGTACCTACAATATCAATCACCGAATGATTACCCAAATCAACTTTCACACAGAGCGATAAGAGCGCATCCCGGAATCCAAGTAATTCATCAATGGTAATACTTCTCATAAGAAATACCGTGATAAAGGCAGCCAGCTCACTGTCGTTGAACTTACCTTCCGACATTTGCAGCAGCACATCTTTGGCTGCTTCGCGGGAAAGCGTTTTATGTTCCAGTAAATAGTTCAATATTTTTTTCATCAGTAAATGATTTTTCAATTTTTATTTTTCAAGCCAGTTACGCATCATTGCTAATCCCTGGGGAGTTAAAATGCTTTCGGGATGAAACTGAACCCCCTGCACATCTAGTTCACGATGCCGGAGTGCCATGATGTAATCCTGTGCATCTCTTGCCGTAACTTCAATACAGTTGGGTAGGTTTTCATCACTCACCACCCAGCTATGGTATCTGCCCACTTCAATGGGTTGCGCTAAACCGGTAAACCAGTCATTTCCTCTATTTGAAGCCGGTAATAATTGAATGGGCGTTGCCACTCCATGAAAAACAGCCGGCAAATTTGTTAGCTGTGCGCCAAATGCTTGTCCAATTGCCTGATGCCCCAAACAAACGCCTAGGATAGATTTGGTGGCAGCATATTGCTTAATAAGGGGGAGCAAAAGTCCTGCTTCCTCGGGTATGCCCGGACCCGGAGATAGGATGATTTTATCAAAGGCATCCACTTCCCCCAGGGGCATCTGATCGTTGCGCACTACCGTTACTTCATCGGATGTGAGCTGCTTCACCAGATGAACCAGGTTGAAGGTAAAAGAATCGTAATTATCAAAAACCAGCACTTTCATATAAATAGGTTCACAGCGTTTACAGGTTATCGGCAGCAGCCAATTGTATCGCTTTTTTTAAGGCATTTAGTTTGTTGTTTACTTCTTGCAGTTCACTTTCAGGATCACTGGCGGCAACAACTCCCGCACCTGCCTGATAATAGAGGGTATTGTTTTTGCTTAACAGAGTTCTGATCATGATGGCATGATTACAAGAGCCGTTAAAGCCTAAGGCTCCGATACAACCGCCATAATAAGCCCTGGCCGTTGGCTCAAGTTGGTCAATGATTTCCATCGCCTTAAACTTAGGCGCGCCGCTGAGGGTACCTGCTGGAAAAGTAGCCCCCACTAATTCAACCGGGTGTTTGCCGGGTTTGCAATTGCCGATCACTTCACTTACTAGGTGAATTACATGACTGTAATAATGTACCTGACGAAAATGACTAACCGTTACCTGATCGCAACAACGGCTCAAATCGTTGCGGGCTAAATCGACCAGCATGATATGCTCGGCATTTTCTTTGGCATCTGCCAGCAACTGTTGCGCCATCTGTTGATCGGTAGCTTCATCCCCCGTTCTGCGGAAGGTACCCGCAATTGGATGAACAATGGCCTGCTGATTTTTTACAATTATCTGGGCTTCGGGAGAGGAACCCATCAGTTTATATTCCCCATAGTCGAAGAAAAACAGGTAGGGAGAGGGATTTACACTTCTCAGTGCCCGATATACATTAAACTCATCGCCCTGGAAAGATTGCTGAAAACGACGACTCAGCACCACCTGAAAAACATCTCCGCGCATACAATGTGCGATGCCTTTGCGAACGATTTCCCGATAGTAATCGTCCGACATATTGGAAGCTTCTGATTCGGTAACGGAAAATGGATAAACAGGCACATCCTTACTTCGGATCAAAGAGATTACGGCTTCTGCATCTCCGGGTATGCCGGGTAGTTTGTTTTCACAAAAAATGATCTCGTCTTTAAAGTGATTGAACACGATTACATACTGATATAGGCGATATCTCATCAGTGGTAGGGGAATGGAACCTTCCTTTTGCGTATTCAATTGAATCGATTCAAAAAAGGGTACGGCATCATAGGAAGTATATCCCAATAATCCCTGTGCAACCGAAGCTTCGGGAATATCAGTTGGTGTAGCAGAAAATTGCTGCATAAACTCCCAAATTCTGTTAGGAACAGCCTCTGGTTGCGGAATTGCTTCTGTTACCGACTCTTCCCCCGGATATTTAAAATTCAGTTTGCCGGGCTCCGATACCTCAATCCCGGCAACCGCATTGATGCCAATGAAAGAAAAACTGTTTTCAGCCGCATGGTGATCGGTACTTTCCAGCAAAATGGTATCCCGGTATTTATCCCTGAGTCGCAGGTAAATACCTACGGGCGTATAAATATCCGCCAGCATTTTTCTGGCATGGGTACTCAGTTCAATTTTTTTCATATGCCCCTTTTAATTCAGGTTACTAAAAACAAAGCCCCGACATTGGTATGCCGGGGCTTTGAAAGATATATTCAAATAAGTAAAAGGCTATGCCATTACTATCCCCGGACGAGGTTGTAATGCCACCACCAACTCTTATGTTGATTCATTTTCATCCCTACAAAATTGCAATCTAATTGCGGGAAAAACAAATTTTTTTTAATAGCTTGGCAACCGATTGTTTACAACAACCTTTCTACCTGCCGTTTGTTAATGGCTTCATCTAACCTTTCAGTTCCATGAAATATGTATTATTGCTATTAGTAAGTGTTACCAGTGTAATTTCCGCTGCTTTTGCAACCCCCTCGGATGATGTGGTTGGCATTTGGCTGAATTCCAGCGGAAAGGGAAAAATTCAGGTTTACAAAGAAAATGGGAAGTATTATGGCAAAATCGTTTGGCTGCGTGAACCGCTCACCGAAAAAGGCCAACCTAAAGTAGATATAAACAATCCCAACGCCAGCCTCAAAACAAAACCATTGGTAGGTGCAATCATTTTACGGGATTTTGAATTTAAAGATGGGGAATGGATCAACGGAATAATTTACGACCCAGAAAATGGCAAGGATTACAAATGTTATATGCGATGTAAAGACGCCAATACACTGAATGTTCGAGGATACATTGGAATATCTATCATTGGAAGAACCGAAGTGTGGACGCGCACTAAACTATAAACAATTACAGCACTCCCTTAGTAGTAGGCAAGTAATTGCTAAGCGGGTCGCGCTTTACAGCCATTCGGATGGCTTTGGCAAAAGCCTTAAAGATAGATTCAATCTTATGATGTTCATTGGTTCCCTGGCAACTGATATTCAAATTGCACCGGGCAGCATCACTGAAAGATTTGAAGAAATGATAAAACATTTCTGTTGGCATTTCACCAATTTTTTCTCTGGCAAACTCGGCATCCCATACCAACCAGTTTCTGCCTCCAAAATCAATCAGCACTTTTGCTTCTGCTTCATCCATGGGTAGGGCAAATCCATATCGCTCCATTCCCCGCTTATCGGTTAAAGCCAGCGCAAAAGCCTCTCCCAGCGCAATGGCAGTATCTTCGATCGTATGGTGTTCATCAATATGTAAATCTCCTTTTGTGGTAATGGTTAGATCTATTTTTCCATGCCGGGCAATCTGATCGAGCATATGATCGAAAAAACCAATCCCAGTATCT
>CAMBUH010000082.1 GCA_945870985.1 Chitinophaga pinensis
CACGAAGTGGTAATGGAGAATGAGGCATCTTGGAGGCCAGAAGCCGCTACGCGTGCAAATTTACTGCGCATCTGGCAAGTGATGCAGGAGTGTATTTACAAAGGTTGCCATACCAAGGGTGAATTACCGGGGGGCTTAAAAGTGAATCGAAGAGCTTTTGCATTGAATAAAAAGTTATTGAATGATGCCACTTATACTAACAAAGAAGGATGGATAAAAGCCATTCGAAGAGGGGGCAACGAATTTCAATATATAGTTGATTGGGTAAGTTGTTTTGCCCTAGCAGTGAATGAAGAAAATGCTTCCTTTGGAAGAGTGGTTACCGCACCCACCAATGGATCTGCTGGTGTTATTCCGGCGGTATTGCAATATTTTATTTGCTTTTGTAATGGTCAAACCGATGAGCAAATTGTACGTTTTCTATTAACGGCTTCTGAAATCGGCAGCATCTTTAAAAAAGGTGCCACCATCTCCGCTGCTATGGGCGGTTGTCAGGCCGAAATTGGTGTATCATCCGCTATGGCGGCCGCAGCGTTAACTGAATCAATGGGCGGTACGCAACGACAGGCATTGATGGCAGCAGAAATTGCCATGGAACATCACCTGGGCCTAACCTGCGATCCGATTGGTGGATTGGTTCAAATTCCCTGCATTGAAAGAAATACGATGGGTGCCATTAAAGCCATTACTGCTGCACAACTGGCGTTACAAAGTGCTCCGGACTTTGCCATTGTTAGTTTAGATAAAGTAATCAAAACCATGTGGGATACGGCGCTCGATATGAGCAGCAAATACAAAGAAACAGCCGATGGTGGGTTAGCCATTCATATTCCCATCAGTTTACCCGAATGTTAGTATACAAAGTTATTACGCCTCTATACTTTCCAGCGCAACAGTAGAATAATCCTTAACCACATTATACAAAGTACCTCTTTCAATCGGAGTTCTTCCGGCTGATCGAATCAGCTGAACCAGATCGGAGGTCGACATACTAGGCGATTGTTCTTCACTACCCGCCATAGAATAAATTTTGGTTGAATCATCAATCGTTCCATCCATATCATTTACGCCAAAGGAAAGCGTTAACTGCGCTTGTTGCCTTCCTAACATGGGCCAGTAGGCTTTGATATGCGGGAAGTTATCCAAATACAGCCGGGATACGGCATACATACGCATGTCTTCAATTATGGAAGATTCAGGAATATGTTGCATGTCGTTATCCTTGTTTCTAAACTTGAGAGGAATAAACGTATTAAAGCCACCGGTTTCATCCTGCAGTTGCCGCAATCTTTCCATATGATCAATCCGGTGATGGTAGGCTTCTATATGGCCATACAACAAAGTAGCATTGCTATGCATTCCTAACTGATGGGCAGTTCGGTGAATCGTAAGCCATCCATCCGCATCTACCTTGTCGTCGCAAATTTGTTTACGGATTTCAGGGTGAAAAATTTCTGCTCCACCGCCGGGAAGCGAGTCTAGTCCTGCTTCATGCGCCATTTCCATGCCTTCCTGCACAGTAAGTTTTGCCTTGCGGAACATATAATCCAGTTCAACAGGTGTAAAGGCTTTGATGTGTAAGTCGGGCCGGTGAGCTTTTACAGAACGTAATAGTTCTAAAAAGAATTCCATATTCATTTTAGGATGCACTCCACCCACAATATGCACTTCTGTAACTGGTTTTCCATCATAGCTTTTTACAATATGCATCATTTGTTCGATGCTGAGTTCCCAACCTTCTTCCCGATGGGCATAGCCCCTGGAATAGGAGCAAAACGAACAATTAAAAACACAAACATTGGTGGGTTCTATATGAAAATTCCGATTGAAATAGGTAATGTTACCGTGTTTTTTCTCCCGCACAAAGTTGGCAAGTGCGCCTAACCATGAAAGGGAGCCTTTTTCAAAAAGAGTAACACCCTCGTTTTCCTGCAACCGCTCTCCGTTTAGAATTTTGTAGCCAATTTTTTGTAAAGCCGGGTCTTGGGTATAAGAAAGCAGGGCCGATACCGAATCAGTGGATGATTGCATAAACGCAAATTTGAACTGCAAAATTAACGGCTTCTCAGCAGAACTCGGGTTTCTGATTGTAAAAGATATGTCAACTCCCTTGTGAATCAGTACTCTTTGATGGCTGCTTGTTTTGCTTCATTGTGGTTATACTTGAAAACGATCGGGAATATGATCGCTAGTACTAAAGCATAACCGGCAAAGCTGAACCAGATGGCTGGCCAGTTTTTTACGCCATTTTGGGTAAAATAGTCTACCACCATGCCACTGATGGTTCCACCCAAATAGGCGCCAATTCCATTGGTCATTAGCATAAATAGGCCCTGGGCACTGGCACGTATCGAAACATCCGCTTCTTTTTCTACAAATAGGGAACCGGAAATATTAAAGAAATCAAAAGCCATTCCATAGATAATCATCGACAATACCAACCAATGTAGACCTTCTCCTGGATTGCCTATTCCAAATAGTGCAAATCGAAGTACCCAGGCAAGTATACTCATCAGCATTACTTTTTTGATGCCGAATTTTTGCAGAAAGAAGGGGATGGCTAAAATAAAGAGGGTTTCTGAAATCTGGGAAATCGATAGTAGCAGATTGGTATGCTTTACCGCAAATGAATCGGGATAAGTTTTTTTAAAATCATCCAGAAATGCACCTCCAAAGGCATTGGTTATTTGCAAAGCAGCCCCCAGTAAGAGCGCAAAAATAAAAAACACCAGCATTTTTTGCTGCTTAAATAATACAAATGCATCTAGCCCAAGTGCTTGCATCCAGTTTTTTTTGTTCGTGTTTGGTACCGGTTTACAAGCAGGCATGGTAAATGCATATATGCCCAATAGTAATCCCGACCCAGCGCTTACGTATAGTTGCATCGGACTTTTGGTAAAACCCAATAAATCTACCAGCCACATGGCCGCAATAAACCCAACAGTTCCCCAAACCCGAATAGGGGGGAAGTCTTTAACAATGTCGTATTGATTTTTTTCTAAAACAATATACGAGACAGTGTTATTTAAGGCAATGGTAGGCATAAATGCCATCGAATTAAACAGCATAATCAGGTAGAAAAGGGGATAATGATTAACCGAAGTAATGGTAGAAGCCCATAGCAATAATAATGCTCCGATGATATGTAACGTTCCGAATACCCTTTCTGCATTTAACCATCGGTCTGCCACAATACCCATCAATGCGGGCATGAACAGAGAAGCAATACCCATGGTAGCATACACAGCGCCTACCTGGCTACCCGTAAATTGAAGTTGAACAATCATATACCCTCCCAAGGAAATTAGCCAGGAACCCCACACAAAAAACTCCAGAAAATTCATAACAATCAATCGGAAACGAATGGGCATGCGTAACAATTTGATAATGATTTAATGTGGTAAGTTACTATTTATCTGCTTATGTAATTCATCTGGCAGGGCTGGTATGCCGGGGCATAAAAAAAGCCGTGCACCTTAGCGCATGGCTTTTGAATTAAATAGGCAAGTTGTATTACAAATGTGCCTGAATTTTTTTCTCTAAAACAGATTTAGGAACGGCACCAATTTGCTTGTCAACAATTTGTCCGCCTTTGATAAATAAAATCGCCGGAATAGAAGTGATTCCATAATTCACGCTGAGGCCCGGATTGTGGTCTACATTCACTTTACCTACATTCACCTGATCTTTGTACTGTACCGATAATTCCTCAATAACGGGTCCGATAGCCCGGCAGGGTCCACACCATTCTGCCCAAAAATCTACTACGGTTAATTTATCGCTGTCCAGCACTGCTGTTTGAAAATTTGCATCTGTTAATTCTATAGCCATTGTGGTTGTTTTATAAATGAAAAATTAAAATATTTACTTGCTTATAGAAAGATATCAAATATACATCCAAAGGGTATTTCCTGCAGTTTTGACTTTTCCACGAATGTGATTAATGACAACCCGTCGGTTAAACTGACAGCTGTGGCTGCCGGAATTACTGACCTACTATGGCTACATGAATGCCAAAATCGGGTTGTTGTAGTAGATAATCTGCCAATTCATCGTTCATTTGGAAGCCAAAATCAAAGGAGCGGAGGGTGATTTTGATATTTTCTGCCGGTTCTACGATGTGGAATTTGATGGATGATTTACCCGGAAACTTTTTTACATTGGTTTCTACAAATCGGATTACCTCTTCAGATACTGATGCAGGGTGCAGGTTAATATCCACAGAGCGAGTGAGATTACCCATTACAGACTCGAGCAACATCACCTGATTGATTTTCCATTCGAACTGTGTAGCATCTTTATAGCGGGGCCTGAAATTGCCATAGAGTACAATTTTTTTGCCCTTTTCAAAATAGGCCTGAAACCTTACGTATTCTTCGCTCCAAACGGTAAATTCTGCTTTGCCGGTATAATCTTCCATTATCACTACCCCATAATTCTTACCGGTTCGGGTAACTTTATGTTGTACAGAAGTAACTAGTCCTGCTACCCGTATCATTTTTCCCTGATTAGATTGGGTGGCAATGGTATCCCTGAATTCTATAAATTCCTGAATGGGAACTATTCCATAATGCGTTAGTTCGAATTTAAAATGATCAAGTGGATGCCCACTCATAAACATGCCGGTTACCTCTTTTTCAAATTCGAGTAACTCAGTCAGGCTCCAGGGCTCGGTGGATGATATTTTAGGCAAAGGAACATCCTGATAGGTAGTAAGCTCGCCAAATAAGGTATTGGATGATCCGGCGCTGGCTTGCATTTTGGACTGTCCATAGCTGATGATTTTTTCTAATCCGGATAGTCTTTCACCCTCCGGAACGGTAAAATATTGTGCCCGGTGTAATGTGGTAAAACAATCAAATGCACCGGAATAAGCCAGACTTTCGAGCGACTTTTTATTAACTTGTTTAATTACGCGCTCCATAAAATCAAAAATGCTAGAATAGGGTCCTTTTCTCAGCCTCTCTTCAATTATATGATCTACTGCTGCATCTCCTGCACCTTTTAAACCACCTAGTCCAAATCTGATTTCACCCTTTTTGTTTACCGCAAAACCTTTTTGCGATTCATTTACATCTGGCCCCAATACTTTTATGCCCATACGCTTACATTCTTCCATAAAGAAGGTAATGTTCTCAATGCTTTTGGCATTGTTCAGCACGGACGACATAAATTCGCCCGGATAATGCGCTTTTAAATAGGCAGTTTGATAAGATACAAAAGTATAACAGGTTGAGTGCGACTTATTAAAAGCATATTCGGCAAATGACTCCCAGTCTGTCCATATTTTTTCCAACTTATCCTTTGGATGGTTTTTTTCCAAGGCACCTTTCATGAATGCCTCTTTCAGTTCATCCAAGGTTTTGCGGTCTTTTTTACCCATGGCTTTTCTAAGTCCATCGGCTTTGCCCTTACTAAACCCAGCAATTTTTTGGGATAGCAACATTACCTGTTCTTGGTAAATAGTAATACCGTAAGTTTCTTTCAGGTATTCTTCCATTTCGGGTAAATCGTAACTAACGATTTCTTTACCGTGTTTTCTTTTTACATATTCTGGTATGTATTGCATGGGCCCTGGACGGTTGAGGGCGTTGAGGGCTATCAGGTCTTCGAAAACGGTAGGCTTAATATCGCGGAAGATGCCCACCAAATGGGCGGCTTCAAACTGAAATACAGCAATAGCGTTACCCTTTTGAAATAATTGATAAGTTAATTCATCATCTAGGGGAATTTTGTCAATATCAATGGTAATGCCATGATTTTGTTTTATCAGCTCCAAGGCATTTTTAATGATGGAGAGGGTTTTTAATCCCAGAAAGTCCATTTTTAAAACACCGGCTTCTTCAATTACTTTTCCTTCAATTTGTGTTACCAATAATTTAGAATCCTTTGCGGTTGCTACCGGTATTAGCAGGGTTAAGTCGGAGGGAGCAATGATGATGCCGGCAGCATGTATACCCGTATTGCGAACGGTACCTTCTAATCGCTCAGCTTCTTTCAATACTTTAGATCGTATATCATCTCCCCGATAGATTTCGCGTAGCTTTTTGATATTTTCTATATCATCGGGTTGATACCCTTCTTTTTCTTCCAGTGATTTTTCTCCTTCTTTTTTGGTGAGTGGAGCATGCAAAACGCGGCGGAGTTCGGTACCGGGTTTATCCGGAACCAATTTTGCCAGCAGATTACTTTCGGCCAAGGGTAAATCAATAACACGCGCCACATCTTTGATACTGCTTTTGGCTGCCATCGTGCCATAGGTAACAATTTGTGCAACCTGATTTTTGCCGTATTTGTCAACCACATAATCAATTACTTTTTGCCGACCTTCATCGTCAAAGTCGGTATCAATATCGGGCATGCTCTTTCGATCTGGATTCAAAAATCTTTCGAAGAGTAAATCGTATTTAATGGGATCAATATTGGTAATGCCAATGCAATAGGCAACCACACTTCCTGCAGCAGATCCCCGGCCTGGGCCTACAAATACCCCCATTTCCCTACCTGCGCGAATGAAATCACTTACAATCAAAAAATATCCGGCAAAGCCCATCGTTCGGATGGTGAACAATTCAAAATCTATGCGCTCCCTAATCTCAGGAGTAATGTCATTATATCTTTTTTGAGCGCCCTCTTCGGTTAAGTGTTTGAGGTATTCGAATTGATTCAAATTCGCATCTGCATGAATTACAAATTCCGGTGGCAGTGGAAAGGCCGGTAGCAGAATATCTTTTTTCAGATTCAGCACTTCTACCTTATCTACAATGGCATTGGTATTATCAATGGATTCGGGGATATCGCTGAACAGCCGGCTCATTTCCTCCGAACTTTTAAAATAAAACTGGTCGTTGGGGAATTTGAAGCGTCGGTTTTTAAGTTGTAAATCATCATTTACAAAATCATCAAAACCGGGCGTGGATTGTTTTTCTCCGGTATTGATGCAAAGCAAAATGTCATGGGCATTATAATCTTCCTGATCAACATAATGACTATCATTGGTAGCAATTACCTGCACTTTATGTTTTTTTGAAAACTTCAACAGGGTTTGGTTGATGAATTCCTGCTCTTTCATTTGGTGCCGCTGTAATTCGATATAGTAATCTTCCCCAAAAATATCCAGCCACCATTTGAATTCCTTTTCAGCAGCTTCTTCTCCTAGGTGTAAAATGGCTTGGGGTACATGGGCACCAATGCAACAGGTGGTGGCAATCAGTCCCTCATGATGTTGTAACAAAAGTTCCTTATCTATCCGGGGATATTTGCTGTACATCCCTTCCATATAGCCCAGCGAAGTAAGTTGAATAAGGTTTTGATATCCCGTAGCATTTTTGGCAAGTAATACCTGGTGATACCGTTCATCTTTTACCTCTTTGGTGAATGATTTTTGGTGCCGGTCTTTAACCATATAAAATTCACATCCCACAATTGGTTTTACCCGGGGTGTTTTGATGGGATTGCCATTTTCGTCGGTACCGGTTTGAATGGTATCACTCCAAGCTTCTTTTACAAATTCAAAAGCTCCGAACATATTACCATGATCCGTTATAGCAATGGCGGGCATTTTGTCGGCAGCTGCTTTTTTGAATAATTTTTTTACTGAGGCGGCTCCATCCAGCAGAGAATATTGGGTGTGAACGTGTAAATGTGAAAAATTACTCATAGCTATTCCTCAGGTATTTTCGTTGTAAAAGTCATCCATTCGATAAAAGGGTCACTTTTTGTGCAAGCGTACAAATATCGGAACAATCTGAGGGTGGGGGGATGGGCTTTTTTCCACAAAACCTGCCTAATTACCCAAGGATCGGTTAATTTTAGTTGGCACAGGCCCCATCTATTGTTGCCAATGATTATTTTCGGGGTTCTAGTTATGATGAATAGCCGTATTTTACTGATGGTAGTTTGTATAGGGTTAACCAGTACCGGTTGTCATCTGGTGCAACCCCTGTTTAATAAGCCGGTGAACACGCCGCCGGTAAAAGCAGCCCCAAGTGCCGCTATTCCTCCTACAGCCGCTAAGGGATCTGGAAATACAAAAGCTGCGCCAGTTACTACCCGTTCGGCAGTAGGTACCCCAATAAAAAACCTTCCCCAGCCGCCCCCTGGTTCGGGTAAACACATGGCTGAAACCGGATTACGTGCTTCCGAAGATTTATTGCAGGTTCAAAATCCTCCGGAATTTTTACAAGTGAAGTATGCGATATTGTTAGATGTGATTGCAGAGAAATTAACCAATCTGCCGCTATTACAAGTAATGGATAAATGGTGGGGTACTCGATATTGTTTTGGGGGCAGCACCGAAAATTGTATCGATTGCTCGGCATTTACACAATTGGTTTGCCGGGAAGTATTCCGTCTTTCACTACCTCGTACTGCTCAGGAGCAATATAATACGATTGAGTTAATAGAAAAAGATGAGCTGAAAGAGGGGGATTTGGTATTTTTTCATACCCGTGGCAGAAAATCTGCTATTACCCATGTAGGGGTTTATCTTACAAATAATAAATTTGTACACGCTTCTACCAGCAATGGAGTAAGTATCAGTGATCTGGATGAAACATATTGGAAACCCCGGTTTAGGGCTGGTGGAAGAATGGTTATTCCCCAGTAGGTTTTCTAAAGCCTTCCCATCTTTTTTTGGCAACTTCCCATAATTGATGGGCATCCGGCGTAAGCTTCCCCCAGAATATTCCTATAATCATCATCCCTGAAAACAATACAATTCTAACCAGAATGGCTGGCCATCCCTGCAAGGGCAGGGTAATTAAAAAGCTGATGCCATAGGCAACCATTGCCAATAGAATGGAATAAAGCGTGAATTTGTCGAAAGGTTGCATATGAAATTTACGACGTAAAAATTCGAACCGAATAAAATTATAAACACTGTAAGCAACCAATTCGGCAATGGCAGAACCCAATATCCCATATTCACGAATCAATACATAGGTTAGGGGAAGGCGAAACGCAAGCAAAATTACGCCGCTATAAAAATCAAATTTCCAAAAAGTGGAAGTGTTTATCACCAATGCATTTAAACCCGTACCGGCATCTATGATTCGAACCATACCCAACACAAATAAAACACTCAGCCCTTGTGCATATTCATTTTTAATATGCAATACCTGAATGGCATCCGATACATTCAACCAAATATTACCAAAAATAAACAAAGCCAGTAACAGTAAATTGATGCACGACCGTTGGTAAATACGGTTGATTTCTTTTAGGTTTTTGTCTTTCCAGGCCCGCGATAGCACACCGGCAGATACCGCTTGAATACTTCTCTGTGGAACCTGAATAAGGTTAGCTGCATATTGAGCAAACACAAAAATGCCCACTGCTTGCAGATTTTGAAATCCTGCAATAATAAACACATCTATAGTGGCAGCAATAGAAGCTACACAAGTACCCCCAAATGTAAGCGCCTGCATACCCAACATTTTTTTCCAGTATTTACGAGTTACCCGACTAATGGAAAATGAAAAATGAATTTTCTTTTCCCTAATCAGGTACACCAGCAACACTAGAAATATGATCAGAAACTGCAGCGAAAAGAGATGAATAAATTGGCGATAATTTATCCATCCTAGGTAAAAAGCAACAATTAAAAAAAAGGTAAGTATCCGCAGCAGGGTTTCCTTTAGAAAATTAGACAAAACACTTTTGCCGAGTGCCCAGTTAAATCCTTCTAATACCGAAAAAAGCAGCATGCCCATAGCAAAAGGCATCATCCATCCATAGTGTTCTACCACTAAGGCAGATTTTGCAGAATATAAGCGTGTGAAATATCCCTCAAAATACCAACCCAACGCAAGTATCAATAATAAGCCAGCCAGCGAAGAAATCATTCCCCAGGTCATCAA
>CAMBUH010000083.1 GCA_945870985.1 Chitinophaga pinensis
AAGCCTCATTTTTTTGGTTAGTTACCTTACCGGAAATACGCCCTTTTTGGGAAAAGGAAGCCAGCGAAAATAATAGAGCTAGGATGGTTAAGACTGTACGAATTCTCACGGGTTAATCAATTTGATGCGAAAGTATAGGGGCAATATGAAGGAATTGTTAAGCCCAGATTAAGCAATCGTTAATTCGGATTTTATTATTTATTTAATATATTTATACAACATTAATATTCATTTATTTAACTGATTTCATTGCAATTTCATCTAAAATGAAATACCTTAGGTACCCATAGATATTTAATTTTACAGATATGGATACCCACTTACATCATTCGCATACAGAAGAGCATATGAAGGGCTCGGAAACATTAACTGATATTGTTATAGGTATGTCGGATGGATTAACGGTTCCATTTGCATTAGCAGCCGGATTAAGTGGCGCCATTAAGGATGTAAATTTGATAATTATTGCCGGCTTGGCCGAGATAGCTGCCGGTTCTATTGCCATGGGTTTAGGTGGATATCTGGCCGGAAAAACAGAGCAAGACCACTATCAAAGTGAACTGAGAAGAGAATATGATGAAATTGAAAAGGTTCCCCAGGTTGAACGGGAAGAAGTAAGGGAATTTTTTGAAGGGTTGGGGTTAAGTAGAGAAGTGCAGGAGCAGGCAACGGAAGAACTAATAAAAGACAAAGACCGATGGGCCGATTTCATGATGAAATATGAACTAGGTTTAGAAAAACCCGACCCCAAGAGAGCCCATAAAAGTGCTTTTAATATTGGGGCTTCTTATATTGTAGGAGGAATGATTCCTTTAAGTCCCTACTTTTTAGTGGAGGATGGCATTACCGGACTACAATACTCGGCAGTGGTAACGTTGATATGTTTATTTATTTTTGGCTACTTCAAAAGCAAGCTTACCGGCACTTCGCCGATTGCTGGCGCTATTCGGGTGATGTTTATTGGAGCAATTGCAGCTGGTTGTGCTTTTGGTATCGCCAAGTTAATTGGGGGGTAAACTATGATTTACAATCAACTCTTATTTAAAAGGGGAAGACGATTTTTTTTAGGTGTACCCATTTTTTTCGCTGAGAGTTTTGATAAAGGCTATGATTGTTGCGGATTCTCCCGCTTGCAAGTTTAACTGCTGAACAATTCTGCCATTGGGTTTTAACTTTCCATCCAGGTTTGCATTGTTTACTATTCCGGCTGCATAATGAGCTATCACGGTACCCAAGGTTTTTATACCTCCGGAATGCATCATGGGTCCATTAGCAACACCATTTGCATTTACTAGATCGCGCAAAGAGGGAACTCTGGTTACTGAGATGTCAACATTTGCTCCACTGATACTGGCAATTACCCCATTATTTCTGGATTTGGGTCAATATCAAATTCAGGTGCTTGGTGACAAGCATTAAATCCTAATCTGCCGACTATCCGGATACTATTGGCATTAAAAACGGGTGCAGTTATCAATAGCGCTTTTCCGGTATGTTCCTCGGTAGAAAAGTTGGGGAAATTGGTTCGAACGTTGTTTGCCTGAGCTCGTCCGGTATCGAATCGGGAATCGGATGACTGCTTACATCGGGTAAATTGTGGCAAACATTCCTGTAAACAGGTTTCGGATACCTCATTATCCCCTTAATACAGCTTATAATAGCGCCTTACAATAATCGAGACCCTTTTCTTTGGCCAGCAGAGTTGTAAGGCTGTTTATTTCATAAACGCCACTGAAAACCATTTCATTATACTCAATACTAGGCTAGGTAGTTTGTACTTCTAGGATAGAGGCACACTCATCCCAGAAAAAATGAACTTCCTCGGCAAAGAGGGTATTGAATTAACTTTCAATTTGGCCATATGAATTATTTAATATTTTTAATTTATATTTATCATAAAGATTCTGATATGCAAAAGTTACTACTAAGCTCTGTTTGCACCCTATTTTTACTAACCATACTGCCTGCTCAAGAAAAGCTGAATATAAAGTTTGGTAAAATTCAGCCCCAAGATTTTGAAATTAAATCACCATTATTGGATTCAAATGTAAATGCGATTGTATTATCGGATCAGGGAAGTACAGAATTTGAAGGCAATAACAAAGGATGGTTTAAAATGATATACCGCAGACATAAAAGAATTAAATTAATTAATAAAAACGGATTTGATGCGGCGGACATTTCAATTTACCTGTATTCAGATGGACAAGATGCCGAAAAATTAAATGAGTTAAAAGCAAACACTTATAATTTAGAAAATGGCAAAGTTGTTACAATAGAACTGGGCAAAAAGAGCATTTTTTTAGAAAAGATGAACCGAAATCTTATTGAAACTAAATTCACTTTTCCTGGGATTACGTCAGGTTCTATCATTGAATATACCTACACCATCGAGTCGGATTTTATGTTCAATTTGCAACCCTGGATTTTTCAGGGGCAGTATCCATGTTTATGGAGCGAATATAACGTGCAACTTCCCGACTTTTTTAACTATGTATTTTTAAGTCAGGGCTATTTAAAATTTGATGCCGAAGAAAAATCCGAAAACTTCAAAAGATTTATTGTATCAAAATCCAATAATTTCGGACCTACTGAAACTTTTTCGTTAAACACCACGATACTCGATAGAAAATGGGTAATGAAAAATGTGCCTCCCATAAAAGAGGAAAGCTTTACAACCACGCTTAACAATCATATCGCTAAAATAGAATTTCAACTTTCAGAATACAGATTTCCTGAACAACCGACCAAAAAAATTATGGGCGATTGGAAAACGGTCACAGAAAAATTATTAGAAAGAGAAGATTTTGGGCTTAGTTATAACCGAGGAAATGGTTGGTTAGAGGATGACTTGAAAAAAATTATAGGGGGAGTAACAGACAAAAGAGAAAAAACCGAAAAGATCTTTGAATTTGTAAGAAATAATTTTACCTGCACCAAAACCAGGGGAATATATGTAGAAGATAAAACTACGCTTAAAGATATTTTCAATAAGAAGAGTGGAACAGTAAGTGATATAAATTTATTATTGGTTGCCATGCTAAAAAAAGCTGAAATTTCATGCGAACCAGTAATATTGAGCCTTAGAAGCAGGGGTACCGTTCATCCGATTTATCCATTGATGGATAGGTTTAACTATCTTGTTGCTATGGTTACAATTGATGAAAAACCGATTTTTTTAGACGCTTCAATTAATAAACTGGGATTCAATCAACTTACTGCCGCTTGTTATAATGGCACTGCTTGGATAATTGAAAAAGGCAATACCCGGCCAATAGAATTTAGCGCCGATTCCATAATGGAGTATAAAACAACCAGTATATTCATCATTAATAACGCAAAAAATGGCTGGGATGGTTCTTATAGAACGCAGCTTGGAAAATATGAATCTATTTCAGCGAGGGATGATATTACTAAATCAAAAAAAGAGGATATAACAAAGGAATTGACTAAGCAATTTGGCAGTGCTTATAAACTCAGCAATCTGGAAATCGATACTGTTAGCAACTATAATGAACCAGTAAGATATAGTATAGATTTTACCAGTCAATTTGATGATGACATTCTTTACATCAATCCATTATTTGGGGAAGAAACAAAAAAGAACCCATTTACTTCTAATAAACGCATTTACCCAATTGAAATACCGTACATCATTAAAGAGGTTATAATACTTGATATGGAGATACCTAATGGATATGTGGTGGAAGAATTACCGAAATCAGTACGCTATTTTCTAAATGAGAATGAGGGTGTTTTTGAGTACCTGGCTATTAAAAAAGAAAATAAAGTTCAGCTTCGATCTACTATACACATTAAAAAAGCCAATTTTCCACAGGAAGATTATGACACCTTACGTGAGTTTTTTGGATTTGTAATTCAAAAGCAGGGCGAACAAATAGTATTTAAGAAATCACGCTAAAGCCATGAAAAAACTTACACTTATATTGTTACTTTTTTTACCAATTTTGGGAGTCGGACAAAATTATGCAGTAAGTTTAATTCCAGATTCTTTACTATTGAATGCGCATGCAGTAAAGCGGATGGAAGAAATTCATTTAACCATCAAATCGGCTAACAAAGTAATTGTAAAACACAAGTATGCAATCACCATATTGGATGAAGAAGGTGATGATTATTCAGGTTATGAAAATTATTACAGCAGCCTTAAAGAACTGAGTAATATAGATGGCAACTTATATGATGCAGCTGGTAAAAAAATTGCTTCCGTAAAAAGAAAAGACATCCAAGACGTACCTGATTTTGATGGGTTCAGTCTTATGCAGGATAACCGAATAAAACGCCATCAGTTTTACCACCGGCAGTATCCATATACCATAGAATATGAAGAAGAAGAAGAGCAAAAAGAAACCTATTTTTTACCCTACTGGATGCCAATAGAGGGTCCGCACATGAGTGTGGTAAATAGTAAATTTTCTGTTGAAGTTCCGGCTGATTTTGAAATAAGAACCAAGCAAGTGAATTATCTGCTTCCACCCGTGATTACTAAAACAACGGCAACCACCTACAACTGGCAACTTTCGAACCAAAAATCGATAGTAAAAGAGCCGTATCAGGGAGCTTTCAAAGAGATTCTACCGATTGTATATATCGGACCAAACAACTTTTCTATCGCAGGATATAATGGTCAAATGCAATCTTGGAAGAGCTTAGGGAACTTTAATGTTAAGCTAAATACAGGAAGAGATGGGTTGCCGGAAAATGTTAAAAATGAAATTCACCACCTTACTGATGGCATTACAGACAAGAATGAAAAAATTAATAAAGTTTATCAATACCTGCAACAAAATACTCGGTATATCAGCATTCAGTTAGGGATAGGTGGATGGCAACCCTTTGAAGCAAAATATGTGGCCGAAAACAAATATGGAGATTGCAAAGCACTCGCAAATTACATGGTAAGCTTACTGAAGGAAATTGGCATAAAATCTAACTATGTTTTGGTTACTGCTGGAAGGGGAAGAAAAGGATTATCGGAAGACTTCCCGGCTCCTTATTTTAACCATGTGATTTGCTGTGTTCCGGGTGATAAAGATACTACCTGGCTAGAGTGTACTAGTCAAACATCACCGGCCGGTTATGTGGGTTCATTTACTGGAAACCGAAAAGCCTTATTAATAGGAGACGATGGGGGTTATGTGGTAAACACGCCCCAATATCAGGCCCAACATAACCAACAAATCAGAAAAGTGCAAGCTACCCTCGATTCAAAAGGCGATTTGATTGCCGAGGTAAATACGCATTTTACCGGTTTACAGCAGGAACAAGCCCATGATTTGATTCATGCTGCAACCAAAGAAGAAAGAGAAAAATACCTCAATCGGGCGCTCAGTATTTCAACTTATCAAGTAGACAAATTTACTTACAAAGAAAAACCAGGATTTATACCCGAAGTAGATGAATACTTACATATTACTGCAACTGGATTTGCCAATACTTCTGGTAAACGAATCTTTTTACTGCCGAATCTATTCAACCAATCATCCACCAAACTATCCGAAGATTCACTTCGCAAATTTTCAATCCAATTTAACCAAGCCTATTTGGATATAGATACAGTAACTATCCAGTTACCCTCAGGATATGAGCTAGAGGCAGGTCCAAAGGATATGAATATTCAAAATGCGTTTGGAGAATTTAGCGTGAAGTATGCCTATAAAAATCAACAACTAACACTCATTCGATACAGAAAAAGCGATATCAAATCCTTTCCGGCTGCTGATTATCCCAAACTCGTAGAATTTATGAATGCCATATACAAAGCAGACCACAGCAGAATGGTTTTTGTAAAAAAAGAATAAAATATTTTGAAATTGAATTGATTTCACTAACCAGTGTGCGAATCTTCCGGAGAATCCTAGTTAAATTGAAAAATCGCAGAGAGTCCGGAATCTGAGGGAGAACACCAGATACAAAAAATGCAGAGAGGAAGGGATTCGAACCCTCGATACGGTTTCCCGTATACACACTTTCCAGGCGTGCTCCTTCAACCACTCGGACACCTCTCTGTTTCCCTTTCGGGGGCTGCAAAGTTAGCAATTCCTAGGCTATTTTCCGAATATTTTCAAGGCATTTGCCGAAGTAATGGTGGCTATTTCCTCCAAGGAACACTGGCAAACTTCACTTAGGCGATGGGCAATGAAAGGCAAATAAGCCACTTCATTTTTTTTACCCCGGTGTGGAACCGGTGCCAGATAAGGCATGTCTGTTTCTAATACCAGCCAATCAGGCGATATTCCAACTAAAGCCTCCGCCAACCCACTGTTCTTATAGGTTACTACACCGCCTATTCCCAAATAAAACCCCATTTCAGTAATTTGCTGGGCCTGCAAGCCATTTCCACTAAAACAATGAAAAATTCCGCGCAACCCCTTTTCGGCAAATGATTGTACCGCTTCTATCGTGGCTTCCATTGCATTTCGCGTATGAATTACCACCGGCAACTGATATTTTAGCGCCCACTGCATCTGCTGCTGAAAGGCAATCAGCTGCTGACTATCAAAACTTCTATCCCAATAATAATCCAGCCCGATCTCCCCTACCGCCGCAAATTTTCGCTTGCCCAGCCAGGTTTCCACCAATGCCAACTCCTGTTCATAATTTTCTTTCACATAACAAGGATGCAAACCCATCATGGCATAACAATAATCCGGATAACTGGCTTCCATCTCCAATAAAGTATCCATCTCACTGCTATCGATTGCCGGCATATAAATCCTTTCAATACCGGCTTCTCTGGCTCTTCGAATCAATCCCTCCCTTTCGGCAGTCAACTCTTGTAAATAAATATGTGCATGGGTATCGATTAACATAATAGCGAGTTATGAGTTGAATAGTTCGGTGGCAGGTAAGGGCAGAAATTGAAAACCGGCTTTTGAAAAATGAGCTAATACCAATGGTAAGGCAACCTGCATTCTTTCCCAAGCCTTGGTACTATCATGAAACACCACCACTGAGCCAGCTCCCGCATGTTTTATTACATTTTTTGCACAATCCTCCCCGGTTAATTTAACATCAAAGTCACCACTCAACACATCCCACATCATTATTTTAATGGAAGGAAATTGCTTTGTCAATAATCTTTCCTGCCGAAAACGAATCCTTCCATACGGCGGCCGAAACCATCCCGTTGGAAGCCACTCGGCAGCCGCTTCCACTTCCTGCAAGTACAATTCATCTGCCACCTTCCATCCATTTACATGATGCATCGTATGATTACCCAGCATATGCCCTTCTTTTTTTATCCGGGCTAGTAACTCGGGATTATTTTTTGCATTTGCACCCACACAAAAAAAACTGGCCCTGCCTCCATATTTACGCAACTGGTCTAACACAAAAGGCGTTGCAAACGGATGGGGACCATCATCAAAAGTGAGGTAGATTGCCCGCTCCGTATCAGGCATTTTCCAATGCAGTTTCGGATAAATCATCCGCAGCCAGCCCGGTGTTTTTACCAAATACATGCCGCAAAGATACACTTGTATACGCTGCTTTTCAATTACCATTACCCCCCACCTTAGCCCGTTTACCGGAAGCTCAGTATCTTTGCAGCATGAACCACAATATTCGCGTACGATTTGCTCCCTCCCCCACCGGTGGTTTACATCTGGGCGGCGTAAGAACCGTTTTGTTCAATTATTTATTTGCCAAACAACAGGGCGGTACTTTTATTGTGCGGATAGAAGATACCGATCAGGGTAGATGGGTTCCCGGAGCAGAAGAATATATTCTCGATACCCTCGAATGGTGTGGATTGCAGCCCGACGAAAGTCCCCGAAAAGAAGGCCCCTACGGACCCTATCGCCAAAGTGAAAGAAAACCCATCTACCGGAAATATGCAGAAGAACTGATTGCCAATGGCTATGCCTATTATGCATTCGATACCCCGGAAGAACTGGAAGCCATGCGGGAAAAATATAAATCCGATAGCAATCCTTCCCCACAATATAATCAGGCGATCAGGGGTTTCATGAAAAACTCCCTCACCCTTTCACCCGATGAAGTTGCCCAACTGCTGGCAGCAAAAACCCCACACGTAATTCGCATCAAAATGCCCGAAAATGAAACAGTGCACTTGGTAGACATGATTCGGGGAGAAATTTCTTTTGAAACCAATACAGTAGACGATAAAGTTTTGTTGAAAGCCGACGAGATGCCCACTTATCACCTGGCAGTAGTAGTAGACGACTACCTGATGAAAATATCGCATGCATTTAGAGGAGAAGAGTGGCTTCCCTCCGCCCCCGTGCATGTTTTGTTGTGGAAATACCTGGGCTGGGAAACTGCCATGCCAGCATGGGCACACCTGCCTTTGATTTTGAAGCCGGATGGACATGGCAAACTCAGCAAAAGAGACGGTGATCGATTAGGTTTTCCAGTATTTGCTATGAACTGGACAGATCCTAAAACCGGAGAAACTGCTCGTGGATTTAAAGAAAATGGTTTTCTGCCGCAAGCCTTTGTAAATATGCTGGCACTGCTGGGATGGAATCCTGGAAGCGACCAGGAAATTTTTTCTATAGAAGAGTTACTGCAGGTTTTTAATATGAACCGCGTACACAAAGGAGGTGCAAAATTCGATTATGAAAAAGCCAAGTGGTTTAATCATGAATGGATCAAACGCGTGCCATCATCGGAATTAGTAACGCATTTAACAAAGGTTTTGGAGGCCGAAGGAATTAATAATCACTCCGCCTTTCCATTAGAAACAATTATCAATCTGGTGAAAGAGCGTTGTACCCTGCTGACTGATTTTATGCTCCAGACTTCCTTTTTCTTTCAAACACCAGCCACTATCGATATCGACTCCATCAAACCCAAATGGAATGATGCTAAAAATTTATTTTTTGTTGAGTTGATCCGAAACTGGCAATTAACCAATACCTGGAATACAGATGATTTGCATCATGCGTTTCAAGAACTGGCAGCTGCGAATGATATTAAGCCGGGTGAGTTAATGTTGCCCCTAAGAATTATGCTGGTAGGCGGAAAATTTGGTCCGGGTGTATTTGAAGTAGCTGCTTTAATAGGAAAAGATGAATCCATTCACCGCATTCAACGGGCGCTGGCTCAATTACCGCATCCGCATCCCTAATTTGAGCTGAAAACTATCCCTGCTTTTCCATCATTTCCATTACGGGCTGCCAGTGCGTTTCGTAAAGGGAAGCTAAATACGCCCTATCCACCGCTGACAATTTTACCAGATGTCCGGTATTACCTTCCACCTGATCTTGCTTCCGGATGCCGGGTATCACCACTGAAATTTCAGGATAGCTGAGTATAAAACTCAAAGCCAATCCGGTAAGGGTTGTATTGTATTGATTCGCCAAGGGTTGAATTTTTTCTCGTAAGATTTTATCAGAGGCCGCCAACAAGGGAGCAACCAGCCGATTACTTCTGTGATCATCTTTTCCGAAAGTTGATTCCGGCGTCATCTTGCCCGTTAGTAATCCAAATTGCAATGGCATACGGGCAATAATCCCATATCCCTGTTTGCCGGCCTGCTTTATGATGGGTAATGCGCGCTG
>CAMBUH010000084.1 GCA_945870985.1 Chitinophaga pinensis
AAATACCTGTTATTATTGTTTATTTGGATGTTAGCGCTTTCGGCACTGGCACAAAAAAGCGATTATTCGTATCATCGGGCATTGGGCATTAAAATGTTTCCCGGGGCTATTTCGTATAAAAAAGACTGGGGTGCGGATGCCCGTATGGAGGCCTTATTGTACATCAATTCCGATGGTTTTCGGCTCACGGGATTGTATGAAAAATATTATCCACTTACTTCCGAAGTACCCGGTTTGAATTGGTTTATTGGTGGGGGTGCCCACTGGGGTATTTGGAGTGATAATTGGAAAACCCGCTACCCTACCCGTGAATCGGGCATAGCCATTGGGGTAGATGGCATATTGGGGATTGATTATAAAATAAAAAATGCTCCGCTGAATATTAGTTTAGACTGGCAGCCATCTTTCAATATTATCGGCTATCAGTATTTTGAAGGACGCTGGGGTGGAATCGGGATTCGGTATGTTTTAGAATAATTTATCCCAATTATTCTAACGAGAAGAGGCTATGCACGAACTCTTTTTTATCGAAAAGCAGCAGGTCGTCTATCTTCTCACCTACTCCAATATATTTTACCGGAATTTTAAATTGATGGGCAATGGCCAGCACTACACCTCCGCGGGCGGTGCCATCTAATTTGGTAATCGCCAGTTCGGTAACCTGGGTGGTGGCGGTAAAATGTTTGGCTTGTTCGAGGGCGTTTTGACCGGTAGAGCCGTCGAGCACGAGCAGTACATCGTGTGGTGCACCAGGAATTACTTTGCTGATGGCTCTTTTAATTTTTCCCAGCTCATCCATCAGGTGTTGTTTATTGTGGAGACGACCGGCTGTATCGATAATTACTACATCGGATTTTTTAGCCAGGGCGCTGGTTACGGTATCAAAGGCAACGGCACTAGGGTCGGACCCCATGGGTTGTTTAACTATGGGTACGCCTACGCGTTCGCTCCAGATGGTGAGTTGATCAACTGCAGCAGCGCGAAAGGTATCTGCAGCGCCCAGCATTACCTGGTTACCGGCCTGTTTAAACTGATGTGCCAGTTTGCCGATGGTGGTGGTTTTACCTACGCCGTTTACGCCTACTACCAACAGAACGTAGGGTTTTTTATCGGCGGGTATCTGAAAACTGTGAAAGGTATCCTCAGGCACATCCACCAGCATAGAGCTAATGGCATTTTGCAAGAGTTGGTTCAGTTCGGAAGTGTTTACATATTTATCTTGCAGCACTTTTTTTTGAACCTCGTCGATGATGGCTAGGGTGGTTTCCACGCCAACGTCGGCGGTGATAAGGGCTTCTTCTAGTTGGTCGAGCACATCTTCATCAACCTTGCTTTTACCCAAGATGGCTTTATTGATTCGAGAGAGGAACCCTTCTTTGGTAGATTGGAGACCCTGGTTGAGGGTTTCTTTTTCTTTTTTACCGAAAAGTTTTCCGAGGAAGCTCATATAATTGGGGTTGATGGGGATAAGGGCTAAAAACAGAAAAAGCCTTCCAGATAAGGGGGAAAGCTTTTTACCATAAGGTGGTTGTTTCAGGCATTATTTTTCAGCAAGGAAATCCTTGATTTTGTCTTTGTGCACAATAGCCTCTTTAAAGGTATAGGCGCCTGACTTGGGGCTTCTTACAGCCTTAATTACTTTGGTCCAGTTTTTTGCCTCGGCTGCGGCTTTTTGATCTTTGGTTTTGATAGCCGTTTTTGCTGCTTTTGCCATGATTATTTAATTTCTTTATGAACAGTTACTTTTTTCATCAGGGGGTTATACTTCTTCAGTTCGATACGCTCGGGGGTATTCTTTTTATTCTTTTTAGTGATGTATCGGCTGGTTCCGGGTAAGCCGGTAGTTTTGTGCTCGGTACATTCAAGAATTACCTGAACTCTGTTTCCTTTCCTTGCCATGGTGTGATAATTGTACGGTTAATTAGATTTTGATTCCTTCAGCTCTCATGCCTTTGATAACGGCTGACAGTCCATTTTTATTAATGGTTCTCAGCGCATCGGTAGATAATTTGATAGTTACCCAACGATCTTCTTCTGCAAAGAAGAAACGTTTTTTCTGAAGATTAGGGAGAAACCGACGCTTCGTTTTAATATTCGAGTGGGAAACGGAGTTTCCTACGATGGGCTTCTTGCCGGTTATCTGACATACTCTGGCCATGACACTTAGTTTTTATTCCGATTTTTCGGACGGCAAAGGTAAGGAATTTCCCGGAAATAAATTGATAAAAAATGGGATTTTGTTCAAAATTGCCTACAAGGGGCTAAGATATTGACAATTGGGGAGATATGGGGACAAATCTAGGGGTATGGCGGAGGGGGATACTAAAACACTCTAGTGATATTAAATTTATTTAGAATATAAAAATTATCAGTCGATCCAACTTGGAAAACCTTTTTCTTACAACTTTACAATTACTTCGTATTGTAGATTGGATTGCTACTTGTTAAAATGGGGTATTAAATGCTGGGACTGACTCTGATAAAAAGTGACAGTTGAATAAATAAGTTTGTCCTTCGCAAAGGCGCGCAGTACTCCAAAGGCGCACTCCGCTAGTAACAGAGATTTGGAAAAAGATTTTCCTTAAAAAGGCCGCGCAGTCCATCCACTGTCGTTCCGGAGACTACGCTTGGAACATCATTTTCCTTCACGAACGCGCGCAGTCCCTCCACTGTCGTTACGGAGACTACGCTAAGAACATCATTTTCCTTCACAAAGGCGCGCAATCCCTTCACTGTCGTTACGGAGTCTACGCTGGGAACATCATTTTCCTTCACGAACGCGCGCAGTCACTCCACTGTCGTTGCGGAGACTACGCTGGGAAGAAAATAGAACGCACCCGGCGCACTGCGCTGGGTAGGTGATTTTCCTTCACACTCAAACCCACTCTCACTCTGTTCTTACCCGTAGTATTCCATCCGTAACTCCTGTACCCGCTTATCTTCCATGTACTCATCAAAAGTAGTGAGTCGATCAATAATGCCTCTGGGAGTTAATTCGATAATTCGGTTGGCCACCGTTTGTATAAAAGTATGATCGTGAGATGTGATTAATACTACACCAGGGAAAGTTTGACAGCCCTCATTGAAACTTTGGATACTCTCCAAATCGAGGTGGTTGGTGGGCTGGTCGAGAATTACCATATTGGGATTCTGTAACATCATGCGGCTAACCATACAACGAACCTTCTCTCCCCCACTCAATACGTTCGTCTTCTTTTGTACATCATCGCCACTGAACAACATTTTACCTAAAAAGCCCCGAATAAAAGGCTCATCGGCATCGGTAACATGCGGCGGAACATACTGACGTAACCAGTCCATCAAACTCAACGGATCTTGAAAAAACTCCTGATTCTCGAGAGGCAAATATGCTTTTGTAATGGTAGTGCCCCACTCAAACTTACCAGTGTCGGCAGTGGCATGACCATTAATAATTTCAAAAAAATGAGTTACCGCCAACGGATCTTTACTCAGCAAAGCAATCTTATCTCCCTTATTAATACTGAAATTTACTTTTTCGAATAATTTTCTTCCATTCAAACTTTTACTCAACTGCTCTACATTCAATATCTGATTACCCACTTCACGCAATGGCTGGAAAATAATACCGGGATATTTACGGTTAGAAGGTTGAATATCTTCAATCACCAACTTCTCCAGCGCCTTCTTTCGCGAAGTAGCCTGCTTACTTTTAGAGGCATTGGCAGAGAATCGGGCTATGAAGTCGAGCAACTCCTTGCGCTTATCTTCATTCTTTTTATTCTTATCACTGATCTGCCGGCTAATCAACTGAGACGACTCGTACCAGAAAGTATAGTTTCCGGTAAACACTTTAATTTTACTGCGATCTACATCCGCCACGTGCGTACACACGGTATCTAAAAAGTGACGATCGTGACTTACCACCAACACAATGTTTTCGTAATCGGCCAGAAAATTCTCTAGCCAGCCGATGGTTTCTATATCCAATCCGTTGGTAGGTTCATCCAATAAAAGGATATCCGGATTTCCAAACAATGCCTGTGCCAATAATACCCGCACTTTATAGTTAGAGGGGATGTTTTTCAACTGCATCTGATGCATATCTTCGGATACACCCAAACTGCTTAATAAACTGCCGGCATTGCTCTCGGCTTCGTAACCACCCATTTCGCCAAATTCTCCTTCCAGCTCCCCGGCTTTCATTCCATCCTCCTCAGTAAAATCTTCCTTAGCATAGATGGCATCTTTTTCATGCATCACTTTCCACAATCGCTGATGACCCATCAATACTGTGTTCATCACGGAAGTTTCATCAAACTCAAAATGGTTCTGCTTTAATACCGCCATCCGTTCACCGGGAGTAATTTCTATGGTGCCTTTATTGGGCTCAATCTCTCCGCTGAGTATTTTTAAAAAAGTAGATTTTCCGGCACCATTGGCTCCAATTACCCCGTAGCAGTTTCCCTTTACGAAGTTGATATTCACCTCATCGAACAATACCCGTTTACCAAATGCCAGGGTAATATTTCTTACACTAATCATAATTCAAAAGCTGTTTTCGCGGCAAAAGTACGATTTAGCAGTCGATTACTGGCCAGGAATCACCATTTAAGGGGCTTTAACAATTGATTTAGGGAGAAATTTGTAATTTTAACTATCCTACATACCTTATGAAACCCAACCAACGAACCAACCCAGCCCGCCGTGCTCTAGCGCGCCGCGAATTTCTTCAGAATATTTCCCTGGCCACCTTGGCCGTTTGGGGCGTCCCATTTACATCCCTTACAGCCAGGGATGTTGCCGATTTACAGGATAACGTGGTGATGCGCTTTGCCGTAGCTTCCGATATCCATTACGGGCAACCTGCCACCGCTTATCGCGAAATGACGCAAACCGTTTTGAAACAGTTGAATCGTTTCCACCTCGATTTCCCCTTAGAATTTTGCGTTTTCAATGGCGATCTGATACACAATGAGCCTCCTCTGCTTACGCAAATAAAAAATGAGTTCATGCAGCTGAGCATGCCTTGGTACGTTACCCGGGGAAACCACGATATGGTTACTGCCAAAGATTGGATAGATACTTTTGGGTATCCACTTAATCATACCGTTACTCATCAACAATCTCTACTGATATTGGGCGACACCAGCAATGAGAAAGGCACTTACCTCTCTCCTGATCTAGTCTGGTTAAAAAAGCAGTTAGACAAGGGCAACAAACACAAACATATTTTTCTGTTTTTACATATTCCTCAGGCACCCTGGACGCCCAATTCGGTAGATACGCCTGCATTTTTTGAAACAATCAAAGGCTATCCGAATCTGCGGGCAGTATTTCATGGCCACGAGCATGATCAAGACGGATTCCGAACCGAAAGTGCCATCCCCTTTATTTTTGATGCGCATGTTGGTGGCAACTGGGGAACTCCTTACAGAGGATTTAGGGTGGTAGAACTACTCAAAAACAACAGCTTTGTTTCTTACATGATGAACCCAAGTGAGAAGTTGAAGGAAGAAAAGTGGAAGATTTATTCATAGTCTATTTTTACCAAGTACTGCGTGCTGTAACCGGCGTATCCAAAGTATCTATCCGCCCACTCAGCAACTGATAATAAGCAGTAATGGCAATCATGGCAGCATTATCGGTGCAATATTCAAAAGCAGGTACATAGGTTTTCCAGCCCTTTTCTTTTCCTAATTCCTCCAAGGCTTTTCGTAAACCACTATTAGCACTTACTCCCCCAGCAATACATATTTCTTTAACTCCCGTTTGCTCAACAGCCATTTGTATGTTTCTTATCAGCATAGCAACAATGGTATGCTGCACCGATGCACAGAGATCAGCCAGATGCAGCTCGATAAAATCTGCCGGCTGCTTTTGCAAAAAATACAATACCGAAGTTTTCAAACCACTGAATGAGAAATTGAGTCCGGGCACCCTGGGTCGCGCAAACTGAAAGGCCAACGGATTTCCCGATTGGGCATATTTATCTACTAGTGGTCCGCCCGGATAGGGCAACCCCAAGAGTTTGGCAATTTTATCAAACGCCTCTCCGGCCGCATCATCAATGGTTTCTCCAATAATTTCTAATTGAAGTGGACTATGCGCGAGCACTAATTGTGTATGTCCACCACTTACGGTTAAGCAAAGAAAAGGAAAGGAAGGAGGGGTTGTTGCAATCAGATTTGCCAGCACATGGGCCTGCATATGGTGCACAGCCAGTAAGGGTTTTTGCAAGGAAAGGGCCAGCGATTTGGCAAACTGGGCACCCACCAATAAACTACCAATTAATCCGGGAGCAGCCGTAAAAGCAATGGCATCTATTTGTTGCAAAGCCTCCTGTCTATTCAGTTCAGGAAAAGCTTGCACCAAGGCACTATTTACTACCGGAACAATATGCTGCATATGTGCACGACTGGCCAGTTCGGGTACTACCCCACCGTAGAGCTCGTGTACTTTTTGATTGGCAATAAAATTAGAAAGTATCTGTCCATCCCTGCAAACAGCCGCAGCGGTTTCATCGCAAGAAGATTCGATGGCCAGAATGGTTGCAGACATGTTTGGGAATTTTCAAATGCCCTGCAAAGGTACAATCAATCTGGTAAGCGCGGTTTACTTGCTGCGGATGGCTACTACCGGATCCATTTTAGCAGCGATGGACGCAGGAATAATTCCGGAAGCAATTCCCAAAACAATACAAATACTAAGGGCTAAGAAAATGATGTTAGGAGCAATAATAATGGGAAAAGGAAGAAAACTACTCAACGCCAAGGTTAACAACCAAACCATCCCCAAACCGATTAATCCGCCAATTACACATAAAAAGGCACTCTCTAAAAGAAACTCGGTAAGTATCGTTCTGCTTTTGGCACCTAGGGCTTTTTTGAGGCCAATCTGACTGGTTCTCTCTCTTACGGTAACAAACATTATATTGGCTACCCCGAAGGCCCCCACAATCAAGCTAAGACCTGCAATCGCCCAACCGCCTGCAGAAACTTGTCCAAAAAAACTGGTAACCTGTTCGGCAAACATGGCTACATCATTGCAAGAAAAATTATCTTCTTGGGTAGGACTGAGTCTGCGGATTTGCCGCATGATTCCTACCAGTTCATCCTGAAGGGCTTCAGAAGGAACTCCGTTTTTGGCTTGCACCATTATGGATGGGTTGTTATTTTCAGGATCAAACACACTTGCAAAATATCGGTAGGGAACTATTACCGATTGATCAAAATCAAAGCCCCCTACTAAACTCTGTCCTTGCTTTTTTACTACTCCTTCAATTAATAACCTTTTGCCGTTATATCCGAGCGGTTTCCCCAGGGCTTTTTCGGGACTGCCATACAATTCAGTTGCCACTTTATCCCCTACAACACAAACAGGGATACCTCTTTCAAAATCGGCATCAGTTAAATACCTGCCATTTGAAATATCAATAGTTTGAATTTTATTAAAGTCTTCTGTGGGGCCATAGAAATTAATATTGGAAAGAATATTGTCTTTGTAATCTACATTCACGTTTCGGTTAACCATAAAGCAAATAGCAGAGGAGAGTTGACTTTTATCTTTGATAAACCTCATCTCTTCATACTTCATATTGGGTCGTTTGAGGTACTTCCACCAGGGGTAATCGGGTCCGCCGGCGTAGTTCCATTTATCAATATAAATGGTGTTGTTCCCCAGCGATTTGATATCGGTTTGCACTTTTTGTTCCAAGCTATTTACGGTGGCCAGTACGCCGATAATGCAGAAAATGCCAATGGTAATACCAAAAAGAGAGAGAAATGTACGCAGTTTATTTGCCCATAGTTCCTGGGTTGCCATTCGGAGGCTGGTAAACAGAATATTCAACAATTTAACCATACCCCAAAAGTACAATGCCGCCGGATGTAGGGGGCAAAAATTATGTAAACGGCAAAAAAACTGTGTAAGTTATCGAAATAAGAGAGGGGTATCGGTTGCACAACCCATAAAGTATGCAAAAAGAGGGCGAAAAGTGGAAAGAAAAAAAAGCGGAATTACCCTTGGCATTGTATCCTGTAGTATTTTTACACTCAATTGAAAAAAACCTCATAACTATGGCATTGAAAAACGTGCTCACTTCTTCGGTTGGAAAAAAATTGGTGATGGGTTTTACCGGCATTTTTCTCATACTTTTTTTAGTGGTACATGCAGTACTAAATGCCTGTATCTGGGCTAACGACGGGGGAGAGATGTTTAACAAAGCCGCCCATTTTATGGGAAGTAATTTGGTACCGCGTATCCTAGAAATTGGATTGTTTGGCGGTATTTTCTTGCATATTGTTCAGGGATATCTGCTTACCCTCGAAAACCGCAGCAAAAGAAGCATTGGCTATGCAGTAGATTATAGCAAGGGCAGTAAATGGTATAGCCGCAGCATGGCTATTCTGGGAACTATCCTTTTACTTTTTTTCATCCTTCACTGGAAACACTTCTGGGTGCCGTCTCGTTTCACCGGTATCCCTTTTGAAGCCACACTCTCCAATGGATTGAAAGTGCATGATGTGTTCGCCCTGATGAAGGATACATTCAGCGAAGCATGGGTGGTTATTTTGTATGTGATCAGTTGCGGTGCCCTCGGATACCACCTTGCCCATGGATTTCAGAGTGCCTTTAAAACTATTGGCGTGCATAACCGCAGATACCATGCGATGTTATCAGCTGCGGGACTGGGATTTTCTATATTGATTTCAGTTCTATTTGCACTGATGCCTATTAGTATATACCTCGGATGGGTAAGTTAATTTTTTCGAATTGTAACACTATTTATACTTCTACCAAGAACCCTACAAACTGAACCAATATGTTAGATGCAAAAATTCCTGCAGGACCCCTGCCAGAAAAGTGGACAGATTATAAAGGACATTGCAAACTTGTAAATCCCTCTAATAAAAGAAAGCTGGAAGTGATTATTGTAGGAACCGGATTAGCCGGTGCCTCAGCTGCCGCTTCATTGGCCGAACTGGGCTATCAGGTAAAGGCATTCTGCTTTCAGGATTCTCCCCGTCGTGCCCACTCCATTGCTGCTCAGGGTGGTATCAATGCAGCCAAAAACTATCAGAATGATGGAGACAGTATTTTCCGTCTTTTCTATGATACAATTAAAGGGGGCGATTACCGGGCGCGCGAAGCTAATGTGCATCGCTTGGCTGAGGTAAGTGGAAACATCATCGATCAGTGTGTAGCCCAGGGAGTTCCCTTTGCTAGAGAATATGGCGGATTGCTCAGCAACCGTTCTTTTGGAGGTACGCAGGTTCAACGTACTTTTTATGCAGCCGGACAAACCGGTCAGCAATTATTAATAGGCGCCTATCAGGCATTAGAGCGGCAGATAGCACTCGGAAATGTGAAAATGTATAGTCGCCACGAAATGCTCGAACTGGTAACCATTGATGGCAAGGCTAGAGGTATCATAGCGCGTGATTTGGTGAGTGGAGAATTAGAACGCCATTTTGGACACGCGGTATTGCTTTGTACCGGTGGCTATGGTAATGTGTTTTACCTATCTACCAATGCCATGGGTA
>CAMBUH010000085.1 GCA_945870985.1 Chitinophaga pinensis
AGTGAGTATACTAAACAGAGTTACAAAGTTACGTTTTTGTAGCCTGTACAGGGTTATTTTTACAATTATTTCACAGGTATAAATACCAGCAAAACTGCCGTAATTACCGAATAACGAGTTCTGCCTGACCGATATTGCACTTATCCATAGTATATTGCAGCATAATTGCCCGATGGAGCTGGCCAAAAAAGTAATATCAGATGAACTCGCACTGTTTGAAACGCATTTTAGAGATGCCGTAAAAAGCAGGGTTTCCTTGCTGGACAGAATCATGCGATTTATTGTAAAAAGTAAGGGCAAGCAGTTGCGGCCAATGTTCGTGTTACTCTGTGCCCGACTCGGAGGCCCCTTAACCGAAAGCAGCTACCGGGCCGCTTCATTAGTAGAATTATTACACACCGCTTCTCTGGTGCACGATGATGTGGTAGACGACTCCCTGGAAAGAAGAGGCTTTTTTTCTCTCAATGCCCTCTGGAAAAATAAGATTGCCGTACTGGTAGGTGATTACCTACTGATGAAAGCCCTGCTACTAGCACTGAACAATAAAGAATACGTAATTCTCGAAACCCTCGCCGACGCTGTTAAAGTGATGAGCGAAGGGGAGTTGCTGCAATTCGAAAAATCTAGAAACCTCAACTTCAGCGAAGAAGTATACTACGAAATCATTAAAGGAAAAACCGCCTCTCTCCTATCGTCTGCTTGTGCTTCCGGTGCTTCCAGCACTTTTTCCGATCCCGAGTCCATCGAAACCCTGAAACAGTTTGGCGAAAAAGTGGGTATGGCTTTTCAAATTAAAGACGATTTGTTCGACTATGGATCTGCCGATATCGGTAAACCCACCGGTAACGACATCAAAGAAAAAAAACTTACCCTGCCCCTTATCTATACACTCCGGCACTGCCCTGCCGATGTAAAGCAAAAGATCATTTATATAGTAAAGAACCAAAACAAACGGCAGGATAAGGTGAAGTGGGTGATTGATCAGGTAGTTCAAACGGGCGGCATCCAATACGCAACAGAAAAAATGTTTACCTATCGAGATGAAGCTTTGGAACTACTGAATCGTTTCCCACCTTCCGAAATCAGAAACGCATTGGAAGAACTGGTTAGATACACAACCGACAGGGCATACTAATGGAAAAAAGATGGAAAATAGCAACGGCCGCTTCTGAGGAAGTGGAGGCACTTCAGCGCAGCTTGCAAGTACATCCCACCATTTGTAGCATCCTAGTGCAACGCGGATTGAAAACCTATGAAGCCGCTAAAGCATTTTTTCGGCCGCAATTGAGCCAACTGCACGACCCCTTTCTAATGAAAGACATGCACAAAGCAGTTGAACGTATCCTTCGGGCATTTGAAAACCAGGAAAAAATACTGATTTATGGCGACTACGACGTAGATGGTACCACTTCCGTGGCTTGCATGTTCCAGTTTATCCAAGCATTACATCCCTTATCCGATTTTTATATCCCCCATCGCTATCGGGAGGGATACGGCATTTCACAGGCAGGCATCGATTTTGCCGCTGAAAATAATTTTTCGCTGATTATTACGCTGGACTGTGGCATCAAATCAGTTGAACTAATTCAGCAAGCCGCAGAAAGAGGCATTGATTGCATTGTTTGTGATCACCACCTGCCGGATGCAACACTTCCACCAGCACATGCAATACTCAATCCAAAACAAATCGACTGCCCCTATCCCTTTAAAGAATTATGTGGTTGTGGGGTGGGATTTAAATTGATTACTGCCTTATCCAAACAGTTACAATTACCCGATTCTACCTACCTGCAATTTCTCGATCTGGTAGTTACGGCTATTGCTGCCGACATTGTTCCTATCTATGGCGAAAACAGAATTCTTGCCTTCCATGGAATGAAGCAGGTAAACGAAAACGCCTGCGCTGGAATCCGGGCACTGCTAAAATTATCGGGCGTACAAAAAATATTACACATTCAGAATCTGGTATTCATTATTGCACCGCGCATTAATGCAGCCGGCCGAATGGATGATGCCCGAAAAGCTGTGCAGTTATTTTTGCAACCCGATGTAGCTACTGCCATGCAGTTTGCCGAACAATTACAGGTAAACAACGACGAAAGAAGAGAAGCCGATAGCCAGATCACCATCGAAGCCCTAGAATTAATTAAAAACGACCCATACCATGCCGTTAAAAAATCTACCCTGGTATATAAAGAAACCTGGCACAAGGGAGTGGTAGGGATTGTAGCCAGCAGATTAATTGATAGCTATTATCGCCCCACCATTGTGCTAACCAAAAGTGGCGAATATGTTGCCGGCAGTGCCAGAAGTGTGGCAGGATTTAATTTGTACGAAGCCATCCATGCCTGTCGCGAATGGCTGTTGGGTTATGGGGGACATTTTGCAGCCGCCGGCATGACCTTGCTGCCCGAGCACGTGGGTTCTTTTGCAGCTGCCTTTGAAGAGGCCGTTGCCAAGCAGATTACCCCTGAACAAGAAACACCCGAAATATTAATTGATGCCGTTATTCATTTCAGCGATGTGAAACCAGCCTTCTTTCATATTCTTCAGCAAATGGAACCCTTTGGTCCGGATAATATGCGGCCTGTATTTTTAGCCAGAAAAGTAAAAAACAAGGGATACTGTAAACTCGTAAAAGAGCAGCATATCCGTTTTGTATTGCAACAAGATAATACCACCCTCCAAGGAATTGGATTTAATATGAAAGAACTTTTCCCCCTGGTAGAATCCGGAGAATGGCTGGATGTGGTTTTTACCATTGATGAAAATGAATACAATGGCAATATTTCCCTTCAACTAAAAGTGCTGGATGTAAAAGCACATGTAGCATAAAAAAAGGCAGCCGTATTGTTACGACTGCCTCTATCAATAATTCTATTTTCAATTACTGCATCATAGTTACACTTCGCTTGATGAAGGCCGTTAAATCGTTGCCCTTCAATAAGCCCTGAGATAACAAGGCCAAATCTGCCAGACTTCTTACCCGATTTTTCTTCACCGTTTCATCTGCTTCTTTTAATAAGCCGGCAAAAATGGGGTGGTTGCCGTTGATGGTTAACGTAACTTCATCCGGCATCTGCGCATAAAAAGCCGTCATGCCGCCACCGCTTGCGCCCATATCCTTCATGCGCCGCATAAACTCAGGACGAGTAGCCACTACCGGATCAGTATCAACACTCAATCCCACCACTTCAGTAGTAATATGCAAATCGGCGACTTGCAGGGTAAACAATTCTTTTAACTGCTCAGTTTCTTCTTTGGTAAGTACCGAATCAACTGTTTCCTGTTTATCAATCAGATTGTCAACAATATCAGCATCTACCCGAACAAAAGAAACCTGTTCCCATTTCGATTCCATGGTATTGATGAAAGCTGCATCCACCAAAGTTTCCATCTTAACAACTACATAGCCTTTGTTTTTACAGGCGGTGATATACGCATCCTGCTGAATGGGTTGGGTGGTGTATAAAACTACCTGCCGGCCTTCTTTATTTTTTTGGAGTGCCTCTGTGGCTATTTTGTATTCTTCCAGGGTATGGAATTTGCCGTCGGTATCTTCCATTACCATAAACTTGTTGGCCTTCTCTAAAAACTTATCGTCCGTCATCATACCATACTTCACAAACAAGCCCAAACTTTCCCACTTATCTTCTAATGAGCTGCGTTCGTTTCGGAAAATCTCATCCAGCTTATCCGCCACTTTTTTGGTGATATGCGCATTGATTTTTTTAACATTCGGATCTCCCTGCAAATAACTTCTGCTCACATTCAGTGGTATATCCGGACTATCAATTACCCCCTGCAATAACATCAAAAATTCGGGTACAATATCTTTCACTTCATCCGTTACAAAAACCTGATTGCAATAGAGCTGAATTTTATCTTTCTGTATTTCGTATGAATGTTTGATTTTGGGGAAATACAAAACGCCCGTAAGGTTAAACGGATAATCTACATTCAGATGAATCCAGAATAAAGGAGTTTCATTGAAGGGATATAATTCTTTGTAAAATTTTTCGTAGTCTTCCTTGGTAAGGTCCGAAGGTTTCTGAATCCAAAGGGGTTTAGGATTATTGATAGATTTATCTTCGGCAGGCTTTTCCTGTCCGGCCTCATAGAAATAAATGGGGATGGGTAAAAACTTACAAAAACGCTCCAGAATTCCCCGAACACGGGCGGCTTCTAAAAATTCTTTGCTCTCTTCATTGATGTGCAAAACAATTTTAGTTCCTCGCTGATCGTAATCCACTTCGTATAATTCAAACTCGGGACTCCCATCACAGATCCAGTAAACACCGGGGGTACCTTTGTGACTTTTGGTAAAAATCTCTACTTTATCGCTCACCATAAAAGCACTATAGAAACCCAATCCGAAATGCCCGATAATATTGGCATCCTTATACTTCTGCATAAACTCTTCTGCGCCGCTGAAAGCTACCTGGTTGATATACTTATCTACTTCTTCGGCAGTCATTCCAATCCCTTTATCGGTAATGGTGAGGGTTTTTGCAGCCGCATCCAGGGTTACCTCTATACGCAATTCACCTACCTCTGCGGCGGTTTCCCCGAGGGAAGCCAGGGTAGTTAATTTTTGGGAGGCATCCACTCCATTGCTCACTAATTCACGAAGAAAAATTTCATGGTCGCTGTAGAGAAACTTTTTAATGATCGGAAATATATTTTCCGTTTGAACGCGAATTTGTCCTTTTTGCATAATACACCGTTTCCCCCTCCCTTATCAAAAGCAGTACCAATTGAGGGTAGGCTGACAGGATGGCAAATTTCGTCGGTTAGATATGCCGAGATTGCGTAAAATGACGGATTTTTTGGCAACCATAAAAGTGTTTGACTGAAATTATCGTATTAAATAAAAATGACCTACGACTAGTTTGTTTTTTGTGATCATTTCTATTATTTAAAACAAAATTCTACAACTAAGAACAAAACAGCAATGCGAGTTATTGGTAATCTCGGAAAAGATGCAATGGCTGAATAATTTTTCAAGTGGGGTAGCAATCTTTTGTTGGTGTTCATCAAAAAAACACTTGCTGCAAAAAATGCGCATGGAGCATTTGCAGTATGGGAAATATAACTCCCTATTGCGGTGATAACTCTTTTGATGTGAGGGCATACAATCTAATCATAATTCGTTACCATCTTTTGCAGCCTTTTTTGCTTCTAAAAAGAAAGCTATTAGTGTCTTCGGTAACAACCAAATGCATAAAAAATAGGCAGATTTAGCGTTCTCAGAAACCAGCACAAAACAGCAAAAAGCTGCAACATGCAGATTCCTTTAATGATAATCAATCAATTAGATGTTTTTTGCCCCTAAAAATATGCGACATGTCGTAAAACTTTAATAAATACTTTCATGTCTGGCAATTCATTAATCGACAATTGTTAATTTTAAATTTCAAACTATGCTACCACTTTCGCAACGAAACACAACACAACAGCGCCACTCGCTGAGCAGTAATTTTTATTTTCGATTTTCTTTTGTTATTGCTCTACTTTTTGTTTTTTCTGCTTGTACAAAGAGTGTACAGGAAAAAGCTGTTGAGCCTATCCAGGCTGAGGAAATAGTGAATTGGTTTAAAGAATACAAACAAAAAATGCCCGGTGCACCCAATCCGGTATACTCTGCGGCAACTAAAACTTTTATTAATGATCTAATGATTGTGCGGATTCCTTTGCTCAGTGGGGAGGGGGAAATGTTTTTTGCCAAAAAAATAAATGGTAAGGATTTAGAAGTATTATTTTTTAGAAGGGTAGGTACTTATGATAACGTTAGTAAAAATTTTACTGGGTATTATGAGAGTATCAATATGACTAATTATGTATACCATAAAATTGTTTATGTAAATGGTATAAAGGTGGGGGAGTTTAAAAGTCAATCCACAAAAATTAAAAAAATAGAAAATTCAGATGTTAAAACTTTATCTGATTATGAAGGAACTTGGTTCGGTGCTTTTTTGTATTGTCTGAGTCATCATTTGTTTACTGTACCTAAAAAGACAATAGGAGCTGGTTGGGATTGTGGTGGAATAAGGATTGATTTGGGTAGTCAAAATCAGGATATTCAACCTGGGGGCGGTGGTGGGGGAGGGGCTGATATTGGTGATATTTTACCAATCATTTTCCGTCCACATCCTAATCCCGATGGGTTGCTACCTTCACACCCGAATTGGACTTCATATTCATCATTTGGTCCGGGGGGAGGATTTGCTAAGCCACCTTCAATTGATGACTTATATCCTGAACTAAATGGTCAAATTTCAGATGAAAATGTTAGAATTGAGTATAAGCGAAACTATGCAGCATTAGTGGAATTATACAATCTGCGAAATGATAATGGATTGATGGTTGATTTGTATGCTGGCATGAGTTCAAAAGAATTCATAGATTTATTAAAAAATAATCAGTTATTAGCATTAAATATAGATCCGATAACTATTTTAGTTAAAGCTGGAGCGAGTGGTGCAGCAGATATACTCGTTCAAATGTTTTTTGCTCGATTACTTGATGATAATGTTTCTGATTGGAATGAGGCTCTTACTAAAGTAAATTGGTGGCAGGTTGGATTAACAATGGCTACTGGAGCCTTGCCAATATCTAATAAATATATTTTAGCTGCTGCAAATGCAGGATCAGCTGTATTTGCAGAGTTAGGGAAAAATGGATTTACTAGTTGGGAAAAATTAGGTAGCAGTTTCGTAGAGGGATTTATGGGAAGTATAATTGGATCCAGCTTGGGGGATTTAATCGCCGATAAATTTGCTAACATAGGCAATTTAGGAAGAAGACTTATTACTAAATTTGAAGGTATATTTTCATATGAAACCATTTGCAGATGGTTGGGTGGTGGTTTGAAAATAATTAACAAATCAATTACTCATAATGGACAGGCAATTACTGCATCTAGAATGATGAAGGGATTTGCAGATAATAAGGTTGCTGTAATAGGAAGAAATATGAAAGAAAGAGTAATGCCATTTGCAAATAGTTTATCAAATGACTTAGGTGTGCCTGTTTTAACTTGGCCTGGATTTAATGCAGCATTGAGCGACGCACAAAACTTAGCTAACAATCAGGCATGGATAAAGTCACTAAAGGTACAAGGTTATACATTTTATGATGTAGGTTTAGATCCTTACTTTACATCACGCGGGAACTTTGATGAGGGACTTTTTTACTCAATGGAATTAAATGAAATATTTAGATAAATTAACTTGTATGCAAAATTATTTTATAGATACTCCGATATATAAAATTTGGATTTCTGTGATAGATATTTTAACTCCAAAGTCAGCGTATATTATTTCAGAGTTTAATTATCAATTTAAAGACATAGTTTGCAGTCGAGAATGTTTAGTTATTGCCTACATTAAAAAAAATATCACATTAGAGCTTGTATATGCTCACGAGTATCGCAATTTTTCTTGTAGACTCATTGATATAGAAACTAATTTAGGTAAAGCCTGGAGAAATACACCTCCAGCAATGAAAAAAAATCTTGAAACTTTATCGGAATTAGAGATTGAAATTGATAAATGGATGTCTTTTTTAAAGACTGAATTGTAATTACTTCTGCCAGTAAAATATTTCTGCAAGTGGGGTAGACATTTAATACGTAAGCGGCAATAATACTTTTCCTTTAGTTCCAACAGTTCGAATAAAGCCAAAAATATAAATGAAATTATTAGGCAGATTAAGTATATAGTCCCTCTCAGTTTTCCGATGAACGTAGTTTTTTCATTAAAACTATTTAAGGTTAATCAGCAATTTATAATAGATTTAAAGAAGTTGGGCTATACATTTATTGATTTAGGTGGTCCTTCGGGAAGTGAATTCTATGATATGGAAATTAAAGAAATATTTGATTAATGGGAAACTTGAATTTATATAATTTAATCATCATACAAAAAAGCATATTGGATGATTTTTTGGTTCAAAAAGGATTCATTCCTAAGGCAGAGGTTAAAAAAGTTGGCGAAGGCCACTTACTTTGTTTTGAATTTGAAAAATTAAACCCGTCTATCAGGATGTATTTTACTTTTTGTGGCATTAATTATTATAACGTAGAAACTAACAGTTTCGGAATAAATATCTGGCAACCCAAATTGAAGGAATCACACGGAATTGATTTGGAAAAATTTGTTCAAAAAAACCCCGAGTTGGGAAATACAGAAATGTTTTCGCTGAATTATTATTCTGGAAAAATTGAAGAAAAAATTATAAGCTGTCTGCAATTCATTATTAAGGTTTTGAGTCATCCGGAACTGTTGCGTGTATATCAAGGCGATTATTATACCAATGAATATTATAAGCCTTGGTATGAGGGCACCAACCTCGATTGAATGGTTGCTTAATTAATGAATAATAGTTTCTCAGTAAATTGTTCAAGGGAATCCAGAATCAACTTTGCAGCCCACTATTTTCCTCCCTCGTATTCTATCTTAAAAAAAAAATTAAATCAGGTTACGGCCCTCATGGTATCAACTTATTTTGAATGCCGGTTGATGATCGAAAAAGCTAAAAAACTAGTTGGGGTTGTTCATAAAAAATATAAAAAAAACAAGTGCTGGTTTAAGAGCTGGACTTGGGTTCTGCGGAACTAATTTTCTCCAAACATTTGCTCCATTTTTTGTCGGACTTGGATTGTTTTTCTAAGGTTGAAATATGTTAAAACGGGCTGGTATTATCAATACTGATATAATTTAAATTGCTGCTTACTAAAAAGGAAACATTCTGCTCAGATCAGTTTGGTCTAGACAAAAAAGGCGTATTATTTTTCAAGAAAAGAAACGTGGTTTTGTCGCATGGTGGGTGCTTCAACACAAAAGAGATTATAAACCCTTTTTAACCAAGATCTATGTTACAAGAAAACTCAACGGGAAAATATAAATATTTACTTCTAATGATTTTATTTGTTAGCTGTAATTTGAAAAAAACAGATAATATAGTTATTGAACCCTTTTATGTAATCAACAGGACAGACTCCTCAATACATGCTAGTTTTTCCATTGAGCCAGCATATATTTATAAAGGGGATAATTTTTTAATTCATAATTTTATTCGTGGAGAACAAACAAAGGCTTATATAGATTCATTTGTAGAAAAAATAAGGGAGAAAAACTTTCCCCCTAGTTACGTGACGCACTCTTATACTTTTTACGAATATTCCTCAACAACGAACAATGAATACATTAAATTAAACCCGAAGGACTTGAACACGGATGACATCGTTTATAATTATAGATTTAATAAAAATGGATTGTTAACATTCATTGAATATAAAAACGGACATATAGTAAACGAGTAGATATGACTTAAATTGTAATTCATATAAAAATTAGAAATAAGTCCAGAAGTTATTTATTTATCGTTAGGATAAATTTTGGAAGTTTAAATCAGCCCCTAAAGGTTTGTATATAGAACAAATATCAGCAGGGGGGACACTTGCTTATGCCGGTGACAGAGCTACAACA
>CAMBUH010000086.1 GCA_945870985.1 Chitinophaga pinensis
ATTTTTTGATTGGGGAAATAACAAGTATATAAAAATATTTGAGTGCGTAGCTCTTCCCTAGCCTGCTGCCAACTTGGGTACTGCTAAAAGTTTTAATTTACGTTAGTATAACAAACATTATTGAAAATTCAGAAATAATTCAAATAACATTGAAACCCGGCTAGGTGCAATTTTTTTTTAAATCCTTTGATACTAATCTTTTCAAGTAATAAAACTAAAAATATGAGTTTTAAATATATAGCAATTACTCTAATTGCAGTAATACTTACATTTTTGGTTCATGAATTTACTCATTGGATAATGGGTGAATTATTGGGTTATCAAATGATAATGACATTGAATACAGTTTATCCAGCTAAGTCTTCTTATGATGAAGATTGGCATTATACTTTGATCAGTGCAGTCGGTCCCTTAATAACATTACTACAAGCATTGATTATCTATTTAATAATAAAAAAAACCTCTCGGACAATTATGTATCCATTTTTATTTTCGTGTTTTTACCTTGAATTATTCTCTGGGATAATGAATTATCGAAATGCGAATGACCTTGGAAGAATTAGCAGATCTATTAATCTTGGACTTTTTACAATACCTATAATTTTTATAACTATTCATTTTTTATTGATATACAAGACTTCAGTCCGGGAGAAGTATTCTTCAAAGTTTAATTCAATAACATTTCTATGGATACTTTTATTTTCATCTATTTGGATTTTAATTAATCAAAGATTTAATGTAATTATCCTTAAATGAGAATACTAATAAAATTGCCTCAAACTTTATATTGGCTCAATTTTTGGACCAACAGTTGTTAATACAAATTATTATCGCTAATGTCTCCAGCTTTTTGTATTATGTATAAATTTGAGTACATTTCTAAATAATAAATTAATAATTAATCACTTTTGTCCGAATAAAATATAATAAAACTGGCATAAAAAAGGGCAGTTCCTAAGAACCGCCCAGATTAGTTATGTTTGACTTACCACAGAACAAACATTACTATGGACGAAGTTGGGGTTTTACTTGGGAGGAAATTTTTAAAGCATTTAAAGAACAAGTTGCGAGTAATAAAAACACTAATTGGGTTCAAATTAAGGAGGTGCCGGTTACTTTTAAAACTGGTAACTTCTCAAATAATGCAGACTATATTGTAAATGCCCTATTAATAAAAAAGATTGAAAAGGAGAAAGGTTTTGCTGGAGTTTGGGAATTGCTAACGGTTGGTCCCTATGAAACAGGCAATCAAAAGTACTATCAAGCCCTTGAAAAATTGACGGGTATTAATAAAGTTAATTATAACGAAAAGGTTTGGGAATTAATTTATAATGAAAAATAAAATAAGTACATAAAAATTGGCTGAAATTGAAAATATTTTTATAAATTATAAAAAAATCATCAAAGCGTACACTTTGTAACTGTTTTTTTAAAAAAATGCATTTGCCGGGCTTTTAGTTAAAACACAAAAAAGTTATGAAAAAACTCAATTACTTTCTTTTCGCAATCCTGTTGGTAGTCTTTGCCAGTTGCAATCAACCTACTGCTAAAACTGAAACTGCTGCCGACACCATTTATTTTGGTGGCGACATCCTAACCATGGAAGGAAATGAGGCACAGTATGTAGAAGCGGTAGCGGTAAAAAACGGTAAAATTATTTTAGCAGGAACCAAAGCCGAAGCAGATAAATTAAAAGGCGCTACTACCCAAATGAATGATCTACAAGGAAAAACCTTATTACCTGGATTTATAGATGCGCATAGTCATATTTTAACCGTAGCAGATGCAACCGTGCAAGCAAATCTTAGTCCTGCTCCGGTGGGTAAAGTAGCATCTATAGCAGATATTATTTCAGCTTTAAAAGAATTGAAGCAGCAGCAAAATTTTAGTGATACCGATTTGTTAACTGGCTGGGGATATGATCAGGATTTTTTACAAGAGAAGAGACATCCTACTGCTGCTGAGCTTGATAAGGCTTTTCCTACCAATCCAGTTATACTAATGCACACTTCAAGCCATATGTTAGTTGCCAATTCGATGGCCTTTAAGTTTGCAGGTTTATCAGCTACAACCAAGGACCCAGAAGGGGGCACTTTTATTCGTAAAAAGGGCAGTCAGGAACTTGAAGGTTTGGTGCAGGAAATGGCCATGGCAGCATTTACCCCTTTAACCAAAAAGTCGTTATCAGATGAACAGGAGTTTAAGAAGTTGCAGGCAGCACAGAATTATTATGCGAGTTGTGGAGTAACAACAGCCGCTGAGCATTTGCTGATGGCAGAAAAGATGCCTCTCTTAGAAAGAGCAGCTTCTAGTAATCAATTGTTTTTAGATATTGAGGCAGCACCCGCTTTTTTGATGGCGAATGAGGTATTAGGAACGGGCAAGATAGAATGGGGGATATTTAAAAATCACTTGAAGTATTGTGGTCTTAAAATGGCAGTAGATGGTTCTCCCCAGGGTAAAACAGCTTTTCTTACCAAGCCCTATTTAACTCCGGTACCAGGTTGCGCTAAAGATTGTAAAGGATTCCCTAACCTAACGCAAGAGCAGGTAAATGGCTTGATGTTGGCCTGTTATAAAAATAATGTACAAGTTTATTCTCATTGTAATGGAGATGCCTCGGTGGATATGATGCTGAGAGGACATGAAAATGCGATCAAGCAATTAAACGATACCGGTAATAACCGGAGAACCATCATTATCCATTCTCAAATTATGCGTCCCGATCAGTTAGCGCTGTATAAAAAGTACAATATGGTACCTTCCTTTTTTACCAATCACACTTTTTATTGGGGCGATATCCATTTGGCCAATTTGGGGAAAGAAAGGGCCGATTTTATTAGTCCTATGAAATCTGCTATGGATATGGGAATCACCTGTTCTAACCATACCGACGGGGCGGTTACTCCCATGGATCAGCTATTTTTATTATGGACTTCTGTTAACCGATTATCTCGAAATGGTGTGGTAGTGGGAGAAGCAGAGCGAATTACTTCTTATCAGGGATTACAGGCGTTAACGATTAATGGGGCTTTTGAATATTTTGAGGAAAATTCTAAGGGTACCTTACAAGCTGGTAAATTAGCCGATATGGTAATATTGGATAAAAATCCGGTTAAGGTTCCTGTTATGGAAATTAAGAATATTCAAGTAGTGGAAACTATTAAAGAAGGGAAGTCTGTTTATAAAAAATAGGCAGGGTTTATTGTAGTAATTCAGTATGATTGATTGTTGATTTCAATTGATAAATTTGTGAAATGGAATTCTTATATAGACTAATATTACTGATTACCGGAGTAGTGCATTTGTTACCCTTTAGTCTGGCTTTTTTTGCAAATCGGATTTCCAATTCTTATGGAGTTAGTATTTCCGACCCCAATATGCAGTTATTATTACGTCACCGGGCTTTTTTATTTGGCATAATTGGATTTGGATTGATCTTTTCCGCTATTAAAAAGAAGTATTATCTGGCTGCCTCGGTGGTTGGCTTAGTTAGCATGATTTCTTTTATATGTTTATACTATTGGATTGGGGATATCAATGCGCAGTTGCAATCGGTAATGAGGGTTGATATGTTGGTTGGTGCTGCATTGTTGTTAATTACTGTTTTGTATTATAGGCGCAGCAAAAATGTGAAGAGTAATATGTAATTTTTTTCGTTCATTCTGTCCTAATCTTTTTATATGACTTCAATTCCCTTCCAAACCATTGATTGGGCCATCATTGAAAAAGTTACTTATCCCGGCGAAACGGGTACTGCCTTTTGGCAAACCCAGCAGTGGAATGGTTTACGGGTTCGAAAGGTGGAATATTCTCCAGGTTATTTGGCAGATCATTGGTGCCAGAAGGGGCATATCGTGCATTGTCTGGAAGGTACCTTTATTAGTGAGCTAAGTACTGGTGAAAAAATTGTATTAAGTAAGGGAGATACTTATGTTGTATCTGATAACCTGAGCTCGCATCGTTCTATTACGGAGGAAGGTGCCAGTTTATTGATTATTGATGGTGATTTTTTGAAATGAGGCTTGTAATGTATACAATATTTACATTATATATATTGCCATTGATTTTATTTGTGATTCTATAATTTAACGAAATCTTTTATGAGTGAAATAAAACTTTCTGTAAGTCTCGAACAATTTGCTTCCTTACAAAAGCTATTTTATTTAGGTAAGTGGAAGTTGGAAAAAGGTTATAGAGCCATCGGTTCGATTTCTACTATATATCTACGGATTTTAATCCGTAGATATATAGTATTTTGTAGCACCCAACGTATAGAGTGCTGTAGGCACGGTGCATACTTAATGTGGTCAGTTAACAACTATATCGGCCGAACCTACGGTTCTCGTTACATCTTACTTGTTTTCTAACAACGGATTAAAATCCGTTGTTGTAGTATGTTTGGAGGCTACGCCTCTTTGCTGGTAGTGTCTCAAATTTTAATCCAGTTTTATAGTATGCATTGAGTTCAGTAGACAATTTATGCTTTTGTAGGTTCAAGTAAAAAGAAAATTAACTCATGTACCTTGATTATTAGCAACTTAGATTAGGTAATACTCTGAAACTCCTCACTTTTTTTAGCTTTCAAACAGGAATACCATAATAACGATATAGCTTTCAAGAACTTACATTTATATTATCCATAAATAGAATTACGATAATACAATTGATCAAAGTAAAACGATAGAAAAAAAAGTAGGCTACATCTGATTAGGGACCGATATTTTAGTATATTTACAAATAAAATTAAAGGTATAAAAATGTTTAAAAAATTTACCACTGCTGACAAATTGTTATTTATTGCTGCCTTATTATCATTGATATTTTCCGAAATACTGTATTTTCAAGGTGAAAAAGCAGATGGTTCTTTTATTGGACTATGGGTTCCGTCAATTTTAGCATTCGGCATTTATTTAAAATTAATTAATAATTCAAAAAATGACTGAAATAATACCCTATTTCGCTGGCCTTATAACATTACTTTTTGGAGCAGGTTTTTTATTGGCAATAAACTCTAATAAACGGGAAAAGTGATTTCACATCTAACTCCATCAGGCAAAGAATCTTTTTGAATTATATTTTTTGCATCCTGAAAAGTGTTTTTTCTGCAATACGCATAATTGCTAACAAGTTTTCATCCTAAGCCAGTTATTGTTTTTTTTCAATTTTGTTTTAGGGCTAACTATATTGCATTTAGCTTTTAAGCTTTATTCCAACTCCAATATGCATCTTAGCATATATTTTTTTTCATGGCTAACTTTAATCTTAAGCAGACAAACTGATTATTCTTACAACCAAATACAGACCTAGAATAATGAATCGGGAGGAAGTGGCTGTAAAATATCTCCGGAAGTAATTGAATGTAGAAGAACCATTAAAACGGAGTATGATATATCAGATTAAAGTTTACTCAATCATTGTATACATCAGCCAATCTTTCTGCAAATCATTTCCCAACATAAAATCAGTCTCACCAAAAATGCGAAAGCCAAAACTGTTATAAAATGCAAGGGCTTTTGCATTTTCTTTCCATACCCCCAGCCATATAGTGGTAAAACCATTTTCCTGTGCATATTGTTGGGAATATTCCATCATTGCTTTGCCAACTCCCTTACCTTGAAATGCTTGTAAGCAATATATGCGACTAATTTCAAGGGCAGCTGACTGTTGTAAATGTGGGTGAGCATTCCTTTTTAAAAACAGATACCCTGCCGGTGCCCCATTATAGCTAGCGAGTAGATGCAGGTAGCCCGGTTTACCCATTTCAGTCTTTAGCTGTTCGGAAGTAAACTGCTGCTCCATAAATTTTGCCATATCCTCCAGCGTGTTTACCGGTGCGAAAGTTTCTGCAAATGTGGCACGACTGATATCGGCCAATAAATCTGCTTCCGAAGAAAGGAAGGGTGCAATTTGAATCATACTATCCTACGTGGGGATTTTCGATAACCATGGCACTAGCTCCTCCTCCCCCATTGCAAATAGCAGCTGTTCCGTAGCGCTTATTTTCTTGTTGCAAAAGGTGAATCAGCGTTACCATAATTCTCGCACCACTGCATCCGAGGGGATGACCCAATGATACAGCACCACCTCGTGCATTTAATTGGGCAGCATCGATATGTAACAATTGCTGATTGGCCAGCGCAACTACCGAGAATGCTTCATTGATTTCAAAATAACTGATATCCTCCATGCTCAGATTGGCTTTCTTCAATGCCTGTGGCAACGCTACTGCGGGAGAAGTGGTAAACCATTCCGGTGCCTGTTCTGCATCGGCATAGCTGCGTAAAATGGCCAGTGGTTGTAACCCCAACGCATCCGCTTTTTCGCCATCCATCAATACCAGCGCCGCAGCACCATCATTCATGGTAGAAGCATTGGCAGCAGTTATAGTACCATTCTTATCAAATGCCGGTTTTAATAGGGGTATCTTGGCAAAATCCACCTGAAAGGGTTCCTCATCTTTGTCTATAAAAACAGACCCACCCTTTTTTTGTGGGATCTCTATGGGAACGATTTCAGCTGCAAATAATCCGGATTCAGTTGATTGTTGACTTCTTCTATAACTTTCTATGGCATAGGCATCCTGTTCAGTTCTTCCAATTCCATACTTAACGGCACACAATTCTGCCGCATTGCCCATAGGGTATTGATGATACACATCGGTTAATCCATCCAACTGTAATCCATCAGCCAAGGTTGTAGCCCCGTATTTATTTCCCCAACGGGTATTTGCATGATAAAAGGGTACATTGCTCATACTCTCCATCCCTCCTGCTACCACCACTTCTGCATCCCCCAATAAAATGCTTTGTGCCGCCATGGAAATTGCTTTCATTCCACTGGCACAAACCTTATTTACAGTGGTTGCCCGAACGGTATCCGGTAATCCCGCAAATTTAGAACATTGCCTGGCAGGTGCTTGTCCCAACCCCGCCTGCAATACCGACCCCATAATCAATTCATCCACTAACGACCCATCAATACCCGCTTTTTCACAGGCTCCCTTTACTGCTGCTGCTCCTAGTTGAGTAGCCGATAATGATTTGAATTGTCCGCCAAAACTTCCAATGGGTGTTCTAACGGCTGAGAGTATATACACGATTTTGTTTTTCATATAATTTGTTTATGCCAGGGTTTCCCCTTCAGGGTTTACTAATTGTATGCCGGTTTTGGTAAAACTGATAATCTGTTGTTTATATAAATGGCCCGTGGTCATTTTAAAAGTTTTCTTACTCATCCCAAAATATTCATAAATACTCTCCGGCGTAGATTTGTCGTTGAATGGCAGATACCCATTATTTTCTTTCAGCAGGCGCACTATCTTTTCGGTTTCATCTTCCACTTTTGCAAATCCGGGTTTTCCCAATACCACATCAATTTTTTCATCGGGGCGGATTTTTTTTAAGAAGCCGGTAAAATGATCGCCTTTTTGTATTTGCGTAAATATTTCACTGCTGTGCAGGATGCCGGTAAACTGGTAATTGATAATCATTACCCACCCTAATTCTGATTCCCTGTATGCTATTAAATCCACTATATCGAGCTCTTTAAGTGGACAGGGCATAGTATTCAGCAGCGACTCAATTTTTTCCGTAGCAGCCACACGCCCCGTTTGCTCGTCGATATATAATTTTACCAGGTATTTGCCCCCTTTCCGCATAATGCCCAACTGCTTCGATTGTGGAACAAACAGGTCTTTCATCAAACCCCAATCTAGAAAAGCCCCTTGCTGGGTTACGGATACTACTTCCATCAGCGCAATGTCTCCCACTAGTGCTTTTGGAGTTTGCGTGGTGGCAATGAGGCGGTTTTCGGAATCGTGGTAAACAAATACCTTCAACTCGTCTCCCACCCTCAGATTGCGGGGTGCGAAGCGTTTGGGTAATAAAATGCCCTCTCGGCCATCATCCAGGTAAAAACCAAAATCGGTTTTACGCTGAACGGGTAACAAATGGTATTGCCCGGCCTGCAGGGTCTCTTCTTGCATGTATATAATTTATTTGGCAAAGGTACAATACTTACGGGATGTTAACGGCAGGTGTTCCGGTAGCCCCTGTTACTATCTTTTTTGGAATGAATAATTTGTTCACAGCAAGCTTTTTTAACGAAGTTATCTATTGCAAATGATAGGTTTAGAGTAATTTAGAATATTTAATTGATGCACTGACCCCATCATTGTATATCCGGAAAATATCTGTTGCATGCGTCGAGCCGGTTGGTTGTTGTTTATAGTAATTTGCTCGCATTCTCCTGCTTTTTCGCAACAGGTGAATGGGCACTGGTATGGGGTAGGTATTGTGCAATATCCCCGGCAAAGTAATAGTTATCTATCCGAGTTAATTTTACGACAGCAGGGATCCCGAGTTTGGGGTGAATTTATATATTATTTTAAGGACAGCGTATTAACGGTGCCCATACGTGGACAATATGATAAATCCGTTAGAACGGTTCACTTGAACCCCTTTCCGGTTGTATATTTTCAATCGATGAGTGCTTCTAGGGGGCTATATTTAAAAATGGAGGGCTATTTTAAATTAGTAGCTTCTAAAGCCGAATCCTCCTTGCAGGGATGGTTATTAAGTGGAGCTGAGTATCGTTATATGGCTCCGGATATTAAGTTTAAACTGGTTAAATCCAATGATACCCTGCCACTTGTTAAGGAGCCTGATATAATTGAAGCACCCAAAGAAAAACGTGTACAGGTATTTAAAAACGTACCCGTTACTCCTCCCCCTCCCGCACTTATCCCTGCAGCCCCTTCGCCTCTTAAAGTGGTTACTGCTCCGGGGTTGGTAATAGCTCCTTTACTTCCGCCTACAACCGAGCGACTGGCAATTGTTTTAACGAACCGTGATCGGAAACAGGAGGTATCGAAGATGCTGGAAGTTGACAATGATGAACTGCGATTAGAATTATATGATAATGGACAGGTTGATGGCGATTCTATCTCACTGTTATTGAATAATCGTATGTTGGTTGAAAAGTCGATGTTGGATATTGCACCAATCAAAGTGAATATTAAGGTAGACACTTCACTTGCCTACAATGAGTTGGCCATGTATGCCTATAATCTCGGAAACTTTCCCCCCAATTCAGCCCTGTTGGTTTTATGGGATGGAAAAGTTCGGTATGAAATTTTCCTAAATAGCGACCTGAATAAAACGGCCATTCTTCGCTTTCGGAAGAAAAAGAAATCCCCAACCCCATAAATAGGCAGCCATATTTACTATTCGAATAATTCAGGTTGCTGGTTATCGGTATTCGCAGGCTGATTCCAACTCATCTCAATACTTTTATGGAATTCGGTAAGCTTGGTGCCCACGGCTTTCCAACCGGTTACTTCTACCATTTTGGTTACTTTAAAAGTGGCTTTGCGCACTTGCTGTCCCTTTCCGGTAGAAACTATCAATAAGGGTTCTGCTTGCGTTGTAACAGCTACCAAATAATTTCCTGCCCCTTCCTTAATAAAAGTGAAC
>CAMBUH010000087.1 GCA_945870985.1 Chitinophaga pinensis
GGAAAGAGTACAATCCCTGTTCTGCCAATTTTATAAGAACCTATAAATAAAAATAACGACACAAATAGCAAGGCGATGGTTCCCAACAACAAATGCACGGGTCTCCAACCCTTGAGGGCCCAGCGGAGAAGGTTTTCGTATTTGTTCATTATGGAGGGTAACACTTTTTGCTGAAAGGTTGCTATGGCATCTGATAATACGTATCGATTCAGTATCCAAAGGAGCATAAAAAATAGCAGGAGATTACCTGCAAACGGGAAGCCAAATAGGTCTAATAAAATTCCTCCAATCACTCCAACCCAGAAGAGTTTCATCTTAAACATGTCCGACTTCTTCTTAATTACGGCATCATCTTCATGGTTCATGAAATCAACAGCGAAAACAGGGTTCATGATAAAGGCTACCACTAAAGAGGCGGCTAGGGTAAAAATGAGCATCGTGGGTAGATACATCATGAATTTTCCGATGATTCCCGGCCAGAAAAGCAATGGAAAGAAAGGAGCCAGCGTGGTTACGGTTCCTGCCAGTACGGGAATAAACACTTCTCCGGCTGCCATGCGAGCGGCCAAGCCCGTAGGAATTTTCCCCTTTCCCTGTATAAAAATTCGGTGGGTATTTTCAATTACCACAATGGCATCATCTACAATAATTCCGAGTCCGAATAACAGCGCAAACAGTACAATAAAGTTGAGGGTTACATGCGAACCTACAATCAGGTCGGCAGCTGGCAAAAACACAAATGCCACAAACATACTCAGTGGAACGGATAATGCAACAAAGAAGGCATTTACTACTCCCATGAAAAACATCAATACAATCAGCACCAACACAAAACCAATGATAATAGAATTCACCAGCTCGTTAAAGGAGGTTCGGGTTTTTATACTTTGGTCGCCTGTAATCACTACATCCAAATCTTTCGGAAAAACTGCTGCCTTGGTGGTTTCTACAATTTCTTTTACGCCATCGCTGCTTTCAATCAGGTTTTCGCCATTTCGCTTGATAATGTTGAGGGTAACCACATTTTTTCCATTTAGCCGGGCGAAGCTTTCTTTATCTTTGGTGGTATCGATAATGGTGGCAATGTCCTTCAAATAAACCGGAGAGCCGGTTTGATTTCTAATTATCAGGGAGGCGATATCGGTTGCCGATTTTAATTGTCCTTTAATCTGCAGATTTCTTCTCATATCTCCCACTTCCAGCAACCCACCTGAGATGTCCATGTTTTCTCTTTTGATGGTATTAGTGATATCATCAAAAGTTACGCCGGCACTTTGCATCCGGTAGTTGTCTACATTAATCTGAAATTCTCTTTCGGGTGCTCCCACTATTTCAACCCGGTTGATTTGTTGCAGGTTTTCTAATCTGTCTTTTAAATCGTCTGCAAATTTTTTCAGGCGGGTTAAATCATAATCTCCACTCAGGTTCACATACATGATGGGTTGTTCGCTCAGCGAAATTTCCAGGGCTGTAGGTTCTTGAGTAAGGTCTTTGGGCAGGTCTTGCTTGGCTTTATCTATAGCATCTTTAATTTTTTGCAGTGCTATATCCGTTTTTACGTCGGTGTCAAATTCGATTTGTATGGCCGAAAAATCTTGCTGTGAAGTGGAAGTGAATTTTTTAATTTTTGCTCCAGTAATCCCTTTGATTTGTTTTTCGAGCGGCCGAGTTACCAGATTCTCAATGTCTTTGGGAGAATTACCTACATATACAGTTTGTACAAAGATGGTTGGGATTACAATATCAGGAAATTGCTCTTTGGGCAAGGTTACAAATTGGTAAATGCCCCCCAAGCTTACAAACAGCATCAGCAAATAGATAGATGTTTTATTCTTGATACTCCAGGTGGTTGGCATGAATTCTTTAAATCGGCCAGTAATCTGTTGAATGCTCATAATAATATTTTATAAATCCTTTTCTCCAACAGGAGAAGTAGAAAACAAAGCGATAATTGGTAAATCAATTTATTTTACTGCCGTAGTAATTAGTTGCCCATCGTATAATCCCTGAAAACCTTCTTTAATAACTTGATCACCGAGTGCAAGTCCACTTTTGATTTCCAGTTGGTCTGCATAAAATTGTCCGATGACTACCATTTTCTTTCTGGCATAGGTTTTATCACTTTCTTTCGACAGCACCATTACGTATTTTCCTTTTTCATCACTCTGTAAAGTATTCACAGGAACGGAAATAGCTTTGGGGTTGCTGTAGTCCATTATTCTAACCAGTGCAATCTGATTCGGGTGAAAATCTTTATCAGAAGGAATTTTGGCTTCCACATAAAAGCTACGACTATTCGGATCGATTATTTTTCCTGTTAGGCTTATGTTCGACGATACGGTTTTATTAATATCAGGTAAAGTGATGTTAATTACCTTGCCGGTAGTTACCCGGTCTATATAGTTTTCAGGAATTTGGGTGGTTACTTTCAGTTGGGTAGTATTTACTATTTTAATTTGCATACCTCCCATAAATGTTTCGCCTACCCTGATATTTACTTCTTCTGCCACACCAGACACATCGCTGTATACGTTGGTCATTTGCAGTTGTTCTTTGGTAATTTTTATTTGTTCCTGCATGCCCTTGAGTTGATTTTCCAGGGTTTCTACGTTATTCTTGGCAGTAATCAGTTGAACTTCTGTGCCAATATTTTGTTCCCAAAGATTTTTTTGCTTTTGGTAAATATTACGGGCAAAGCTTAATTGCCCCTTCATGGTTTCTACACCTTGCTCGGCTGAAATTAAACTTTGACGGGCGATGGCATCATCCAGTTTCAGCAGTAGTTGGCCTTTGTTTACATAGTCGCCGCGCTTTACTAAAATTTGTTTCACCTGTCCGGGTATACCACGGGGCGTTACGAATGAAATATTCTCCGATTCAACTTTTCCCTGTAAATCGATGTAATGATTAAATGGCTGATAGCTAATAGGGGCATCTACTGAAACCAGTTTGGCATTTTCTGCTTTGGCAAACGCAGGATCTAGCTTCGCGATTTCTTTTTCAAGTTTAGCTATTTGTATGGTTAGATTATCCTGTTCTTTTTTTAAATCGGCCAATTCGGTTTTCTTTTTCGCTACAGCTTCCGAATCATTCGATTTGGTTTTTCCACAACTGGCAGATATAAGCAGCATAGATAATAGAGATATAGATACAAGTTTCTTCATGGTAGAGTTTTATGGCTGGGTACTAATTATAATTTTCCGGTAGCTTTCAAGTAATCTATTCTTGCTACGATGGCTCCATATAGAGCAGATAAGTAATTGTTTTGAGCGGTTATTAAATCGGTTTGTGCTGCTGAAATTTCAATGTTGGATCCGGTTCCGATTTCGTATTTTTTTCTGGTTTGATTATATACTTTTTCGGCGAGTTCCATATTCTTTTTCTGGAAGCGTAAGGTGTTTTGCGCGGTGTTGAAATTGATTCTTGCCTGCTGCACTTCGTTATCGATTGTATTTCTCAGATTCTCCAGTTGGTTATAGGTTTGGCGCAAATCAATTTTCGATTTGGCAACCCGGGCATCTTTGGCAAATCCGCTGAAGATGGGTACCGATAAGTTGAATCCGATGTAGGAAGCAGTAAACCAATCACCGTCTTTCACAAACAAATCAAAGGTATTCCGTTGAGCGTTTTTGTTGTAGGCGGCGTTCATGCTCAGTATAGGTAAATAACTTAACTTATATCTTTTGATATTATATTCATTCAGCTTCTTGGCTAATTCTAGGTACTGGTATTCTTTTCTGTCTTGGTACTGAAATCCGGTATCAGCGAGGATATTTGCTTCAATCTGGCCTTCCGTTATTTTTTCGGTGAGCTCTAAAGTATCTTTCGCTGGCATGCCCAACAAGGTTTTAAGCCCCAGGTAACCGATTTCAATGCTATTGAGTGCTTTTACTTTTTCGGTATTCAGGTTGGTTAACTGAATAGATACTTTATCCTCATCTAATTTTTCGGCAAACCCATTATTATATAAGATGCGGGTATCGTTTTCAAGTTTCTCCAGGCGTTGAATATTCGCATCTAAAATTTTGATTTGCGTTTTACTGGCAACCAATTGATAATATACCTTGTAGATATTGGCTTTAATAAGCTCTTCTGTAACCTCTACGTTTTTCAATTGAAAATCAACAGAAGTTTTTCTGGCTTGTAATCCTACAAATACTTGCCCATCAAATAAGGTTTGTTGTAATTGAATACCAACAATTGAGTTATATTTTGTTCCAAAACGAACGGGTACAAAGGTGCCGGGGGGCAGCCCAGTAATTTCACCCGGTATCAGGGTAACAGGTATTTTGAGATTATTTATTACATTGCCTGTGCCGAAAATGTTCGGGAGTGCCGCAGCCGTAATTTCCCGATTGGTTTCATTTTGCGCCTGAACAGATAATAGGGCATTTTTCACCTGCACATTATTGGCTTTGGCATAGTCTAGTGCTTGCTGAATGCTGAAAGCATAGTGATTGGCTTTCGGAGCCTGTCCGGTTACAGAACGAGGGGTTACCGTTGCAGCAACAAGAATTATATAGAGTATAAAATAACGGGTCATGCTGGAATCAGATTTTTACTTAGTTGCTTGTAATGTTCAATCATTAAACGACCTTCTTCGCTGGCAATTCCATACAAGAAATTGTCGGTGGTTTCGGCTATCAGCTGGGGAAGGTTAAAATGTTCACCGGGAAAAATTTCCGGATTAAAAATTAGAAACATCGAGGCCAACCGGAATCGGGCAATCAGATTGATATTGATGTCTTTTCGGTACAGGCCCTCTTCTTTTCCCCTGCTTAAATTGTTAACGATCACATCAAATAAAAACTTGTTTTTGTGATCGTTGTATTTATTAAAGGCGCCGGTGTGGTATTTCTCTAAATCGAATATCACCGCCGGATTCATTTTACTGAGAATTTTCTTTACCGTATCGATGCTCAGAAAAACTTCATGGATGGCGTTTTCACTTTCTTCCAGTTGGATTTTACAATCGTTTCGGTTGATATTTAATACAATTTCAATGGCATCTTCTACTAATTCATCCTTATCCGCGTAATAGAGGTAAATGGTTTTTTTACTCATCCCCAGTTGGGTGGCAATCTCATCCATGCTCACGCTTCGAATGCCAAGTCGCATGAATAACTCATACGCTTTTGCTACAATTCTTTCTGCCGTGTTTTCCATATTTAAAGATTGCAACAAAACTACGGAAACTTTTTATGTAACAAAAGTTTCTTTGAAAAATTATAGAATTTATTAATTAAAATGAACACACATGTAAAAGTATTTACAAAACAGTTTAATATAAATTATAAAAAAATACATTTGTTAACTTAATGTTACGTAAAATAATGTTTCGCAGCTATTTAGGGTATAAGCCGAGTAGATTTCCAATAAATCAGCATTCTGAAAATGAAAACTGAGGGGTAGAAGGGAAGGGTGTAGTTTTGCAGTGGTCATTCAATCATTGTAGTATGCAACAGCCGGAGATCCGATTTTCCTTTCGCCGCTTGATTAAACGGTTACTTACCTATTTTCTGCAGGGACTAGTTGTACTGGCGCCCATCGGAATTACGATCTGGGTTGTTTTTGGACTATTCAATTTTGTGGATAGTATCCTCCCTAATATCCTACATGTGCTGGCACCCAGTTGGATGGAGGTGGATGCCAATGGTCAGCTTAAAAAAATACCTGGTATCGGATTTTTAGTGGTGGTGCTACTGGTATTGTTTACCGGATGGATTTCTTCTATGTTATTTTTTAGCCGGGTAGTGGCCCTGTTAGATAATTTACTGGAGAAAACACCCGGTATCAAATTCATCTATTCTTCTGTGAAGGATTTTCTAGAGGCTTTTGCCGGCAATAAGAAAAAATTTGATAAGCCGGTTTTGGTAAATGTAGATGGTGCAGGAGTTTGGCGGGTAGGGTTTATTACCCAAACTACTAGCTTGGCACTGGGAATGCCCGACCATGTTACCGTATATGTGCCTCATTCTTATGCAATTTCAGGAATCACTTATTTGGTGCCTGTTGCTAATATTCGTTCCTTAACTGGTATTGCTGCATCAGACGCCATGAAGTATACCATTTCGGGAGGAGTAACAGAAATGGAGCATCGCAATAGCGGGGCAACTGAATCGGAGAACGTTTCGGGCGATGCCTAAGGAAGCATCCCTTTTAGGGATTAATAGTTTTTCCGGCAGAGCTTTGCAGCAAATGTTTTTACTTTGCACTCAACATCATGAAGCTACACAATTTTAATTCTGGCCCTTCCATATTGCCTGCACCGGTGCTGGAAGAAGCTGCAAATGCCATTCACAACTTTAATAATACCGGCTTATCTATTTTAGAAATCGGGCATCGCACGGCTGCATTTGGCGAAGTATTGGAGGAGGCTAAGCGCTCGGTAAAGCAGCTGATGGAATTGGGAGAAGACTATGAAGTGTTGTTTTTGCATGGAGGAGCTACTACGCAGTTTATGCAGGTACCCATGAATTTATTAGATGCAACCGATACCGCTGCTTATTGCATCAATGGTATTTGGGGAAAGAAAGCCGCTAAAGAAGCCACATTTTTTGGAAATGTGTTTACTGCTACCGACACTGCCGATTGTGAACATACTTGTATTCGGCAGCCAGCGCAGTTGCCTGCCAATACCAAGTATCTGCATATCACCACTAATAATACAGTAGAAGGAACACAGTGGCATCAAATTCCCCAGGTGGATGTGCCATTGGTTGCCGACATGAGCAGCGATATTTTCTCCCGACCTATGGAATTTAATCGGTTCGCCTGCATTTATGCAGGTGCTCAAAAAAATATGGGTGCTGCGGGCGTTAACCTGGTGGTGCTGAGAAAAGATATTGTAGGAAAAAGAAAGAAAGCAATACCTGCCATCATGGATTATCAGCAACATATTGCTGCCGGATCATTGATGAACACACCACCTGTATTTTCGGTATATGTTAGTATGCTTACCCTTAGATGGATTATCCGCGAAGGAGGGCTTCTTGAAATGGAACGTCGGAACCGAGCAAAAACTAATTTACTATATAATACGCTGAACAATCATCCGCTTTTTACAATCCGGGTAAAACCTGATAGCAGAAGTGGTATGAATGCTGTTTTCTTTTTTACCAATCCTGCATTAGAGGCACCCTTTCTGGAGCTTTGCAAAGAAGCGGGAATGATTGGCGTAAAAGGCTATCGAACAGTAGGTGGCATTCGCGTAAGTATGTATAATGCTTTGGAACTTTCTAGTGTTCAGGCATTTTGCGATTTAATCAACTACTTCACTGAAAAAAACGGTTGATGCAATCCAACCCTTCCGTTTTTATTTCCCGACTAGCATTTTGTATTGCCTTGCTTTTGGTTGGATTTTCTAGCAGTATTTCTCAAACTATTATAACTGGTGTGGTAAAAGATGCGGAATCGGGCCAGCCCATTGCTGCTGCCAGTGTTTTGTTTCGGGGAGGTAAGGGTACGGTAACCGATAGTATGGGATATTTTCGACTGAGTTCCTCTAACTTGAAATTTACCCAGTTACAAATCAGTTATGTAGGGTATTCAACTCAATACATCAATTTCGAACCGGGTAAAGAAACGGTAATTAATGGATCACTGAAATTAGATCCCCGTTATATCAATAGCGTAACTGTGTCTACTTCAAAAAGGGCTCCGTATAAAAACAAGGGCAATCCGGCAGTTGAGTTGATTAAAAAAGTAATTGAGCACCGAGCCGAAAACCGAGCTACAGCCAGCGATTATTTATCATATACCCAATATGAAAAACTTACTTTGTCGATGAGTAATTTTTCTGATAAAATAACGGCTTCCCGATTACTGAATCAGTATAAATTTTTATTCGACAATCGCGATACCACTACCGTTCCGGGAAGAATTTTATTGCCGGTATATATTCAGGAAACCATCAGTAAAAAATGGTGGCGGAAAAATCCGGCTGCGGCTAAAACAGAAGTAGAGGCTGAAAAACAGGTTGACTTTGGTTCGTATGTTGATAATAAAGGAATTAATCTGTACTTGAACCGGTTATACATGGATGTAGACATATACGAGAATAATATCCCATTATTTACGTATCAGTTTTTGAGTCCAATTGCCAGTTTATCGCCCACTTTTTATCTTTTCTATATCCGTGATACGATTACCGATGCCAGTGGAGAAAAGTTTATTAAACTATACTTTACCCCACGCAATACGGGTGACCTGTTATTTAGGGGTAATATGCTAATAACCCTCGACGGCCGATATGCCGTAAAAAGTATCAATCTATTTATCAGTAAGAATGCGAACCTCAATTTTGTTCGGGAGATGACTATTGATTTGAATTTTCAAAAAAACACTGATGGAAGATACTACCTCATTAGTAGCAAAACAGGAGCAGATGCGGGCATCAACCGATCGATGCGGGGAGGTATTTATGGCGAACGAACGGTAAGTTTTCAGCGATACGACCGTGAAACGCCCATTCCCGACAGTCTATTTGCTGGTGCACCCTTAATTCGGGCTCCGGATGCTGCAAGCCACGCAAACAGCTACTGGCAACAAAATCGGCACGACACCCTTAAACAAACCGAATCAGCCATTTATACCAATATCGACAGTTTAACCCGGATGCGATCGTACCAAAGAGCGATGGGACTGATGGTTTTTTTGGTAGATGGATATGTTTCTCTTGGTCCGGTAGAGTGGGGTCCATTTGCAGCATTTTATAGCTTTAATCCGGTAGAGGGATTTAAGCCACGGCTGGGAGGAAGAACCACCCCGCAATTTAGTAAGCGCATTTATTTAGAAGGCTATGGTGCCTACGGATTGAAGGATGAGCAGTTTAAATATTTTCTTCGCACTACCTATTCCCTGAATAACAAATCCATCTATAAATATCCACTCAGTTTTATAAGAGCCAGTTATCAATACGATACAAAAATTCCGGGTCAGGAACTGCAGTTTGTTTCAGAAGATAATTTTTTATTGTCGTTTAAAAGAGGGCTGAATGACAAATGGTTGTACAACAAAAATTTAGTGGCCGAATACGTGCACGAATTCCCGGGCAACATTGCCATTACAATGGGAGGAAAAAATTGGATACAACAGCCTGCAGGAAGTATTGTATATAAAACATCGCAGAATGGCGTTCCGGAGCAAGTAAACGAGTTAAACACCACAGAGTTTTACGGAGAAGTTCGATGGGCGCCCCATGAACAATTTTATCAAAGTAAAGTGTTTCGGATACCCATCGTGAATCAATACCCCATTTATACCCTTCGTTTTATTGCCGGAGTGAAGGGTGTATTAAATAGTGAATATGCCTACCAAAATATAAGTGGCCGGGTAGAAAAAAGAGTGTTTTTATCACGTTTCGGTTATAGTGATGTTGTATTGGAGGGAGGATATATTTTTGGGCAGCTGCCTTATCCCCTGATGAAGATACATCGTGCTAATCAA
>CAMBUH010000088.1 GCA_945870985.1 Chitinophaga pinensis
TTGGATAGTTAGCCAGTCGAATATATTCGGAAAAATCTCTTCAATGGTACTGCTGCCCATTTGCATGGGTAAGCGATCTGCCAGGGCAGATTGTATGCTGTTAAGCTTTGCATAATCCTGCACAAAAACCTCATACCCCCCAATTTGCCGGGGTCCCCAATCATTTACCCGCTGCAACAGTTGCAAGTCGCCTATCACAAACAATTGGTCGTATTCGGCGATGGATGTTTTGTATAACCCGGCTACCCGCAGTTTCCGGTAAGTGCGGGTACCCTCTAGGGAGGCAATAAAATATAGGGTAATGGTATCATTCACCTTTATATTCAGTGTTTTTGCCTGATCGGCAGATACCAGCACGTCGTGACTATAACTACTGTCGTTAAAATGGATCCAGCTGCCACTTACCATAAATGGCCGGAAAGGAACGGAATCATACTCTTTGCTGATTCCTTTTAATAAAACACCCTCAATTTCTTTCTGGTGTTCCATAACGGCCGACTTAGTGGCGTAGGTCTGTATCTTTTGGATGCCCGGCATAGAACGGATTGCCTGTTCTAGGGAGTCGTTTCGGTTCATCGGAAGTTCTTCCGCAACAATGGATTTGCCGGGAACATATTGCTGCACGCGGATATGCCCCCAAAAGCTGAACACTTTTCCAGAAACCTCTCTTTGAAAGCCATTCACAAACGATAGTGTAACAATCAATGCCATAACACTGATAGCGGTTGCCACAATCGACAGGCGAATGATGAAGGCCGAAAAGGAGCGGCTGCTGTTGAATGCCTGTTTACGGGCTATGTTAAATGCCAGCTTCAAATAAGTAAGTTATATTGTAAAACTACGCAGCCCCCTGCTATCACCCAAAACCATTTCCGAATTATGTAGTAAGTTTAACGGGTAATTTCGCCTATGAAAGCTGGTTTATTACTGATAACTTCTTGTTGTATAACCATAACCTTGCTTGCCCAGCGCCAGCCGGATAAAATTTTCCGGGAGGGAATTGGCAGTGTTTCTTTTTTCCGACAGGGCAATCAGCAGGCAGCCCCCATTATGGAATTGGGTTCCGGAGAGCTATTCGAATTGCATTTTGATGATCTGGGGAAACAACCCAGGAATTATTATTATTCCTATCAGTTATGTAATGCCGATTGGTCGCCGGCCGATGTAATTGTATTCGATTATATTAAGGGGTTTACCCAAAATCGAATTATACAATATCGTTTTTCATCCAATACCCAAACACCTTATATTCACTACCAGGTTACCCTTCCCGAACGCAGTTGTGTTCCCATAAAAAGTGGTAATTATCTGCTAAAAGTATACTTAGATGCAGATACCAACCAAGTTGCCTTTACCCGGCGAATGATGGTTGTAAATAAACAAGTTCCTATACTGGCATCTGCAACGCAACCCTTCGATCCTTCTTTGCAAATGACTCATCATAAAATACCGGTTAGCATTCAGGTGAAAGCTATTCCCATGTTTATGCAACAACTGGGTAAGTTGGTGATTTTACAAAACAATCGATGGGAAACAGCCCATATCCCTACTCAGCCGATGATTATCCGGGGAGATCTGATAGAATTCAACTCAGAATTAGAAGCCGTATTTCCTGCAGGAAAAGAATACCGATGGGTTGATGTACGGAGTATCCGGTTTTTATCAGACCGCATCGACCGAATCGATCCTACCACTCAGCCCCCTCAACTATTTTTAAAGCCGGATGCAGACCGATCAAAAACGCGATATGTATATTATCCAGATTTAAATGGGCGATTCGAAATCAGCAATACCGACGTGGCCAATCCCTGGTGGCAGGGAGAGTATGTAAATGTGCATTTTACTTATGTGCCAGCCAATAAGCAACCTTTTCCGGGAAAGGAAGTATTCGTATCGGGAGATTGCACGCAACTACTACCACCCGAGAAAACCCGTATGGAGTGGAATGGTGAAAAGGGGGCATACGAAAAAACCATCCTGTTAAAACAGGGTTATTATAGTTACCAATACCTTACCCGAGATATCCGCACACCCAATGTACTTCTGGATCCAACTTTTACAGAGGGTAATTATTTTGAAGCAGAAAATGAGTACCTGATTTTGTATTATTACCGATCTTTTAGTAGCAGGTACGACGAACTGCTGGGTATTCAGCGAGTGCAGGCAGGTGCTAATATCATTCGATAATTGTAAGTGGTTTGCCGGATTGCTTCTATCAATTTAGAATAATTCATTACCTTTGCAGTGGCAGGTCTTACACGGCCAGCTCCTGCTGAACCTCCCCAGGGCAGGAATGCAGCAAGGATAGGCGGTTGTAGCGGTGCGATGTGAGTAGCCTGCCATTTTTTTATTATTTTTTGGCCCCGGCCATTTTAAATATTCATGCATGAAATTTTTTGTAGACACTGCCAATCTGGCCCAGATTAAAGAAGCTAACGACTTAGGAATCTTGGATGGTGTAACCACCAATCCATCCCTTATGGCCAAAGAAGGCATCAAAGGAGAAGCTGCGATCAATCAGCACTACAAAACCATTTGCGAAATGGTGGATGGAGATATCAGTGCAGAAGTTTTATCTACTGATTTTGAGTCTATCATTAAAGAAGGCCAGCAACTCGCAGCTATCCACCCCAATATTGTAGTAAAAGTGCCGATGATTAAAGATGGTGTTAAAGCCATAAAATGGTTCACCGACCATAAAATTCGTACCAACTGTACCCTTATATTTTCTGCGGGGCAAGCCATATTAGCTGCAAAAGCAGGGGCTACCTATGTTTCGCCGTTTATCGGTCGTATAGACGATAGCTGTTGGGACGGTATGGAATTGATTGCCCAGATGCGTCAGATTTTTGATGTACAAGGCTTTTCAACTGAGATTTTAGCAGCTTCCATCCGCAGTGGTTTGCATATTGTAAAAGCTGCCGAATTGGGTGCAGATGTTTGTACCTGCCCGCTCGACTCTATTCTTGCTCTGCTAAAACATCCCTTAACCGATATCGGGTTAGCGAAGTTTTTAGAGGATGCCAAGAAAATGTAATCCCTACAAAGCAATTACCCGCTTTTCAGCAGAACTTTCTAATGCGGCGGTAATGATTTTCATTACCTGGATGCCATCATCGGCTGTTACATGAATTGGCGCTCCGTTTCGGATATGCTGATAGATGCCTTCATAATATTGAGCATAATCCCCTTTTTCGGTCGGCACCTGTTCGCGAATGATTTTCCCATCTATTTCGGTATGTAATAAACCTCTTTCCGATTCAGGTTCAATTCCCCAACTTGGACTGTTTGTTGGAGTATTGGCTAACAAAGCATTTTCCTGAATATCTGCTCGTGATTTATGGAAGCTTCCATTTCTTCCAAATAGGGTGAATGCAGCGATAGGTTCCCGATAGTAATAACCCGATTTTAGTCGTACCCGCAGGGTAGGGTAGTAAAGTAAAATTTCTAAGTAATCATCCACTTGCGAAGCGTTTCTGGTTACCCTTATATCGGCAAAAACCGCTTGGGGAAAGCCAAAAGAAACCAGGGCCTGATCTATCAGGTGTGGCCCTAAATCATACACCACTCCGGCACCTGATATGGGAGTTTCTTTATGCATTTTAGCACTTAATTCTTGCTTAAATCGGTCGTAATGAAATTCGGCTTCCAATACCTCACCCAGCACTCCAGATTGCAGTATCCGACGTACTGTTAAAAAATCACTATCCCAGCGTCGGTTCTGAAATACAGAGAGGCTCCGAATTTTTTCGGTTGCAATATTTTTTAATTCGATGGCTTCTGCAACGGTGGTGGTAAACGCCTTTTCTACAACGGCATGTTTACCAGCAAGCAATACCTGCTTCGCATAATTAAAGTGGGTTGCTGTTGGGGTATTTACCACTACGAGTTCAATGGTTGAATCGTTGAGTATCTCCTCGATAGTAGATACGGAACGAATTGTGGGATAAAACGCACCGGCAAGTGCTTGGGATCTTTCCCATACAGCGGTTAATGAAAATCCGGGATGGGCATGCAAAAACGGTGCTTGGAATAATTTGCCCGACATACCAAAAGAAAGTAAGGCAGTGGAAATGGGTTTCATTAGGTAACGATTGTGTTCAATGATAGATACAACATTCTAAAATTACTTAAACACCTCCAACAATTAATATCAAATTGATGAATTCTACCTGCTATCGCTTTTCTTAAATCGGGTATAAGTTTCGAATGATATATATTTGTATAAACGATAATACCATGTTTAAGCAGGATTTTGTGCATGTGGAAACCCCTGAACCACATAGAGGTAGAACCCGGGAAATGTTGAAGCAGCATCCAGAAATGCGTCAGTTGATTGGGAAAAATCCCTATTCGTTTCTGGCTATTTTGGGGGTGGTAGGATTTCAAGTTGGCATGGCTGTTTTATTGTCTGGCCAATCTTGGTGGTGGGTATTTATTGCAGCTTATTTGTTAGGAGCATTTGCCGATCATGCCCTTTTTGTGCTGATACATGAGTGTGCGCATAAATTAATATTCAAAAATCGTTCTGCCAATAAAATTGCGGGTATTATTGCTAATATTCCTCTTATTTTTCCCAGTTCCATTTCATTTGAAACTTATCACCTGAAGCATCATTCTTTTCAGGGGGTGCATGAATTAGATGGCGACTTACCGAATTATTGGGAAGCTAAATTAATCAACAACTATTTTATTGGTAAAGTTATCTGGTTGCTTTTTTATCCCATATTTCAGGTTTTTCGGTTAACTAGGCTTCGCGAAATCAGTCCATTCGATAAATGGGTTGCCCTCAATTGGGTAGTACAAATTGTTTCTATTAGTGCCATTGCCTATTTTTTGGGTGCTCAATCGCTGGTGTATATGATAGCCAGTTTCTTTTTCTCTGTTGGATTACATCCCTTAGGTGCCAGATGGATTCAGGAACATTATTTAACTCGTGGCGAACAGGAAACCTATAGTTATTATGGAATTTTGAATGGAGTAGCTTTTAATGTGGGATATCATAACGAACACCACGATTTTCCTTCTGTTCCCTGGAATCGGCTTCCCGATATTAAAAAAACGGCTCCCAGTTTTTATGATACATTGGAAAGTCATCAATCTTGGACTGCCTTGTTTCTCCGCTTTCTTTTCGATCAGGAAATATCCCTCTTTTCGAGGGTAGTTCGCAAGAACCGCGGAAAAGTGGCATTGTCTGATGAATCTAAACCGGATGTAGAGTTAGGGTAATTTCAGTATGAGTTTCTGGTTTATTAACAGTGCTTTTGCATAATTGAATCTTACGTACAATTTATTTGTAGTACCTTTGAACCCGAAAGCGCGTTTGCCATAGCGCAGTTGCTCCGGATATCTCTAGTGAAGTACTTCCCCAACGATTGAAAGTTTTTCCGGACGCCTTTTTATTATTAAACGTATTAAAATCATTGATATGAAAAATACCAATATGCCTTCTATTGGGCACATAGATGCCAATACTCTGAACACCCTTACTACTGAAGTAAAAGAAACCCTTGCTGAACCAACTGCTACCCATCCTGCTGCTCCTGCTCGTTTTGGAGTAATTGATTTGTGGAAGATTCACCGCAACAGTAAGAGTGCTCATCTGAAATGGCGCAGCGTACTTTAATTGTACTTGCTGCTGTTCATTTTATTGCCCGATTATTGGATGATTGAATTTCTTGTGCCGTCCCTCTTGAATTTGTGTATGTTTGCGGTTCATGTTTAGCTTTGCGAGCCAAGGAAATATTCTAATCACCTGCCATAAATGGTTGTCGCCTGCCTTATTACAAGAAGTGCAGGCGCTGGGCTTTACCAATAATACCGCATTTACCACGGGGGTTCGATTGCAGGGGAGTTTACGAGATTGCATTCGTTTAAATGTTCATCTGCGTTCGGCCAGCCAGGTTTTATTTGAACTGCATGATTTTATATGCAATCATCCCGATGATATTTATGAAACCCTGGTTAGGTTCCCCTGGGAAAATTGGTTATTGCCCGATACCTATTTTTCGGTAACGGCGCAGGTATCCCATCCAAGCATCAACAATAATCTATTTCCTGCGTTGCGCGTGAAAGATGCCTGGGTAGATAGGTGCAGAAAATTATCCGGTAAGCGGCCAAATACAGGGTCAGCCTTAGAAGGGGCCGTTATACATTTATACTGGAAGGAAGATAAAGCCACGGTGTTTATGGATACCTCCGGTGCTTCCTTAGGCAGGCATGGCTATAGAAAAATACCGGGTAGAGCCCCCATGCTAGAAGCCTTGGCTGCTGCAGTATTGCTCAGCACCCGTTGGGATAAAACAATTCCTTTTATTAATCCGATGTGCGGCTCCGGAACATTGGCAATTGAAGCTGCTTTATTGGCATCGAACCAACCACCTGGCTTATTCAGAAACCGATATGGCTTTCAGTTTATCAAAGGCTATTCGGCAGATTGGTACAACGAATCTATTGCTCAGTGTAAAGCCGAAATAAAAAGCGATGCCCTTCCAAAAATTATCGCATCGGATATTAGTGCCGAAGCCATTAAAAATGCCCGCATCAATGCTGCAGCAGCCGGGGTAGAGCACCTGATTCAATTTGAAACGGCCGACTTTGCCGCAACCACCCTGCCCGAACCACCCGGGGTAATCTTATTCAATCCCGAATATGGAGAACGATTGGGGGAAACAGCAGCATTAGAAAAATTATATGCCCGAATGGGTGATTTTCTAAAAAATCATTGTCAGGGATATACTGGATATGTGTTTACCGGCAACCTTGAACTGGCAAAACATATTCACCTGAAACCCGCTCGGCGCATTCCTTTTTATAACGCAACCATTGACTGTAGATTACTGGAATACGAAATGTATGCCGGCACCCGCCGCCCCGCTCCCAAAGTACAGTAATTATCAATGGTGGTATCGAGCAAATATTTCATTTACTGGAAAAGGTAAAAAAACTCAATCAATTAAAAACTTCCTTATCTTAAGGGCAATTTGTATACCCAACAGATAGTTTAGCAGTATGGCAGTAAACAAGGCATCAACAGGGGCAGCATTTATATTACTTACTTCCCTGTTTTTTATGTGGGGTTTTGTTCACAATCTCGACCCTATCTTGATCCCCCATTTAAAAAAGTCGTTCAGTCTCTCCACTTTACAGGCTTCTCTGGTAGATTCCTCCGTTTTTATTGCTTACTTTCTCATGGCTTTACCAGCCGGCATCCTGTTGAAAAAGTATGGGTATAAGACTGGTATAATTATCGGATTAATTTTCTTTGCCATCGGCTCCTTTTTATTTATTCCTGCTGCCAATACACAGGCCTATGGTTTTTTTCTGGCTGCTTTATTTGTGATTGGGTGTGGACTGGCATTACTAGAAACCGCAGCCAATCCCTATGCAGCCTTGCTGGGTAGCCCGGATACTGCTTCGCAGCGATTAAATTTTGCCCAGGCTTTTAACGGATTGTCTGTAACCATTGCACCCATTATTGGTGCCAAACTGATTTTAACGCAAGGTGCTTCGGATGAGCTGCTGAATTCGATGGATGCAGTTAGCCGGCAAGCAGCGCTCGCATCAGAAGCAGCATCGGTAAAGCTGCCCTATACAATAATCGGGATGGTAATATTATTGATTGCCTTCATTTTTACTCGAATAAAGATGCCAGATATACGCGAAGAGGGCAATTCAAAAGTTACTATAAATGAGCTACTTTCCACTTGGCAAATTCCACATTTGCGTTGGGCGGTGATTGCCCAGTTCTTTTATGTAGGTGCTCAGGTATGTGTAAACAGCTTGTTTATTTTATATGCCGCTAAATCGGCGGAGATTGATAGAGCAACTGCAGCTACTTATTTGGGGTTGGGGTATGGACTATCCTTTATGATAGGTCGTTTTGCAGGTACCTTCTTTATGCGATACGTGCAACCTGCTCGATTACTTACGCTGTATGCCCTGCTGAATATTTTTTTGTGTTTTGCTGCTGTTTACGCAAAGGGGCTGCCGGCATTATACATTGTTTTTGCCATCAGTTTTTTTATGTCGATCATGTTTCCCACTATTTTTTCGCTGGGGATTCAATCGTTGGGTAACCAGACTGAAATGGGCAGCAGCTTAATTGTAATGGCTATTGTGGGTGGAGGTTTGTTGCCATTGGTTTTTGGATATATTACCGATGTGAGTGGTAATATTCAAAATGGGTATTTTGTGCCGATGCTTTGTTTTGTGGTAGTAGCTTATTTTGGATGGAAGGGACATGCCATTCGTAAAACAGCCGACGTATGAATCAGCAATATATCTTAGCACTTGATCTGAAAGATGATCCCGCATTAATTACTGCTTATGAAGATTGGCACCAAAAAGTGTGGCCGGAAATTCTAGATTCGATTAAACAGTCGGGCATCGAGAAAATGGAAATTTATCGGGTAGGCAATCGATTAACGATGATAATGGATGTAAATGCTCAATTTGATTTTGCAGCCAAGGCGGCTGCAGATGCGAAAAATTCTGTAGTGCAGGATTGGGAGCAATTGATGTGGACATTTCAACAACCATTACCTTTTGCAGCACCCGGAGAGAAATGGATGCTAATGAAAAAAATTTTTACTTTATCCTGAATACTTTTTCATGTTTAGTTTAACCAATAAAATTGCTGTAATTACCGGAGCAGGCAGTGGTATCGGACAAGCAATTGCAAAACTATTTGCACAACAAGGTGCTTGGGTTCATCTGCCCGAACTGCGGCTGGCTGCGGCACAGCAAACGGTTGATTCAATTGAGGTCGAAGGAAGTAAGGGAAATGCCTATGCCTGTGATATAACCGATACCAATCAGGTGGCTACTGTGATGAACGAAATAGGTGCTATTGATATCCTTGTGAATTGTGCGGGTATTGCTCACGTTGGAACAGCCACTTCTACATCGGCACAGGATTTTGATCGGATTTTTCAGGTGAATGTAAAAGGCACATATCATTGCCTGCATTATGGCATTCCACAAATGCAAAAAAGAGGGGGAGGGGTTATTTTGAATGTAGCTTCCATTGCAGCACTTACCGGTATTCCCGATCGATTTGCTTATAGCATGAGTAAGGGAGCTGTGCATGCGATAACGATGAGTGTGGCCCGCGATTACCTCTCGCATAATATTCGCTGTAACTCAATCTCCCCCGCCCGGGTGCATACACCATTTGTAGATGGGTTTATTGCCAAAAACTATCCCGGTCGCGAAACCGAAATGTTTCAGCAACTCGCTGCCAGTCAGCCCATGGGCCGTATGGGAAATGTGGAAGAAATAGCTCAATTAGCAAATTATCTTTGCAGCGATGCAGCTTCTTTTATTTCAGGAAACGATTATCCTATAGATGGTGGATTTATCAACTTGAGTCATTAAACCCTTACTTGCAGTATGAAAAAAATTAGTTTACTTTTCTTTTCTCTTTGCGCACT
>CAMBUH010000089.1 GCA_945870985.1 Chitinophaga pinensis
CCCAAAGCAGCCAACCGTTTATATGAACTGAGCGAATTAACGAATCTTTAGATTTATATGGGGCAGTTAGAAATAACTCTCGAGGTTAGCAAAATGGGTTTGATATATTTCCTGCTTGTGTTCCCGCATATACTTTAGAAAAGCTGCAGCCACCGCCGTTAACTGCTTTTTCTGCAGCCATACCAGTCGCCACTGGGTGCGCAACGGGAATCCTTTTACGGGAATGATGGCAATTTTATTCAGCTTTAATTCATCTCTCACACTTACTAGGGGTAACACAGAATAGCCCAGACCGGCAAGTACCGCTTGTTTAACCGCTTCATTGGAGCTGAGGGAGAGACCAACGCGAGGACTGATATTTGCTTTTTGAAAATACTGTTGCATGGAGTGTCGGGTACCTGAACCCTCTTCCCGGAATATTAGGGGGAGTTCTTTAAATAAGGTAGCTCCAGCAGCATCGGATGTTGGCAACACGCTTTCAGCAGCCCCAAATAAAAATAATCGGTTCGGCATCAGAATTTCTTCATATAGGTCTATATCAGTTGGCAGAACAGTCATTATTGCAAAATCAACTTCATTGTTGCGCAATCCTTCCAGCACTTTATTTTTATTACTCACTTCCATCTCAAGTTCTACTTGGGGATTATCGGATAAAAACGTCCGAAGAAAATAGGGCATAATATATTTTCCAGTAGAAACTGAAGCTATCCGTAGTTTGCCCGACAAAATTCCCTGAAAGCGGAGGGAGTGATCTTTAATGGCATCTACTTCATTTAATACCCGAATTGCTATGCCTTCAATTTCTTTTCCAAAATCAGTAATGTATAATTTTCTACCGATCACTTCTGTAAGCGGAAGATCGAACTGATCTTGCAAATTTTTCAACTGTATCGAAACCGCCGGCTGCGTCATATTAAGCTCACGGGCAGCAAGGGTAATACTCTTCTTCTCGGTTACCACTAAAAAAACACGGAGTTGATGTAATGTGAAATTCATAAACAATATTTATTCCAAATATAATAACTATAAATAAAAGTATATGGATTAATTGGTGCAAATTTGCAAAATGAATGTGAAAAATCCAATTAAAATTACCATTGCCCCCGGCGACGGGATTGGTCTGGAAATTATGGAAGCCACCCTCCGGATTTTACAAGCAGCTGGTGCAGCCATTGAAACTGAATCGATTGAAGTGGGGGAACGAGCTTATTTAAGTGGTATTTCTTCAGGTATTCCGCCGGCAGCCTGGGAAACCCTTCGCCGAAATAAAATTTTCTAAAAAAGGGCCCATTACTACCCCTCAGGGAGGCGGATATAAAAGTTTAAATGTAACCATGCGGAAAGTATTGGGCTTGTACGCCAATATCCGTCCCTGCCAGTCGTACCACCCATTTGTTGCCACCAAGCACCCCATTATGGATGTGGTAATTGTTCGGGAAAATGAGGAAGATTTGTATGCTGGTATTGAACATCAGCAAACCGACGAAGTAATACAGTGCTTGAAGTTGATTTCTAAACCCGGCACTGAAAAAATTATCCGGTATGCATTTGAATATGCCCGCACTTGCGGCAGAAAGAAAGTGAGTTGTTTTACCAAGGATAATATCATGAAATTAACCGATGGTTTATTTCATAAAACTTTTACCAAAATTGGTGCAAACTACCCAGAAATTGAACAGGAGCATTTGATTGTAGATATTGGAGCTGCAAGACTGGCCGATACCCCTGAACAATTTGATGTGATTGTTATGCCCAATTTGTACGGTGATATTTTAAGTGATGTGGCAGCCCAGATTACCGGTTCGGTGGGGTTGGGGGGCAGTGTAAATATTGGCAATAATTTTGCCCTCTTCGAAGCAATTCATGGTTCGGCTCCGCTGATAGCCGGCAAGGATGTGGCCAATCCATCGGGATTGTTGCTGGCTGCGATTCAAATGCTGCTGCATATCGAACAGGAAAAGCCCGCGGCCCTAATACAAAATGCCTGGCTGAAAACGATTGAAGATGGCATCCATACTGCAGATATCTATCATTCAAACACCTCACGTGAGCGAGTAGGCACCCAGGCATTCGCAAACGCAATCATTAGCAGGCTGGGCCAACAACCTACTCAGTTAAAGCCGGTTGCCTTCCAGCAGGGAATAAAGCAAGTGCAGCATCTCTACATACCGGAAAAACCGGCTACCAAAAATTTAGTAGGGGTAGATCTGTTCATCAGTAATGCCAATAGAAATGCAGCAGAACTGGCAGGTAATCTGAAAAAGAGTACGCTGCAAAAATTAGACCTTAAAATGATTACTAACCGGGGTACCAAAGTATGGCCCGAAGGCTTTCCAGAAACCTTTTGTACCGACCATTGGCGCTGCCGTTTTACCGCTGTTACTGCTGAACCACTAGTTTATCAGGATGTGCTGGACTTAATGGAACAGGTAAATCAACAGGGACTAGAAATCATCAAAACCGAAAATCTATATACTTTTTGTGCCCGGTTTTACTGCTGCTCAAGGACAATAATTTTATCATCAACCAACTATTATACCATGGAACTCTCAATTATCGATGGAAATTTTCCGAAACAAGATGCAGAAAGAATCGTGAAAGATATTTTTGCCGTAAAAATTCTATACCACCAAAATCGCATCCAATCTAATCTAATGACGGAGGATGAGCGGATGCGTTCGGAATCGCGTATCCATGAGTTGGAAAACAATTTACAGAAAGTACTCAAAAAAATCAGGGCCTACCAAGAGGAGGAATTAAGTATTCGGGCACATATCGAATTGAGCATCTTTGCCCCCATTACCCAGTAGACCGAACAGAATGCCGCAAAAAATGTTGTACTTTTACAATGGCTCAATTACCGGTGTAAAGTGGTATATGCCCTATTCATTAATCAATATTCATGGCGAATTATAATCAATCGGCGGGAAAGGTTTTTAGGTCGATGCTTAGTTTGCTGAAAGCAGACAGAAAGGATATCAGTGCCATTTACTTCTACGCTATTCTGGCTGGTCTGGTTCAGTTGTCGCTACCGTTAGGTATCCAAAGCATCATTAATTTCGTATTGGCAGGAACCATATCTACCTCTATCGTGGTGCTGATTGTATTAGTAGTGGGGGGAACCCTATTGGGAGGACTCCTGCAGGTTAGGCAATTACAGTTGATAGAAAAGCTAAAACAAAAAATATTTGTCCGTTACGCATTAGAATTTGCCGATCGCATTCCTAAATTGAATGTAGAAAAGCTGGATAAATACCACTTACCCGAATTATTCAACCGCTTTTTCGAAGTTCCCTCTTTTCAAAAAGGAATCGAGAAAATTTTGCTAGACCTCCCTACCGCTGTTATTCAAATGGCGTTGGGATTACTATTATTATCTTTTTATCATCCTGTTTTTATTGCTTTTGGAGCGTTATTGATATTAGTGATTGCTTTAATTATCCGCTTTACCGTTCAGCCCGGTTTTAGTGCAGCATTAGAAGCCAGTGATTATAAATATAAGGTGGCCGCCTGGTTACAGGAGTTGGCAAGAATGATTAAATCCTTTAAGTATACCCGTAACTGTGATATCCAGATTCAAAAAACCGATGAACTGGCTATTGGATATCTAGAAGCCAGAACCAACTACTTTAAAATACTCCTTACACAGGCCTGGAGCCTTATTGGATTTAAAACCCTCATTACCGCAGGCATGCTGATTGTAGGAGCCACCCTGCTGGTAGACCAAGAAATCAATATCGGTCAATTTATTGCCGCTGATCTGGTAATCCTTACCATAATTGGTTCTGTAGAAAAACTGCTGGTTAGTCTGGATGCCTTTTATGAAATGTTTACCTCCGTTGAAAAAATGAATGCCATTATTGGAGCTGAAAAAGAAACAGAAGGCACAGCTGTTTTAAGTGACAGACCCGAAGGAGTGAAAGTTGAATTTCACAATGTAAGCTTCGCCTATCCTGATGGGCATACCATATTACATAATATTAATTTTTCCATTGAACCGGGACAAGTAGCCCTGTTAACCGGAGAATCCGGATCTGGAAAATCCAGTTTATTTCGTTTATTAACCGGCGCATTTAAGTCATTCGATGGACAAGTACTGATTGATGGATTGCCAATATCCAATTTCCGCCTCAGTTCGCTGCGGCAGCAAACGAGTGTATTACTAAATCAGCAAGATATTTTCAGGGGAACCCTTTTGGAAAATATTACTATGGGGGATCCTTCTATCTCTTTACAGGAGATTATGGGCGTTGCGGAATATACGGGCCTGATTACCTTTATTCAATCTCAATCGCAAGGATTTGACACCTTACTAGATCCACTGGGCAAAAGATTACCCCAAAGTATCCGGCAAAGAATTTTACTCACCCGGACATTGATAGGAAAAAGCCGGTTGTTACTGCTAGAAGAACCCTTTTTACAACTTTCGGAAGATGAAAAAAAGTTGTTACTCCAATATATAAAAACACAAAGAAAATCAACTGCCATTATCATTGCGAAAGACAAGGACGTTTCCCTCTTTGATGTAGTGCTTAGATTGGAGGATGGCAGGTTAGAAAAATAAACCAACCGAAATGCAACCGTTTATTACTTCGTCAATAGAATCATCGCTGGATCAAACCCAGTTGCGTTCGTACCGCAATATTTACCATATTGAAAAAACCAGCCGGATAAAAAAATGGGTAGTCGGATCATTGATTATCCTACTGATTGTTTTATTCCTTCCATGGACCCAAAACATTCGGGCTACCGGCTCAGTAACCACCTTGCAACAAAATCAGCGCCCGCAGGAAGTGAACAGCATCATAGCCGGTAGTGTAGTAAAATGGTATGTAAAAGAAGGCGACTTTGTAAAAGAAGGAGACACCCTTTTACAACTCGGGGAGGTAAAAACAGATTACTTCGATCCGCAACTGCTGAACAGAACCCAGGAACAGGTAGTAGCCAAACAAAAAAGTATACTCAATTATAACAACAAGGCTTCCACTGCACAAACCCAGGTAACTGCCTTAAAAAATGGATTGGCGCTCAAATTGAATTCAATAGACAATAAACTTCAGCAGCAATATTTAAAAGTTGCTAGTGACAGCAACGACCTAATTGCAGCGCAAAATGAGTTGAACATCTATCGCCGGCAACTGGAAGCTGGTAAAATCATGTACGACAGCGGAAGTGTTGCTTTGATTGAACTGGAAAAAAGAAGAGCCAATTTTCAGAATGGGCAAGCCAAGAAAATAAGCGTAGAAAATAAATTCCTGCAGAACAAACAAGAAATCGCCAATCTTCAAATTGAGAAGCGAAGCGCCTTACAGGAATATGCCGACAAAATTGCCAAAGCCGAGGGGGATTCTTTTAGTGCGATTTCCGATGCGGCGAGTACCGAGGCTGAAGTGGCCAAATTACGCAACCTGTATGCCAACTACGATGCCAGAAATAAATTATACTATGTGCGTGCTCCACAAAACGGTCAGATTACCAAAGCAAAAAAAGCCGGTATTGGAGAGATGATGAAGGAAGGAGATATGCTGGTTGAAATTGTACCCAATGAGGTAGAGCATGCAATTCAACTATATATAGACCCCATGGATCTTCCGCTGATTTCGAAGGGCCAAAAAGTTCGGTTTATTTTTGATGGTTTCCCTGCCATCGTATTTAGTGGATGGCCAAAAGGCAGTATTGGAACTTTTGGAGGAAAAGTGGCCGCCATTGAAACCAATGTTAGTACCAACGGAAAATTTAGGGTGCTGGTAAAAGAAGACGACCCCGGCCATCCCTGGCCTAAACAACTTCGCATGGGAGGGGGGGCTAAAGGAATTGCCTTATTAAAAGATGTACGGGTATATTATGAACTCTGGCGAATCATCAACGGATTCCCTCCGGAATATTATCAATCGGAAATCAATACCAACAATGGTGGTAAGAAAAAATAAGTTTGCCGGTTTGCTGTTGATTTGCCTGTTTACAATCAATGTAAATGCCCAAACTATTAACACACCGAATCTACTGAGCGTGCAAACGGTAATGGAGTGGGTTAGAACCAATCACCCGATTGCCAAACAAGCAAACTTATTAACCGAAAGAGCCGATGCAGATCTTACCGCTACCCGAGGAGCTTTTGATCCTACCTTCAACTGGGAAGCCAGCAGAAAAACTTTTGATGGTAAAAATTACTACCAATATTCAAACCCGGAATTACAATTGCCCACCGCTTCGCCCATTACCATCAAAACCGGGCTGGAAAATAATCGTGGGCTGTATGCCAATCCCGAAGCCAGCGGTGGAAAATCGAGCTACTTGGGCGTAGAAGTGCCGCTCGGAAATGGATTATTGATAGATAAAAGAAGGGCAGCCCTTCAACAAGCGAAACTAATGCAAACCCAGAGCCGGCAAGATCGACTGGTGCAACTGAACGATTTACTACTGGATGCCTACGCTGCCTACTGGCGATGGGCCGGTGCCTGGGAAATCAATCAGTTGCTATTGCAGTTTTCGGATAATGCTGCTAACCGACTTCGGTTAGTAAAAATCAGCTGGCAAAATGGCGACCGCGCCGTAATGGATACCCTAGAAGCCAATGCCCAACTGCAACAAATTTTGCTGCTGCAATCCGAAGCGGCTATGAAATTGACGAATGCGGGCATCGAACTATCATTTTTTTTATGGGAAGCGAATGAACAACCTTTTCGACTTCCAGAAAATGTTCGGCCCGATGCAAATGAATTCAGAAGCAAACCCACTTCCAGCCCCCTGGAAGAACTGTTAGCCTCTGCCATGAATTCGAATCCACAACTGCGGTCAGCAGCGTTGAAAGTAAATAGTATGGAAATTGATAAAAAACTCAAGTTCCAGTCGATGCTGCCCTATGTAAGTGTAAAAGCCAATATTCTGAATGCAGACTATGCCATTTTTAAAGGATGGGATAATAATTTTATTCCCAATAATAACAAATGGGGAGTGAGTTTTAACATGCCACTCTTTTTACGGCAAGGAAGAGGAGAATATAAAAGAGCGCAAATAAAGCTGAAAGAATCTACGCTGGAACTTTCTGCCAAGCGTTGGCAAACTGAAAATAAAATCCGCTATTACTATACCGAATATAGCCGACTGCAAGATCAGTTGCAGCTAACCGATCAGGTGCAAAATAATTTTCGCCAACTGCTGAAAAATGAAGAACTGCGATTCAATCAGGGAGAAAGCAGCTTGTTTCTGATAAATAGCCGTGAAATGAAGTGGCTCGAATCGCTTCAAAAACAAACCGAACTCCGCGCGAAATTTCTCACTGCTGCCTATCAGTTACAGTGGGCCACCGGAACCTTGCGATAATACAGGTAATTTTCTGGCGAGGCTACTTTTTTCTTAAATTTACTGCTGCAAAGTTTACTAGGTATCCTTTCAAAAGCCAACTTAGCTCAGCTGGTAGAGCATTTCATTCGTAATGAAAGGGTCGTCGGTTCGAATCCGATAGTTGGCTCACTGATTGAGCTTTTCAGAGGAACAGCGCGAGAGTGAGGATGATACTTTCTCCGCACGAATCCTATTGTTTAACTACCATTTCATAAGGGAGTAAAGTTTTTTTCAATTAATCGCTGAACCTTCCCACATAATACGTATGAAAAAATATTACTCGTCACTATTTGTTTCCCTGCTGCTTTTTAATTTGAATTCGAATGCGCAATCTAGCAACTATTCCGATTCCATTAACCGTTGGCATCAGCAAAGATTACAAGATTTAAAAGCTCCAGATGGCTGGATAAATTTGGTAGGGCTTTTCTGGCTGCAGCCAGGTACAAACCGACTAGGTAGCAGCACTAGCAATGAACTGATTTTAACCCATCCCAATATGCCTGCGCTGGCTGGTTACTTTGAGTGGGTAAACCAAGAAGTGCACTGGATAACTGAACCAGGTATTGCCATAACCCAAAATAGTGTGCCGATTAAGAAGCAGCTGGTATATAGCCCAGATCTGTTAACTATACCGCAACTTGCACTACAAGATCTGCGATTTACGGTAATCGTTCGGGGAGATAAATTTGGCATACGAATGAGAGATTTGCATTCGCCTGCGTTGGATTCGTTCCAAACCATTCCGCGTTTTCCTGTTAACCGCAGCTGGAAATTAAAAGCCTATTTTGAACCTAGAGAGTCTGGAAAAATTGAGATACTGAATGTGTTAGGACAAGTAAACCGCGAAAACTCACCCGGAAAACTGTCGTTTACCTACCAGCAAAAAACTTATCGCTTGGATGTACTGGAAGAAGGCGACCAGTGGTTTATCTTATTTGCTGATGCCACTAGCGGAAAAACCACTTATCCTACCGGACGATTTTTATACGTCCCCAAAAAGAGGCCAGGAGAAGAAATATACATCGATTTCAACCAGGCTTTCAATCCACCCTGTGCTTTTACCCCTTATGCTACCTGTCCGCTCCCCCCACCCCAAAATCGACTTCCCATTGCAGTGGATGCAGGAGAACAATACCAACATGATGCAAAAAAATAAAAAACAAATCGATGTAATAGGTAAAGTTTTGCAAGCGCTTTATGAGCATGATACAGATTCATTGTTTGTAATGAGTCTGATGCATCAATATGAGGAAAGAGGCAGCCTCAGTAAAAAACAACTGGAGGGTCTTTGTGCCAAGGCTAGGAAGGTGGAAAGTCTTCCAGTAGCCTGGATAGGTACTATTGAGGCCATTATACTTAAAATGCCTACCCGATATAAATCGACCTTGGAAAAGAATACCCCAGTTTTTCAAAAAAGTGAGGAAGCAACTGAACTGATTACTGCGATTTTACAAAGCTATCCGCAACACAAACGGGTATTGTTTTTACAGGCAAAAAATAATAATCACGAACCCTTTGCTGCCACCGAGCTGGATGAATTGCGAAAATTTCACCAGCTGCTATTAAAGAAAAAAGCGTAAATTACTGCTATGAATGCAGGTAAACTTATCTTGGCTTATTTATTAACGGCTGTTGTGTTTTTCGCCATCGATTTAACCTGGTTGGGGTTAATAGCCAAAAACTTATACCGCAAATACCTGGGTGGGTTTTTGAGTGATACGGTAAACTGGACGGCCGCCTTTGTTTTTTATGCCTTATTTATTGTTGGCATATTTATCTTTTCTATCCTACCGGCTGTTGAGAAAAACAGTTTTTCGCATGCAGTTATCATGGGGGGTTATTTGGATTTTTTACCTATGCAACCTACGACCTTACCAACC
>CAMBUH010000090.1 GCA_945870985.1 Chitinophaga pinensis
AGTACCAGCATTTTTTCCTCTATCATCCTGGGTAATAGCAATTGCCGGTACAAATGAATGAGTGCTTCGTTGGTATATTGATGGCGGTTAAACTGCATGAGAAGAATTCTTGTACAAATCTACAAGTTGTAATCGTTAGAAATAGGATAATTTACTCCACAAAAAAACCACCTGAATTTAGGTGGTTTTGAGCTCGTTATAGACAGGTACTGATTAGTCTCTTTTAGCAAATTTGCTCAGTAAACGGAGGATTTCCATATACAGCCAAACAATGGTAACCATCAATCCAAAAGCTCCATACCACTCCATATCGGCCGGCAATCCCCGCTCGGCACCTTTTTCAATCATGTCGAAATCTAAAATCAGGTTGAGGGCAGCAATGGCAACTACAAACAGGCTGATACCGATGCTCAGTAAGCTGCTGTCGCTCATAAAACTTACGTTCACACCAAACCAACCCAAAATCATCGTGAGGAGATAGAACAAGGCGATGCCCATTGTTGCGCTGATAATCACAGAACGAAACCGCTCGGTAGCCCGGATTACCCGGAAATTATACAGCAGAAAAACAGCAATTGCCACGCCAAAGGTTAAACCCACGGCCTGCATAATAAGACCGGGATATTTCTCGGCAAACATTTCGTTGAATAAAACAGATATGCCACCTATGAATAATCCCTCTAAAATAGCATACAAGGGGGCAATGTATTTTGCCCAACCGGGTTTAAACATAATGGCAATAGCCATGATAAGACCGCCAAAAACACCCACCATCATCAGGGTTTGTGTGGTAGCCGGCTTACCTTCTTGAAATAAATGCCAGTTGAAGGCAGCAGAAGCAATCAATAACACCAGCATAAAGCCAAATTTGTTAATTGTGCCGCGAACCGTCATGATACCCTGACGGGCAGCATCCAGTTCAAGCCCTTTGTTGAACATTTTTTCGGTAAGCGTAGGATTTCCAGATTCAAATAAAGCCATAATTCAAGTTTTTTGTTATTACAAATATACAAAATAAATGAGCGATTTCAAGGGGATTCCCCTCGGAAAATTGTTAAAACGTATGGGCGGTGATCAGGGGGGTTTTAGACACTCCCGGATATTGATCAATGGTTTGAAAAACGATGTCGGGCTGCTGTTTTAACAGAAAAATATATCGCTGCAGCGATGCGGAATCGGCTGGCCGTGAAAACATCCGGTCGTGGGATAATAAAACCAGGTGACGGGGAATGCGCGTTTTCCCCTCCCGAAGTAGATGCATCGTTCGCGCAACCAATGAATCGGGTACTAGAACCGGCCGGGAGTTGGTGTGCCGAAAATTCCATTCCTGATCCCAGCCAATCACATCATATCCAATACTATCCATTTTATGCAATACAGCCGCTACCAGATGGTGCGACTTTTCTTTGTGCTCAATACCCCAGGCATTATTCCCCGGCAAACGGGCAATCCGGAAATTCGGCCGTACCACTTGCTCTGCCTGCTCAAAATCGGCCAGTGCCACATGGGGATGCTGATAAAAATAACGATAATGATTGTTTGCATGAGAATAGCTGTGGTTGGCTAGTACAAACTGGGGATAGGCTTGCCGGATGGAATCTACCAACAACTTTCCAGCTCTCCATCTATCGGCATGCAAGCCTACCATAAAAAAGCTGGCTTTAATCCCTTCTTCTTTGCAAATCTGAATACAATTGGCCGTTCCGGGCTGGGGGCCATCATCAAAAGTAAGGTACACGTACCAATGGGTGGTATCCAAAACCGGTGTGGTATCCTTTAGCAAGGTGGGCTTCTCCTTTGCGGAGTTATCAGGCGGCGGATAGTTGGTATTTTCTGATGGTGGAGGGGCTGATGTACAACTTCCCAATATCCATAATATCGAGTAAAAAACTAGGTTTGTTTTTTTTCCAAAAAACCCAAAATTGTACTTCATAACAAGGCAAAGTTATTCTCTGCTATCATAGGAAATAACCGTTTCATACATATTAACAAAATACTTTAATAGTAGGCTTAAAAAACCTCCCGCCAAAAGAAAGGAAATGTTATCTTTAGGCACTTATTTTTTTAACATATTAGCATGAAAGAAACGCTTTTACAAGACGTAGTAATTAAGTTTGCGGGCGATAGTGGAGATGGAATGCAGTTAACCGGCCAGCAGTTTACCAACAATACAGCTATGTTGGGAATAGATTTGGCTACTTTCCCCGATTTCCCAGCCGAAATCCGCGCCCCGATTGGAACCCTGCCAGGTGTGAGTGGATTTCAGTTACATTTTTCTTCCAATAAAGTTTTTACTCCGGGCGATATTGCCGATGTGCTGGTTGCCATGAATGCCGCCGCACTTAAAGTAAATTTGAAAGCCATCAAGCCGGGTGGCAAAATCATCGTTAATCTAGAAGGATTTGATGCCAAAAATCTTCGCCTGGCAAATTATCCGGATGGCGTTAATCCGCTGGAAGATGGTAGTCTCGATAGCTACGAAGTACTTAAAATAGACGTTACCAAGCTTACCCGCGAAGCACTGAAAGATTTTCCAGAGTTGGGTAATAAAGAAAGAGACCGTGCCAAAAATATGTTTGTGCTCGGGTATATCTACTGGATGTATAACCGGAGCCTCGAAAACACCATCAGCTTTCTGCAAGAAAAATTCGGTAAAAAGCCGGTTATATTCAATAGCAATGTGAAAGTACTGCAGGCAGGGTATAATTATGGTGAAACCACCGAAGCCTTTGCCTCCCGCTATGTAGTAGAAAAAGCTAAAATGAAGCCCGGTACTTATCGGAGCATCATGGGTAACCAGGCCCTGTCGATGGGCTTGATTGCCGCAAGCGATAAAAGTGGACTGCCCCTGTTTTTGGGTGCCTATCCTATCACACCGGCTTCAGACATTTTACACGAGTTGAGTAAGTATAAAAACTTTGGAGTAAAAACTTTCCAAGGAGAAGACGAGATTGCCGCCATCACCGCTGCCATTGGTGCCAGCTATGGAGGTGCCTTGGGGGTTACATCTACCTCCGGCCCCGGCATGGCCTTAAAAACCGAAGCAATGGGATTGGCCGTAATGCTAGAAATACCCCTGTTAATTATTAATATCCAAAGAGGGGGCCCTTCTACTGGCTTACCAACCAAAACTGAACAAAGCGATTTAATGCAGGCGTATTATGGTCGCAATGGAGAGTGTCCCATGCCGGTAATTGCCACGGCTACCCCCAGCGACTGCTTTGATGTTGCTTATGAAGCAATCCGATTGTCGGTGCAACATATGACGCCCGTTGTGTTATTGAGTGATGGTTATATTGCCAATGGTGCCGAACCCTGGAGATTTCCCCAATCTGCTGATTTGCCCGAAATAAAAGTTAGTTTTAAAAAGGGATTGGATGCAGATGAGCCTAAGTTTCAGCCTTATCGCAGAGACGAAAAACTCGCCCGCCCTTGGGCGATACCCGGAACCCCCGGCTTGGAACACCGAATTGGCGGTATTGAAAAACAAGATATCACCGGAAATATCAGTTACGACCCCGAAAATCACCAGCATATGGTAAATGTTCGGCAAAGTAAAGTAGATAAGATTGCAGACTATATCCCCCTGCAACAACTGGAATGCGGACCCGAAAAGGGAAAAGTACTGGTGCTCGGTTGGGGCTCTACTTTTGGAGCTATCAAAAGTGCCGTATTGCAATTGCTAGAAGAGGGCCATTCCGTTAGTCATGCCCATATCCGTTACCTCCGTCCGTTCCCCAAAAATTTGGGAGTAATCATCAACAACTTCGATCAAGTGCTGGTCCCGGAGATCAATAATGGACAACTGGTGAAAATCATTCGCGACCAATATATGGTAGATGCGAAGCCCTATAATAAAGTAATGGGCGTTCCTATTACCAAAGGCGAACTGGTAGATGTTATCCGGAAGATGCTCTAACATAGTTCCTGAAGATTGTATAACCCATTCGGGGAACTTTGGCAAGTTCCCCGATTTTTTTTCAGACTACCCATAGATGGCAATCTGAAAAGTTAGCTTTGTTCTACAGAACCATTAACGCAACCATATGAAAATTTATATTTCTGCCGACTGGCATCTGGGGAAAAAACTGCACCAGCAGGATTTGCAGGAAGACATGGCCTTGTTTTTCCAGTGGTTATTGACTGAGCTGGAAAAAGAATCAGCCGATTATCTGCTAGTGGCCGGCGATATTTTCGATCAGGTAAATCCACCCAATGACGCCGTTCAGCAGTATTATAATTTGCTGGTAGCGCTGCAAAAGATTAATTGTAGGGCAGTAATCATTGCGGGCAACCACGACTCACCCTCTTTTGTAGATGTGCCGAAACAATTATTAGAATCGATGCATATCCAGGTGATTGGCAGTTTTCCGGGCTTACAAAATGTTCGGGAACTATTTATTCCACTGGTTAACCGAGAGGGTCAAACAGCAGCCGTGCTAGCAGCCATTCCTTTTTTGCACGACCGATTTGTGCGAACGGTTGGAGAAGGCGAGGGTGCTCGTGAAATAGAGGCAAAAATAAAAGAGGGCATTGCTAAAGTATTTACCACTATCGGAGCAGAAATGAAAACTGCCTTCCCCCATTTACCCAAACTGGGAATGGCTCATTTACATGCCCAGGGCACCGAGCCCAATGAAGCGGAGAGAGAAATCCAAATCGGCAATCTGAATGGTATTGAGGCAGATAGTTTATTGCAGTTCGATTACCTCGCATTGGGGCATATCCATACCGGGCAAACCGTAGTATCTGAGCGGATTCAATATGCCGGCAGCCCAGTATCCCTCGGGTTTTCAGAAAATCAGTACCCACACAAAGTAATTCGGTTAACAATTGAAAATAGCCAAATTGCGCAGGAATTTTTGCCAGTTCCCAAATCAAGATCACTCTATCAGGTAAAAGGAACACTGGCTGAAGTAACCGACAAGATTCAAACACTCAATTGTAAATATTCACTCACTGCCCTGCTTGATATTGCAATTGAAGAACCTGTTTTTAATCCGGCCGTGAAAGAACAGCTGGAAAAATGGAAAGAAGTATTGCCGAAAGAAAAAAATATTCGTGTGTTGAATACTCGGGTTCAGTACCAAGACAAAAAAGAGGCATTTCTATTGGCAACGGCTACTACAGAACAAGTAAAAGAGTTAGATCCCGTAAGCGTTTTTCAATCCCTCTTGAACGACCGAATAGATCCCAATCAACATCCGGCATTGCTGGAATTGTTTCGAGAAATTTTATCAGATCAACTACAAGCTGAGCAATGAAAATAATAGGACTACGTGTAAATAACTTGCACTCACTGAAGGGTAAGTTTTTTATAGACTTTACGCACCCCGCGCTAGCTGAGGCCGGAATTTTTGCCATTACGGGCCCCACCGGTGCGGGAAAAAGCACCCTACTCGATGCCATTACACTTGCCCTGTATTCTTATACGCCCCGGTTAGAGGCAATCAGCAAAGAGGGCATCCAGCAAAACAATATACTAGTAACCCAGGGAACTTCTGAAGCCTATGCAGAACTGGAATTTGAAGTGAACCAGCAAAAATATCTGGCTAACTGGTCTATTAGCAAAAACAGAAATGGGAATTGGAATGATTATAAGCACCAGGTAAGCAAAGAGAATGCCGAAGGGAAGTGGGAACTATTATCCGATAAAAAAAGTGATACAAAAATCAAAATAAACAGCATTATCGGGCTTACCAAAGATCAATTTTCAAAGGCAATTGTTCTCAGTCAGGGAAAATTTGATGATTTTCTGCTTGCCCCTGCCAATGAGCGTTATAAATTACTCGAAATCATTACCGGTACGAGCCTGTATAGAGACATAGGCAAGCGGGTATTTGAAAAATACAAGGAAGCGAAAGAGGCATATGCTTTACAACAAAGCAAGATCAGCCATATTCAACTTTTAACTGATACAGAAATTGCAGAATTTGAGCAACAACTCAAACAAATTGTTGAAGAAGTTACGGCTGCTGAAAAAAAATTTACGGTTACAATACAGCAGCGGGATAGTCGAATCGAATCAGCCAAAATAAATGCCCGGATAAATCAATTGAGCGCTGCTTTAACAGAATTAGCAAAAGAGGAAGTTGCATTCTTTTCTACTGCTGAAAAACTGGAGAACTACGAAAAGGCGCTCCGTATAAAGCCTGAGTATTCTGAATGGGTAACAACCGGACAATTGGCTGAGGAACAAAAAAAGAAGATTACGAAAAATGCCCAAGAAATTGAGCAACTATCCTTACGGCAAGATACATGTATATCGGAATTGGCACACCTGCTAAAGAAATCCATTTCACATAATAATTTTATCAGCGAACTAGATACATTCGTAAAAACGCTTTCAGCATTAGACAATGAAATTGATTTACTGAAAAGCAATACTGAAATTGGAAAATCGGGCAATCGAGAATTGATTAGCACTTTACCCAGCAGCTGGCAAACCCAGGTAAAAAGTTTGCTCGGCCAAAATCCGGAGGCACTGGAACGCTGGATTCATGAGCAAAAAAATCATTGGCTCGCTTCGCTCCCCATCGGAGTTGCTTCCATCGACTATCTGAAAAGCCAGGTAGCAGAACAGCAAAATAAATCTGGCATCTTGAAAGAATTGCGTTTTCCGGCAGACCAAATCCCACAACTTCGCAAGAAGTACCTCGAATCGGAGAAAATAAAAAATGAACTGGAAGCTGATATAGAGCAGCTGAGAAAGTCAATGCAGCTAATTTCCGATTTGCTACTACAAGAAGAAAACGAATTACAGCTGCTAGAAGATGAATGGAAGCGTTACCAAGAAATTCACCAGCTCGAAAACGTTCGAAGAGATTTACAAGTAGGACAACCTTGTCCCTGTTGTGGTTCAACCGACCATCCTTACCTTTTGCATATGCCGGCAATTTCATCCTTAGTTGAAACGCAGGTTCTGGAGAAAAAGAAAACGGTTGCCTCCCTGCGAGAACAAAAACTAACTACAGAAGATAAAATTAAAGAACACGTAATTTCCATCAGAAATACTATGCGTGAACTTGAGCAGAATCAACAGGATAGTGCAAATCTGCTTAACCAGGTTACTCAGCTGCTGCAGCAGGTTGGGCTCACGCAACTACCTGCTATACAAGAACTGAATCAGCAATTAGCCGAAACAGATCAACAGGCTGAACAGTTAACATCAGCACTTTTATGGGCGGAAAAGGAACAAACCTTGTTCAATATATTTCAAGGGGCAAAGAAATATATTAGCACTTTAGATCAATTACGAAGTAAAGAAGAAAAACGCAAACAACTGTTCAACAACCAACCCGTAGAAGCTATTCGCGGAACCCTGCGAAATACATGGCTCGTTGCAGAAACCGAATTGATCTCTGCCAATAAAAATTCGCTGACACTGAAAGAAGAAGAAGAAAAATTACAACATCGTTTATCAAATCTAATTACCCAATTACAAAAAGCATATGGATTAGCAGGATTTGCTTCCTTAGAAGAAGTTCAAGCCGCGCTGGTAGTAGACACCCTGGCAAATGAGTGGAAACAACAAAAAGCAGGATTGGAAAAAAGGAAAATTGAGTTCAACACAGAATTGAACGCTCGGAATCTCGAGCAAGCTGCCGTTGCTGATATCATTGATGTGAACTTCGATAGTATAAATTTGGATGAACTGTTGGATACACTCAACAATCAAAAATCAGAATTGCTCGAAAACAGAGGAAAAATATCACAGCAGTTGAAAGACAATGAAACGGCACAACAAACACAGGTATCTATGCGAGCTGAGCTGGAAAAATTACAACAACGCAGTCAGCTGTTTCTTTCATTGAACTCATTAATAGGTGATGCAGGGGGAGATACTTTCAACAAAATTGTTCAACGAATAACCCTTAAACATTTGTTGAGTCGTGCGAATGTAGAAATGAAGAAGCTGATGGATCGGTATCAGTTGTTAATGGTTGACAATAAAGAGAAAAACGAAGACCAGATCTGGGTATCCGATTTATTTATGGGCAACGAAACCCGCTCAATCAACAGTGTGTCTGGCGGAGAGCGCTTTGTAATCTCGCTCGCACTTGCACTTGCCCTAAGCGATATGGCCTCTCAAAAAGTGCGCATCGATAGCTTATTTATAGACGAAGGATTTGGCAGTCTTAGTCCAGACGAGCTCAACAATGCTATTCAAATGTTAGAACGTATGCAATTAGAGGGGAATAAAATGTTGGGCATCATCAGCCACGTAGAAAGCCTGAAAGAAAGAATTACAACCCAGCTGGTAGTTGAAAAAATTGCACCGGGAGAAAGTACCCTGTTTTTAAGTACGCCTGAAATGAAAGTCTCTTTACGAGCTCAGAAATAATGTAATTTACCAATAACATTTAAAGCATCTGTATGCATCGTTTTTGTATTGCTGCAGCTATCAGTTTTCTGCTAAACAATTCAGCAGCAGCACAAAAAATATTTGCTGTTCCCTATGCCTCCCAGGCAGATGTAAAAGTATTTGTTGTTAAATACGAGAGCCAGGCCGACCTCCTTGTATATAAAGTAAAATATGCCAGCGAAACAGGCAGCAACCAGGGCAAATGGTTTTTCACCGAATATGCTTCACAGGCTAACAAGAAAATTTTTTGGGTAGCGTATGAAAGTCAAGCACAGCTGAAAATTTATTTTGTGGCCTATGCCAGCCGTGCCGGATGGAAAAAGCCCGAAAAGAAATACTTACTTTACTAATTGGTTTTTTGTTCAAATGCGGAAAGTCGATCCGCCCGTAAAAACTGCGCCTGCAAATGCGTTTTACCATACATGCTTAGATCAGCGAGTATTTCTCCCACAACCGAAGTGAACTTAAATCCATGTCCGCTAAAACCCCAGGCAACTGATACCCGTTGATGATTGCCGGGTAGCAGATCAATTACAAAATGTTCATCGGGAGAGTTGCTATACAAACAGGTTTTAGTAGTAATCAGCGCATCGTCCGCCACCCCTAAATACTGTTGCATGAATTTGCCGAGGGTTGCTAATTCTTTTTCGTTGATAGTGCGATTGGTTTCATCGGGATGTGTAGGTTTGCCGGCATGGTGATGGGCTATTTTCCATCCATTGGGACCGTGATTTGGCAATGCCGGAAATCCATAGTAGGCTCCCGGAACGCCCACCTCTGCTATTAACCAACAGGGAAATTGTTGGCCGTTTTGTGGCACATCCACCGGTGGGGTATACCA
>CAMBUH010000091.1 GCA_945870985.1 Chitinophaga pinensis
AGGTAGGTGATAAAATCATTCTGAAATCTGATATCACTAATTCAATTGCCGACCTAAAAAGACAATCTCAAGGGCAGGATATTCAAATCCCTACCGAGTGTCAGGTATTAGAAAGTCAGCTCATCCGCAAAGCGCTGGTATTGCAGGCACAGAAAGATTCATTGAATGTAAGCGAAGAAGAAATTGAAGCTGCCTTGGAAAATCAGGTGAGAATGTTCATCCAGTCCTACGGGTCAAAAGAAGTGTTGGAAGAAATAGCCGGCAAAACGGTGTATCAGATAAAAGAAGATTTTAAAGAAGCTTTCCGCGAAAAAAAGCTGGCCGATCAAATGCAGAGTAAAATTGTGGATGGGGTAAAAATCACACCCACAGAAGTAAAAGTCTACTATTCAAAAACACCTGCCGATAGTTTACCTTTCTACGAAAGTGAAATTGAAGTGAGCCAGATTGTAGTATTTCCCAAGGCCAATAAAGATGTGGAAGAATATGTTTCCCGTCAGATGTACGACTACAAACGCCAAATTGAATTGGGCAGCAAAAAAATTGAGCAACTCGCTAAGTTATTCAGTGAAGACCCTGCTGTAAAAGAGAATGGCGGACAGTATGTGCTCAATCGCAACGATAAAAACTGGGACCCTGCATTTATGTCGGCTTCGTTTCGATTAAAGGAGGGACAAGTGTCGCCGGTAATTAAATCAAAATTTGGATTGCACATCATACAGCTTATCAGCCGCTCTGGTGATGAGGCAGTGGTTCGGCATATTCTGCGCATTCCGCCGGTAACAGACGATGAGATCAATGAGGCCAAGACCAAGCTCGATACCATTCGCCAGAAACTAATAACCAAGCAAATTGGATTTGGAGAAGCAGTAAGCAAGTACAGTGATGATGAGAATAGTAAGTTCAATGCCGGTTCGGCAGCGTCTAACCGGGATGGCTCTACCTTTGTAAGTATCGACCAGCTGGATAAAGACCTGATTAAGCCCATTAGTTTGATGAAGCCGGGAGAATATTCCGAGCCCCAAGTGCATGTTGATGAGCGCGGCAGAAAAGTGGTTCGGTTGATATACCTGAAAAACAGAACCCAGCCTCACCGCGAAAATTTAAAAGACGATTATAACCGCGTTTCCCAGCGCGCTTTGGAGGAAAAGAAAAATGCAGCCCTGGAAAAATGGTTCAAGGAGCATATTCCCACTTATTACGTGCTGATAGACCGGGAATATAACGGATGTGCTGGCTTGGATGACTGGCGTGCAGCAGCAGCCAATGCTACCAAAGCCCGAAATTAATAACCTGTATACCGAGTTGGCGATTCTCCGTACTAATTATTTTATGATTATATAATTGTATATACATATATTAGCGTGGTGAAATTAGAGCAGGCCATACAAACCGGTAAGTTTAGCAGCGATAAGCATAAGGCTGTGCTGAATATCTTGTATCGTGCCTGGATAGTTAAAACCAAAATCAGTAATGAACTCAAGCCTTTTGGAATGTCGCATGAGCAGTATAATGTGCTGCGTATTTTAAAAGGAAGTTACCCCAAACCAATGCGGGTTAAGGATATTGGCAGCCGTTTAATTGAAAAGAGTTCGAATGTGCCACGCATCATTGATAAGCTGGAAGGTAAAAAAATGGTACAGCGATTAGCTTCGCCCGACGACAATCGAGAAACATTGATAAGCTTAACAGCTTCTGGAATTAAAATACTCGAAGCCAGTACACGAAGTGTGCAACCGAATACGATTCAGTCGCTGGCATTAACCGAGAAGGAGGCGGCTACATTGAATCAGTTGCTGGACAAGATTATCCCAGTAGAATAATTTTTTTTATTATAATAAGTGTAGGTACATGAAATCAACACAAGCCTCTTTTGTTTATCATCCTGCCGGCTCACGTGGATTAACCCAATGGGAATGGCTGAAGAGTTATCATAGTTTTAGTTTTGGTGAGTATTTCGATCCTGCACGTATTCAGTTTGGTGCCTTACGAGTTTTAAATGACGATTTGGTTAATAAGGGGGCCGGGTTTGGTGCGCATCCACATGCCAATATGGAAATAGTTACTATTCCCTTGTCGGGCGATTTACATCACCGCGACAGTACTGGCAGGGATGCCATCATCCGGCAACACGACGTACAAATTATGAGGGCGGGCAGCGGCATTACGCATAGCGAGATGAATGCCAATGCGGATATTCCAGTGGCCTTTTTGCAAATTTGGATACTCCCGGAAACAAAAAACACTACCCCCACCTACGAACAAAAAACCCTAGATACAGCCGTACGCAACCACTTGGTTACTATTGTAGCTCCCGATAATCCACTGGCACTGCGCATTAATCAGCATTGCTGGATTACCCTGCTTACAGCCGACCCACAAAGGCAATTCACTTACCATACCCATCGGCCAGGAATGGGACTATATGTATTTGTGATTTGCGGCACGGTAGTGATTAACGACGAAACCCTGACCGAGCGCGATGGAGGGGGATGGATTGATACCGACTTGTTTTCCATCATCACCCAAACCGATGCGAAAATATTAATGCTTGAAGTGCCTGTTTAAATTTTTATTATGATGCAGCAACGTTCAATTAAAAAAATTTTATTAGGTCAGCCATTCAACATGGGTGGATTTCCTATTCGCCAGCCCTTGCCTATGCTGGGGGTTGATCAGATAGACCCCTTTTTATTACTGCACCATGCCCGACTGGAGGTTTCAGCAGATATACCTGTAACCGAGCAGGGGGTAGGGCCCCATCCCCATCGCGGATTTTCTCCGGTAACTTTTTTGTTTGAGGGAGGCGTTCATCATCGGGATAGTGCCGGAAATGATAGTTGTGTGTATGCAGGCGGTGTTCAGTGGATGAATGCCGGTAGTGGACTGATACACAGCGAGCGGCCACCGCAGGATATTCAGGCAAGAGGAGGCGTGCAGGAGTTGATTCAGTTATGGATAAACACACCGGCCCAACATAAAATGGATGCACCGCTATATATTCCGGTTGCTGCTGAACAAATGCCGGTGATATCGTTCAACAATACATCGTCTTACATTCGAGTAGTTGCCGGCGAGTTGAACGGGGTTCGGGGTGCCATTGACCCCCTTTTTCCTATGCAGGCTTTTATGGGACAAATGGAAGTGGGGGAAACGTATTTCTTCCCGATACCCAATAACCAGGTTGCGTTATTATATGTATTAAGCGGAAAACTACAATTGGGCAACAGCCCCGATCAAATAGTTGCTGATTTTGAAGCTGCCTGGATGTATGAAGATGGAGATGGTATTGACGTATCTGTTTTAAAAAATGCCCGTTTCTTATTGGTTACCGGCCAGCCACTGAACGAGCCCGTCGCTTCTCGTGGACCGTTTGTGATGAATACCCAAGCCGATTTGCTGCAGGCCTTTAAAGATTATCAATCAGGAATGATGGGGGAATTAGTTGAATAAATTCATTTGCAAAATAAAATCCAGTGGCCACCTATCTGATTGATCCAACTCACAGTGAAATTGCTTTTTCGGTAAAGCATCTGATGATTACCCATATTCGCGGTTTTTTTGCCCAGTTTGAGGGAACCCTTGATAGCAAGCAGGCAGATTTTACGGATGCCTCTATTCGGGTGGTGATTGATGCCAATAGTTTATATACCAATCATCCCGAACGCGATGCCCACCTGAAGAGTGAAGATTTTTTTGCCGCCGCAGCATTTCCGGTAATTGAATTTCAGTCTACCACATTTATAAAAATCAATGCCACCCATTATCTATTGAATGGATTTTTAAAAATTCGGGATATTCAAGAGCCCGTTCAACTGAAAACACATTTTCGCGGAAAGGGCTTGGATGATAACGGGGATGTGAAATATGGATTTGAGCTGGATGGACAAATCAGCAGGAAAGAATTTGGACTTTTCTGGAGCCAGCTTACTGCCGCCGGCAATGGGTTAATTGGCGATGACGTGAATTTGCATATGAATATTCAGCTCTTGAGAAATTAATCGTGTATTTTCGCATACTTTGAACATCAGCAGCCAATAGTTGTTAGATTTACATAGGAATATAATATGCAAATTGAAATCGTATCGGGTAGCCCCCGAAAAGAAAGCCTATCCTTTCGGGTAGCACTTCACCTTCAGCAACAACTAAGCAGTATATCTAGCCACTCCGTAAACATCATGGATGTTCGTGACTGGCATTTCCCCCTCTTGCAGGAGGTAATTTCCAGTCCAGAAGCTGCACCAGAACACCTACAGCCCATTGCTAAGCGAATGTTTGGTGCGCAAGCATTTATCTTGGTTACCCCCGAATACAACGGCACTTATACCGCTGCCCTAAAAAATTTGTTCGACTATTTTCCCAAGCAGAGTCATAAAGCATTTGGCGTAGTAACAGCTTCCCCTGGTGCCATGGGCGGCATGCGGGCGAGTCAGCAACTGCTGCTGCTGGTATCCGGAATATTTGGCGTAGCTTGTCCCAACATGCTAATTGTTCCCGGGGTGGAAAAGAAATTTGCCCCCGACGGAGAGTTAATCGACCTTGGCTATGCAAAGGCAGTGGAGACTTTTACCCGCGAGTGGTTATGGCTGGCCGAGCGTTTACAGGGGTAAGGATATTTAATAGAAAATAACGGCAATAAGTTGGTAACTTTGTTCCTTCCTATTTTGGAATCACCCTCATGAGCGATGATATCAAACACGAATGTGGCCTAGCCTACATTCGACTGAGAAAGCCCTTTTCGTATTACCTGCAAAAGCATGGTTCTGCAACCTACGGGTTAAGTAAGCTGTACCTGTTAATGGAGAAGCAGCATAACCGAGGGCAAGATGGTGCAGGACTGGCAGTAGTTAAGCTCGACACCCAACCCGGCAATCCCTTTTTACACCGCATGCGCAGCAATGCCCAACAGCCAATTGCGGATTTGTTTTTTAAGATCGGACAAGAAGTTGCCGAACTAGAAAAATACCAACCCGACATCAAGCAGCATCCCGGATTAATGAAGGGGCACCTGCCATTTATGGGTGAGTTATTGCTGGGGCATCTGAGGTATGGTACCCAGGGTAAGAATAATGTAGAGTATTGTCACCCCTTTTTAAAAAGAGACCTGGTACCCGGAAAAAATCTGGCGCTGGCTGGCAATTTTAATCTGGTGAATACCGATGAATTATTTGATCTGATTAATATCAATCCCGGAGATTTTCAAAAGCAAAGTGATTTGGCGGCGATGCTGGAAGTGTTGCATCATTTTTTGGTGCAGGATGAAGAACTGCATCCCAATGCGGCAGATGTGGCCAAGGTACTCCGTAAGGCAACGCCCTTATTTGATGGGGGCTTTACTATTGGCGGGTTATTGGGCAATGGACATTCCTTTGTTATGCGCGATGCACATGGAATAAGACCGGCCTATTATTATATCAATGATGAAGTGATTGTGGCCGCCAGTGAGCGGGCAGCTATTCGCACTACATTTAATGTGGGTGAAAATGAAGTGCTGGAGTTAATGCCCGGAATGGCTTTGTTGGTAGATGATGCCGGCAATTATAGTTGTGAGCAAATACTCGAACCCAAAGAAAGAAGGGCCTGCAGTTTTGAGCGCATCTATTTTTCAAGGGGCAGTGATGAAAAAATTTATCGGGAGCGGATTGCGTTAGGTCATCACCTGAGTAAAACAGTATTGGAGAGCATTGACTACGATTTAAAGAATACCATTTTTAGTTATATACCCAATACCGCCGAAGTAGCATTTTATGGACTGGTAAAGGGGATGGAAGAATACCTGAATAAAATAAAGGTAGAGCGCATCCTCAGCTGGGGCAATGATATTACGCCCGATCGGCTGGAACAAATGGTGAACCGAAAAATTCGGCAGGAAAAAATTGCCATCAAAGATGTAAAGCTGCGCACATTTATTTCGGAAGATAGTAACCGGAATGAGATGGTGCAGCATGTGTATGATATAACCTATGGTACGGTTCGCAGATATGAAGATACCCTGGTGGTGATAGATGACAGTATTGTGCGAGGAACCACTTTGCGTGAAAGTATTGTACGCATGTTGTTGCGGTTAGATCCTAAAAAAATTATCGTAGTTTCTTCTGCCCCCCAAATCCGCTATCCCGATTGTTATGGAATAGATATGAGTAAGCTTGGCGACTTTATTGCTTTTCGGGCGGCGGTTGCCTTGCTCAAGGATACCAATCAAGAACATCTACTCAAGCAAATCACCGATCGCATCCACGAACTACAGCGTAACAATCAATTGCATACGGAGAATGTTGTGCGGCAATTGTATAAACCCTTTACAACGGAAGAGATTTCTAATAAAATTGCCGAGCTGATAACACCTGCCGGAACTACGATACCCATACAAGTAATTTATCAAACTATTGAAGATTTACACGAGAGTTGCCCCACCAATACCGGCGACTGGTACTTTACCGGCAACTATCCTACCCCCGGCGGCAATCGCGTGGTGAATAAAGCCTTCCTCAATTATATGGAGGGGAAGAATGTACGCGGATACTGAGAACAGAGTGGGCGTGGGATTGAGTGTGATTTATAGGTGGTTCTCGCGTAGTACGCCTGGGGCGCACAAAGCGAGGAACATAGTAAAATATCCCCACACTCAAACCCACACTCACACTGGTTTTTGTTCCCCGTGTAGTACGCCCAGGCGCACTGCGCGGCAGGTTAGCAGTATATGAAATTTCGTTAGTGTGATTTATAGATGTTCCCCGTTTAGTCTCCGATCCGCCCAGGCGGAGAGGGACTGAACGGCAGGTTTGCAACATTTTAAATTGAAAAGAATCATTCCAAATCGCGCAGTACGCCAGGAATTCTATAGATGTTCCCCGTGTAGTCTCCGAACGATAGAGAGGGACTGCGCGGTAGGTGTGCAACATTTTAAATTGGAAAAATCATTCCAAACAGCGCAGTACGCCAGAGCGCACTACGCGAGAAAAATTTGCAGCATAATATCTCACCCAGTAAAATATCCCCACACTTAAACCCACACTCACACTGGTTTTACGCGGCAGGTGTGCAACATTTTAATTTTTTTATACTTTATCCGCATGGGGTTCAGAAAAAATTACTGCTAATCTATATTGGAGTGTTAAGTTTTAAAAATAGTCTGCGATTTGTATAAATTGTTTTCACCAAAGATCAAAGTATTCTTCAGTTGAATACAATCATGCATATTTCAAAAGAAATTCAGCATCTAGTTGGAAGAGTTTATGTACCCCTTTTAAAAATGCGATATCAGCTTTTCGTTTACCATGTAAAATGTCTGAAACTTTCGATTGGCTCATTCCAAGTGTATTAGCGAGGGAAGACTGGTTCATTTTTCTTTCAAACATTTTATAGGTAATCAATTCGGGAATAGATTTGGGTGGTTTTTGCGGTTGCAGGTCCAATTCCTCATCTTCATATTTTTCTGCTTTTATAACCAATGCTGATAGCTGCTTAGCCTCGCTTTTGGATAATGCTTTTTCTCCCTTATTCATCAGGGTATAAATAAGTACCATTGTTTCGTGGTACTCTTTTTTAGAACGGATTTTGTGTGTCATGATTTTATTTTTTGTAAGGGACATTACAAGCATTCAATTTATCATATTCGCTATGGGTATCAATGAATAAAATAAATACGGTGCGTACTTTGAATATTATTAGCGCAATTAAACGATACTGATTACCCTTAATATTAAAAACATAGCGGTCATTTCCTACAGCATCTACACTATTAAATATACTTTTCATTTCAGTAAAACTTTTCCAGTCAGCTGCTTTTGTAAGGTCGTACCATTTTTCAATGGCTCCCTCACAATCCGGATGCCTAAGTACAAATTCCCGCAGTATTTTTTTAGCAATTATTACCATATAGAATAATTGCAAAAATATAAAGTATTTCTGTTTTTTGGAAATATTTTATATATTATGTAATTAATTGATCTCTTCCCCGTCTAGTACGCCCAGGCCCACTACGCGAGAAAAAATCACACTCAAACCCACACTCACACTGGTTTTCACACTCTATAACAAAACGCATTAATATTCATCCCCGCACCCACAGAGGCGAAAACCACAATATCGCCGGGATGTAGTTGGTGTTCGGGCATGGCTCCGTTTAGTACCTGGTCGTATAGGGTGGGGATGGTGGCTACGGAGCTGTTGCCGAGTTGGTGAATGCTCATGGGCATGATGTGCGGGGGGATGGTGTTTTCTCCGTATAATTTATAGAGAGCTTTAATAAAGCCCTCATCCATTTTTTCATTTGCCTGGTGCAGAAAAAATTTCTTTACATCGGTTAAGGCGATGCCGGCTTTTTGGATGCAATCCTGCATAGCCAGGGGCACGTGCTTGATGGCATATTCGTACACTTTTCTTCCCCTCATTTTAATGTAGTGGGTGTCGGCGGGTTGATGGGGGTTATAGGAGCAACCATAGGATATATAAAAGGTTTCATCGGCGCAGTCGCTTTGTGCGCTGGAGGATAGGATGCCGCTGCCTCCTTCCTGGTAAGGTTTTCCCTCAATGATAGCAGCTCCGGCACCATCACTAAAAATCATACTGTCTCTGTCGAAGGGGTCGATAACGCGGCTAAGGGTTTCGGCACCTATTACCAAACATTTGTTGGCTATGCCTGCGCGGATATAGGCATCGGCTTGCAAAACGCCTTGTATCCAACCGGGGCAACCAAAAATAATATCATAGGCCACGCAGGCGGGGTTTTTAATACCCAGTATTTTTTTTGCGCGGGCTGCTAGGGCTGGTACAAGGTCCGACTGACTAGATCCGGTAGGCACATCACCAAAGTTATGGGCAAAAATCAGCTGGTCGATGGTTTCGGGGTCGATGCCAGCGTTGTCGATTGCGCGTTGGGCTGCCAGGGCCCCGAGTTGGGAGGTGGTGAGATTATCACTGGCATAGCGGCGTTCTTGAATACCGGTGATCTGTTGAAATTGATCAATAATTTTTTCTGGCGGGGTAGCAATCCTTTGTTGGTGTTCATCAAAAAAGGGTTGCTGCAAAAAAT
>CAMBUH010000092.1 GCA_945870985.1 Chitinophaga pinensis
ATAGGTAAAGTTAATGGTAATTATATTTTTTGATAGCTAGATTCTATTGCTTTCAGTTGTTGTTGTAATTGTTCCAATACTTTTTTCTGTTGTGCGGTAGGGGGGTAGTCGGCACTCATTAATAGCGCTTCTTTGGATAATCCCAGTAAGTGTTCGAAAAGTTGACTCGGGTTGCGGAAACTATCCCAGCGGGCGCCGGTTTGATGTACATCTATTAGTTTTGCTTCTAGCCTATAAATGGCTTCTTCTCTTTTCAGGGAAGCGGGTGTATTGTTTTTTAGTAAAGCGGCTCTTTCTGTTTCCATTTTTTCTATTAAGGCATGGGTTCGCCGTATCGCCGAAAAAAGGGCTTGTCCCCAAGTATATTGCGCTTGAATTTCTGCCGCAGTAGCTTTTGATTCGGGATCTTTTAGCAATACAACTGGCTGCTGCAGCCGAAGATTGTCTGCTTGCAAAACCAACTGATATTTTCCGGGGGGTAGGCGAAGTCCTTCTAAACCCGGTGCCATATCTAAATCATTGATATAGGGTAAGCGGGTGCCGTTTTCATCCAGCGTTATAAAGGGTTTGCCACGCGGAATGGTTTTTAATATGGGAGCTTTTACAGATTCATGCGATAGCGAAAACCATACTCGATTAATGCCCTTCAGGTTGGTGCCCGTAAGGGTTGCAATGGTATCTGCTTTTTCATTGGTTAAATAAAGCTTAGGTGCTTTAGCAAGCGTATCGGGTAAAAAATATTGGGCTACTGCTTGGTCTTCGGGGTTCTGCCCACCCTGTACCCCATCTCCGCCATCATGATTTCTGTTCTGCTGATTAAATCGAAAAGCAGTTCTGAGTGGGTATAATTGTACAGCCGATGTATTTTTCGATTTACTCCATTCCCGAATTGCCGTTATATCATCCAAAATATAAATACCCCTTCCATAGGTCGCCACAATCAAATCTCTAAACTGTGGTTGAATATCGATATGGTAAACAGGTGCAGGCGGCAAATTGCGTTTCAATTGAATCCATTCTTTTCCATCATTGCCACTTACATACAATCCATTGTCGGTGCCGGCAAATAGTAATCCTGGTTGCGCAGGATCCTCTTTTACAAAATGTACAAATCCGGAGTTAGAGCGAGGTATATTACCGGTAACGGATTGCCAGGTTTTACCATAGTTGGTGGTTTTAAAAATAAAGGGATCATTATTTCCTTCCATTTGATAGTGGATACTTACATAGGCAGTACCCTCCCCAAATGCTGAAGCACAAATATTGCTCACCGTTCCCCAGGGTGCCAGCGCAGGAATGTTTTTACTTACCAGCGTCCAGGTTTGTCCTTCATTTTGAGTAACGTAAATCTGTCCATCATTACTCCCCGTCCATAAAACACCTTTCTTTACTGGCGACTCTGCAATAGCAAATAAAGTGGAGCCATCAAACGTCATCAGGTTATCATTCGCAATACCCCCCGAATTTTGCTGCCGGCTTTTGCTATTGGTAGTAAGGTCGCCACTGATGGTAGTCCACAACATACCGGCATTGCTGGTTTTATGCACAAACTGACTACCCACATATACTACGCCCGGCTGGTGGCGTGAGAGGGTCATCGGAAAATTCCAATGCCAACGATAAGGAACATCAGCAGGCGCCCATCCATATCCTGTAACGGGCCAAACACGCACATCATGGGATAAGCCGGTGGTTAAATTGGTTACATCCAATCCCCCATCATAACATCCCGACCAGATAATATTCGGATTAAAAGGATCGGCCTGGGCAAAGCCACTCTCACAACCGCCCACGGATTTCCAGCTGCCGATAGGTATACTGCCTTGGCGACTGATGGCAGCAGTATGATAGGAATAGCCATCTTGCCGGTTTCCCATAATATGATAGGGAATGGCATTGTCTGCCGACACATGATACATCTGTGCAATGGGCAGATTAATATTTTTCCAGGTTTTGCCTCCATTAAAACTCATGTTCATACAGCCATCGTGGGCCACCATAATTCGCTGCGCATTAGAAGGGTCGAACCAGATATCGTGGTTATCGCCTCCGGGTTCGTAGGTTCCATTGCCATTAAATGTTTTGCCACCATCTTTCGATTCCATAATGGTAACACTGATGGTGTACAATTTATTTTCATCCTGTGAAGAAACACGAACCCGAGTATAGTAAGGTCCGCGTTGTGCCAGGGAATTTTTTTGCAATAAAACTTTCCAACTTTCACCTCCATCAGTTGATTTGTATAATGCCGGAATGGTATCTTCTGCCAATGCATAGAGGGTGCTGGGATTGGAAGCTGCATAATCGATGGAAGTTTTTCCAGTGGGATGATCTTTTCCACCCGGTAAACCATTGCGCATGGGTTGCCAGGTTTTGCCACCATCCTGGGTTTTGTAAAATCCACTTCCTGGTCCGCCGCTATTTAGTAAACCGGTTGTCATGGATACCTGCCACATAGCCGCCACCAGTTGATCGGGTTGCTTTGGGTTGATGGATAAATCACTGCACCCAGTTAATGCATCAATAAATAAAATTTTATTCCAGGTTTTACCGCCATCGGATGTTTTAAATACGCCTTTCTCTGATTGGGGCGCATGGGTGCTGCCGAGTGCGGCAACATATACGGTGTTGGTGTCTGATGGGTGAATGATTACTCTACTTATGCGGATAGTTTCTTTCAATCCCATATTCTGCCAGGTAGTGCCGCCGTCGGTAGATTTATATACGCCATTGCCATTGGGATGTGCAGGCCGAATGATAAAGGTTTCACCGGTGCCGGCCCAAACATGACGGGGATTAGAAAGGGATACCGCTAATGCACCTATGGCAGAATTGTCCATTTCATCAAATATGGGTTTCCAGTTATAACCGCCATCGGTAGTTTTAAATATTCCTCCGGATGCAGCACCCACATACGAAACCATCGGGTTACCTGCTTCTCCGGCCACGGCAATGGCACGGTTTCCATCGGGGCCTACAAAACGGAATTTCATTTCCTGAAAGGGGTAAGGCGAACTTTTTTGTGCACCAATACCGGAAATAATTAGAAGAAAATAGCTGAAAAGCAGTATCCGTAACATAACTCAAATTTAAATTACAATAAATTATAATGCAATGGTATTTTACAGTATATATATTAAATATAAGCCAGATATTTTTTGCAAATGGAAACTAAACCAACAAATAATGCACAATACGTAAAGGGGATTTTGTTAAGCGAAAAAATAATTTTTGGATTGAAGCATAAACAGCTAACTTGCCACAAATTAAATGCTATGAACGCCCCTGCCGTTCTATACGAAGATTCCCTTTTACAACAAATGCGTCACGCACATTCCGAGCAAGAGCTCGCTAATTTATTAGAAGTTACCTATCAAAAAGTAAGTAATGTTTCGGATGAATCTGGATGGGATAAATTATCCAATTCCCTGCTACGGCAACTTAATTCCATCAATCCCCTTTATATTGATGATCCCAAAGAGTGGGACATGATAAGACTGGCGCGGGTATTTATTTACCGAATTTCTGCCCGTCAATTAACACATTAATTCTTACTATTTATCATCTGTATCCTTTTTCTCAAAAGGGGTAAAGAAGGCTGCTCTTCTTGGCGCAGGCACTATAGAGGATGCCCCCTTAACTGCTTTCCAAATCACTTCGGTGAATAGTCGGTCGGGTACCCGGTCTTCTTTGGTAAAATCGAATTTTTCACTCATTTGTTGCCAAACATTTTCTACCGAATTTATTTCATTGATATTTACCTGCAAGGGTTTTTGAATAAAGGGGGTTGGGTTGGCTGTGGAGGTAAAACAGCGCCACATAGGTTCTGCAGCTGCATCGTATTGGCTCATGGGTTCTAATCCCAGAATCAGTTCAATGGTGCGCAGCATAGAAGAGGTGGTGTACATGGTATGATCGATAAAATGTCTTTTTACCAATCCACCAGCAACATAGGCAGTACTTCGGTGCGCATCCACATGGTCGGGACCATCCTGTGCATCATCCTCCAAAATAAAGATGGCACAGTTATTCCATATACTACTTTTACTCAGGTGCTCTACAAACATGCCGATAGCTAAATCATTATCAGCCACATGCGCAAAAGGAGTTGGTCTACCCTTACTCAGTCCTTCTGTGTGATCATTTATAATTCGTAGGGTACTTAATCTAGGTACAGCATTTATCGCCAATAGTGAATCGAAATCTCGTTTCCATTGTCCTACACGGGTTGTATCCCGAACGCTTTGATCCCAACTGGTAAAATAGGGACAAAAATGATCTTTGAGAGCTGGAATGTTGGGTTTGTAATCATCGGCAAATTCGCCATAGGTTCGATAACTTATCCCTGCCCGTTTACAATAATCCCAGATAAATCCTTTTTTGTTGTTTGCAATTGCCCGGTTCCCTTCGGCATCATAGTCGCCCCCTCTACCCCCATAACTGGTTACCCATGTTTTTTCTAGGTAGTCGGTTGCATACGCGCCAAAACTCCAGTTATGTCCATCGGCACTTACTTCGCCATCCACGTAAAAATTATCCAACAACACAAATTCTCGTGCAAGGGCATGCAGGTTAGGAGTAACTTTTTCGCCAAACAGGCAGAGGCTGGTATCGCCATTTCCTTCGGGCATATCTCCCAATACCTGATCATAGGTTCGATTTTCTTTTACAATATAAAAAACATATTGAATGGGGGAGGGGTTGCCCAGTTTCATAGGTATTGGATTTCCCGCTTCTCCAGAAGCCAAGGTATCCTTGGTTTTATTGTAAGGGGTATTCCGGTAAACTGCCTGGGTAAATATTTTTAATTGATTGGCTTGAGGAATAGGAATGATACTCAACGTTCCCTTAAATAAACCTCCAATATATTGCACTTCCTTAGGTTGGGTGGTATCGCCTTTTTGAAAAGATAGTTGAATCTTTTTATCTACCGGATTAGGACCGTAAGGATTCGCCAGGGATGTAAATCCTTTTCCGTTTGCTACAAATAATTCTTTACCTACCACCCGAACACAGGTTGGATACCATCCGGTAGGGATAAAGCCTTTTGAAATACTGCTGCCCGGCACACTAACATCATATACCGATAAACAATTGTTATCAGCATTCGCGATAAACAGAGTTTTGGCATCAGAACTCAGGGCAACACTATTGGTAGTTGAGCCTCCGGGAGCATCCGGATATAACGCCGTATTCAATGTTTCTATTACGGAATATTTTTTCAAATCTATTACCGATACACTGTTGTCATTAGCATTTGCCACGTATAATATATTGCCATTAGGCAACAAAGTAATATCGTTGGGATTGCTGCCAACCTTAATCTGATGGGTTACACTTTGCGAAGCTGTATTGAATACAATAACCGCCGCGCTTCCCCAGGAGCTGATGTATGCTTCTTGTTTCTGGTGAGATACCACAACCGTATAAGCTTCGGCAGGTAAAGCTACTTTTTTCAGTATTTTTTTGGTAGACAAATCTATTAGGTAGAGCGAGTTATTTTCTTTGGTAACAACATATAAAGTATTAGTTCGATGGTCGATGTCTATACCAGCTATGGATATTCTTTCGGGCCATGACTTACCAATTACAATACTATCAGAATAAACCAGTTTATTTTCTTTAACTGAATACCGAATAATCCGATTGTCATTCCCTCCAGAAACATACAGGTAGTCGTCATTTTTGCTGAAACACAATCCCAGCCAGGCTTTGGCAATTTCTACGCTATGTAATACCTTTTTATTTTTTATATCAATTAATTGCAAGGTTTGGGTGCTTTGTCCGTTATTTGTAACCGCCATATATTTTTTCGAATGGGCAACTGCCAAGTTAAGTGGTAAGTCACCCAATGGCAGGCTGCTTCCTACCGGAGTAAGATTCCATCCGTTGGGTAACCCCATTCTTTTGGCATTCAGTTCCTGAAGGGTTTGAGCGGATATTGGCCGGATAGCAGTAATCACAACCATGCATAAAAATAAGAGTTGCTTCATAGGGCAGTTTTAGAAAGAAGAAAGGTAGGGTTTCCTTATTAAAATGCAAGTGTTAGACTGCGAGGGAACAATCTTTACATTTCGGTCCATTAAAATTTAAAACTCAGTAGCGAAAGCAGACATTGAGGGATTGAATGTTTCGCAAGCCTGCGATATTCCCTTTTCTATCACCAACCGAATCAGCTGGTCGGTTGAATGAGTAAGGGTAAGGGGTTGCGGATTGGGCGCAGCTAGCCAGTTGGATACATGCGCGTGGAAAGTATGATCCATTTTATGTAACACAGGTATATTTCTTTTTGTTAATGCTGCTGCATTGCAAAGTTGTTCATACTGTCCTCTAATAGGAAGCGCCAGTAACTTTTTCCCCAAATAAAGCGTTTCTGCAGGTGTTTCAAAACCTGCTCCGGTAATAACGCCCCTGCTTTCAATCATGCTGGAAGTAAAAGCTGCATTGTTTACCGGATAGTAAAAACAATTTCCTTCTGTAAAGGGAGATTTTGCATGGGGTGAAAAAATTTCGAAACGAATACCATCCATTTTTTTCAATTCTATCTGTATTTCCTGCAACCCATAATGCGGCAAGTATACGGTTATATGTCCTTTATCAACCGGATTTGCTTGTAATACCTGTTCCTTGATAATGGGATTATAGATATCAGTGTCATATGAATCGAAGTGCAGACCCACATATTGCTCTGCCCATCCATAGTACCGTAAAATCAATTCACCAAACCTGTCTTTTTTTTCGGGACGGGGAGTTAGTGCACTCTGAAAACTTGCCTGATGTCCAAAACCAATACTCGCTTTTCCTCTGATTTTACAAGCTAAGGAAGTGATACTTTCAAAATCATTAATTACCAAGTCATAGTTGTTTACCGGTAAACTCCTGGCTTCTTGGATGGCTTTGCCTATTTGCAGTTCTTTGGCAATTTTCCAATAATCTAGTTTCCCCATAGGCGAATAAAACAAACTCAATCCCTTACTGCGAAAACGGATGGGCAAGTCTACCGGAAGGTGGCAGTTGCTTCCACTTAAAAAAACATCCACTTCGCCATATTTTTTCAGGTAAGGAAGTATTTCTTTCGCCCTTGCTATATGTCCATTTCCAGTGGCCTGTACAGCGTATAAAATTTTCATACTAATTATTTTAAGGAAGAAGCATTCAAAATCAATTGTTCCGCTAGCAAATCTTCGATGGATAATGGTTTACGAGAAGGAACTTCATGCTTTAACTGCTTGCTAGCTTTTTCGTTTTGTTCATCATACTGATAGATAGTCCATGTGCTATGATCGTATTCCAATGCAGTAAGGTTTTCTATCCAGTCGCCACTATTCAAATAAACCACCGAACCTTTCTCTGTTTTAACAATTCGGTGCTGAGGTTGATGGATATGTCCACAAATCACATAATCATATCCGTTTTCAATCGCTAATTCAGCAGCTGTTTGCTCAAAATTGCCAATCCAGGATACCGCTTTTTTTACACCGTTTTTTACCTGTTTACTCAAACTCATTTTCTCCCTTCCTATCAGTTGGAGAAAATGATTTATAGAGCGATTAATTAAAATCAATAGGTCATAGCCATATCCGCCCAGTTTCGCAATTATTTTTGCAGAGCCCTTGGTAGTTCGATCGAATACGTCTCCATGGAAAATCCAAGTTTTTTTGCCATTTAGATCTAATACCCATTTGTCGGTAAGTTGCAATTGACCAATTGTTAAATCGCTATACTTGCGCATGATTTCATCATGGTTGCCGGTGATGTATACTACTTTTGTACCCAAACTTAGCAGGCTGAAAATTTCTTTTATCACCTGCATGTGGGATTGTGGGAAATAGCGCTTATTAAATTGCCAGATATCTACGATGTCACCATTGAGTACTAAAGTTTCGGGCTGGATGCTGCGTAGATATTGAACAAGTTCAGTTGCGTGGCAGCCAAATGTGCCCAGATGCACGTCGCTGATAACTACCATTTCAACACTTCTTCTACTCATAATAGGGGTTTACCAAAGGTGCAACTGGATTGTTACCTTAATTTTATGGGCGTGTTAACCTACCGTGAACTTTACTTTATTAAATTGTAAAGAAAACGGTTATATATACGATTTACTCCCTTTCTACGTTACCCTTTTTATTGAATTGTATGATTACTGCCAAAGATTTTGGATCGGATTTTTTATGGGGCGCAGGCATTTCTGCACCGCAGAATGAAGGAGCAGCTCTGGAGGATGGAAGAGGCCTATCGGTATGGGATGTTTTTTCCCGTAGGGTTGCGGCCATTCGGGGTGGTGCCAAACCAACGGTAGCCAGTGATTTTTATCATCGCTATAAAGACGACCTACTGCTGGCAAAAGCGCTGGGGTTTTCTGCTTTTCGATTTTCAATTTCATGGAGTAGAATTTTACCTGCAGGAACCGGAAAAATAAATCAGGCCGGCCTAAAGTTTTACCATGCTGTAATTGATGAATGTCTTTTACTAGGACTAACACCCGTAGTAACTTTATTTCATTGGGATTTGCCACAGGCTTTACAGAAAGAAGGGGGATGGGCCAATCATCACATTATAAAATGGTTTACTCGGTATGTAAAATTATGTGTGCAGGAATTTTCGCCTAAAGTACAACATTGGATCATCATCAACGAGCCCTTTGCTTTTACTTCCTTGGGTTATATGACGGGTTTTCATGCTCCGGGTAAAATGAGTGTGCAGTCATTTTATTTAGCTGCCCACCATACGGCCCTTTGCACTGCGGAAGCTTCTCGCATAATCCGCCAAATTGATTCAAATGCTATTATTGGCAGCAGTTTCTCGTTTAGTGAAACACAGGCGCATCGCAACCAGCCTGCCGATTTGTATGCAGCGGATAAGGCTGATTTATTATTAAATAGATTCTTTCTCGAGCCGGCATTGGGTATGGGGTTTCCGATGATGGATGGGTTTCCGGTGATAGAGAAATTTCACTTGTTTAACAGAAGTTGGCGATTTCAGGAAGCTATGAAATGCGACCTAGACTTTATCGGATTCCAAAAC
>CAMBUH010000093.1 GCA_945870985.1 Chitinophaga pinensis
CAGCGAATCATCATCCACACATAAAACTTTATTAATCATTGGCCTATCATCTATTTCTTGCTCTGTTAACATATCAGCTAAAAGGATGGTTCAAATTTTTGAAAAGTTTTGTACAAAGAATTCAAAAAATAAATTAAAAAAATTATACACTTTACCGCAGATTCACGCAATTTCCAACTGTAAAATAGGCAAAATCTGCCAAATCAGTCATTTTTTCCCTCATCAAACACCCTTCCCCATCTTTCGGGGATAGGTTTCCCATAACACAGTTTGTTTACCCAACCATAACGACAAAGCACCCCGAATCATTGCAAAGTGCACCAAAATAAAGAAAGCAGGCAAGCTAATCCAAACCAGTTGTTTTCTAGAAAACGATTGTAGCCAATACAAGCAGGTGGCCAAATAACCATATACTTGTATCGCCAGTAATACCCCATAAACAACTCCCGCATGCAGTAACCATACATTCAAGCAGCCAATCAGCAGCAGCAAATAAGGTACAACCAGGGTTCGTAGTATTCGATGGCTAAAAACCTCCCACCAAAAAACAGGTTTCCAGGTATAGCCATTACCCGAAAAAATTCGGAGCACCGCCTGCACCGATCCGGCTGCAACTCGAATCCTTCTTGTAAAAGATTGCCGAATGTTAACAAGCTCAAGCTCCAAACTATAAGCACCCGCGGCATATTCCATCCGATAGCCTTGTGCGATTATCTGCCAACTAATGGCTAAATCATCCGACAAAGTGTTTGACGGCACTTCTCGAAATAAACTTTTTTTGATAGCAAAAATTTCTCCCGCAGAACCCGTAACCGAATACACCCTCCCTTCCCACTTTTTTACCAACGATTCATACATCCAATACATAGATTCACCTGTTGCCGCATCCTGCGCATCTACCACCCGCTTCTCTCCGGCTACGGCACCTACCAAAGGATCAGTGAATGCCACTGCAATCGCACGTAAACAACCCCTGTTTAATAGGGCGTTGGCATCCGAAAATACCACCAGTTCCGTTTGAACAGACCCTATTACTCGCTGAATAGCTTGTATTTTTCCCTTACGCTCTGGCTGATGAAAAAGTTGCACCCGTGGAAACTCACGAACAATCAGCGGACTGTTATCATTAGATCCATCTGTTACTATCCAAATCTCCAATAGCGATTCGGGATAATCTATCTGTAAAGTATTCTGAATTTTTGCTGCTAAACAATCAGCTTCATTATAAGCAGCCACTAATAATGTAATCCTTGGCAAATTTTCTATCGCTGTTTCTGAACGTTTTTTTTGCTTGGGGGCCAGCAAACACCAGCACCAAAGTATACAAGGATAGATAGCATATGTGTACACTACTATACCAATCGCTGTCCAAAATATTATCTCACGCAAATCCATGTAAAATGGCTACCTGTTTTGAAAGCAAATTAGCACGAAAATTATCAAAGAAAGATTGTATTTTCATAATACCCGCATATTCAATGCTCCTTTGCCATTTCAATTACTTACTTTATGAAAGCCATCCTCTGTACCAACTACGGAACACCCGATCAACTTACCCTGCAAAACCTTCCTACGCTCATTCCTTCGCCAAATGAAGTGGTAATTCAGGTACAGGCCTGTGGAGTGAATTTTCCGGACTTACTCATGATTCAAAATTTATACCAGTTTAAACCAGCTTTACCCTTTTCACCAGGAGGTGAAGTGGCAGGTATTATACAAAGTGTTGGCGATGAAGTAAAAAATCTAAAACCCGGGCAACGAGTACTGGCTTTATCTGGCTGGGGTGGATTTGCAGAAGAAGTGTTGGTGAATAGCTTACAAGTGATGCCTATACCCGATTCCCTAGATTTTGTAACAGCAGCCGCTGCTTCTTACCAATATGGCACCGCCTTGTATGCTCTTAAAAATATTGCCCGCCTACAACCAAAACAAACTTTACTGGTTTTAGGCGCAGCCGGCGGAGTGGGTTTGGCTGCCGTTGAATTAGGAAAACTAATGGGAGCAACGGTAATAGCAGCGGCCGGTAATGTTGAAAAACTTACCATATGTAAACAGAAAGGAGCAGACCACGGAATTGATTATTCGAAAGAAGATTTATCAGAAGCCCTAAAATCTTGCACACCCAAAGGAAAAGTAGATGTTATATTCGACCCCGTTGGTGGAAGTATTACCCCTATAGCAGCCAGGCAAATGGCCTGGAATGGAAGATACTTAGTAGTGGGTTTTGCGGCGGGAGACATCCCCCAAATTCCACTAAACCTTCCCTTACTAAAAGGCTTCTCTATCTGTGGAGTTTTCTGGGGAAGTTTTATGCAACAAGAGCCCACAGAACACTTCAAAAACACCCAACAAATTGTGCAATGGCTTTTATCCGGCAAAATATCACCGCACATTCATAAACAATATACACTGGAAGAAGCGCCACAAGCCCTGCTGGATATCAGTTCCCGCTCTGTGATTGGAAAAGCAATCATCACACCTTTTCCAGATAAACTATCTAAACCACCCATTACACCCACACAGGCGGCAATTGCCCCTTCTCACCCTCCTACCCAAACAGCCATTCCAAGTATCAGAAATCAACAGGATATTTCGGAACTTATCGGCAAAAAATTAGGACCAGGAAAATGGGTTACCATAAAACCCGAAATGATTCAACAATTCGCTGCCTTAACCGGCGATCAACAGTGGATTCATGTAGATACCGAAAGAGCAAAAAATGAATTACCTGGAGGCAAAATACTGGCTCATGGATTTTTTACCCTTTCCCTCGCCAGCCACCTGCTATACGAACTGATCGACCTAAGGCATATTGAAAACATGTTTAACTATGGCCTCAACAAAGTCCGCTTTATTACCCCTGTACCAGCAGAAAGTAAAATTCGACTGTCGGCTATCCTTACCCATGCAGAACCGGGCAAAAATGGAGGTATACAACTATACATTTCATGCACCATAGAAAGCGACCAGTCCGAAAAACCAGCCTGCGTTGCCGAACTGGTAAGCCTTATCTTTGTTAAAGAATCATTTGATTGAAAAACTTTTTCTATGCAAGCTTTTGCCAATAAAAATTTACTGAAGTTTTTGTTACTGGATGTTCATCAACTGAAAACCCTGTTTCAATATCCACGATACCAACACCTGGATGAGGAACAAGCCTGGATGATGATAGAATCGGCAGGACTTTTTGCCGAACAAGAAATGTTTCCCTACTGCAAGGCAATGGATGAAACACCCGCACGGTATGATAGCAATGGCAATGTGATTACCCATCCCCAAATAAAAAAAATATTTGCGATAGCCGCAGAACAGGGTTGGATAGGCGGCAATGCTTCCTTTGAGCAGGGTGGACTTCAATTGCCTGAAATGATTTTCAGCACCGGACATTTTCTATTTCAGGCTGCCAACAACAGTGTACAGGGATACTTGGGTTTATCTGGTGGAGCAGCCGGACTGATTACCAGTTTTGGAAATGAGCAACAAAAGAAAACCTATGTACCTCCGATATTCGAAGGTCGCTGGCAGGGTACTATGGCGCTCACCGAGCCGCAGGCGGGCAGTTCGCTCAGCGATATTATTACAACCGCCACGCCCACAGAGGATGGATATTATTTAATCAAAGGCCAAAAAATATTTATCTCGGGCGGCAAACACGAAGCTGCTGAAAATTTTGTACATCTTACATTGGCACGCATAAAAGATGCTCCTCCCGGTACCAAAGGCATTTCACTTTTTATTATACCTGCGCACCGACCAACAGAAGATGGTTCACTGGAATATAATGATGTTTATTGTGCGGGTGATTTTCAAAAAATGGGACAAAGAGGGTACGCCACCACGCACCTGAGTTTTGGAGATCATAACAACTGCAGAGGCTATTTAGTAGGCGAGCCGCATAAGGGATTGGCTTATATGTTTCAGATGATGAATGGAGCCCGTATCAGCGTGGGCTTGTGCGCTGCTGGAGTTGCAATGGCCGCCTATCAATATAGTTTGCAATATGCCAAAGAAAGACCACAAGGCCGCAGAGCGGGTGAAAAAAATCCTTTGCAAGCACCCATACACATTATTCATCACGCCGATGTGCAACGGATGCTGCTTACCCAAAAATCAATTGTGGAAGGGTCGCTGTCACTGGGAATAGCCTGCACAAAACTCTACGACCTGTGTGAGGTAACAGAAGGTACCGAAAAAGAAAACCACTTTTTGTTACTGGAGATTTTAACCCCCATCATGAAAACCTATGCCTCCGAACAAGGAATTCGCTCGGTATCGCAGGGCTTGCAAATTCTGGGAGGATATGGCTTTACCACAGATTTCCCCATTCAACAACTCTACCGAGATATCCGAATCATGTCGCTCTATGAAGGCACTACCGGCATTCAGTCGCTGGATTTATTGGGCCGAAAAGTGCTTATGCAAGATGGCAAAGCAATAAAAGTATTGATGCATGCCATACAAAAAACCATCGCAGAAGCCGCTGAACACCCTTCGCTAAGTGTGCTGTCGCTGCAACTAGAAAATGAATTACACCGTATGCAAAGGGTATTGGAGTTTCTGCTACCCAAATTGGTTACGGGCAAGCTGGATGAATTCCTTTCGGATGCAACGGTGTTTATGGAAATGAGCAGCTGTATTGTAATTGCCTGGCAATGGCTTACCATGGGTGTAGAAGCCCGAAAACAATTAAATGCCAATGCACAATTACCGGCAAATACCCGGCAAACCCTCGAAAATACCCTTCATACCCTTCAATTTTATTTCAGGTACGAACTTAGCCATACCCAATCTTTTGAAGCAACCATCTGCAACGGGCCCCTGCTTACCCAGTTGCCCCTGGAAGCCTGGGAAAACTAGGGGAAAGGATATAATATCCACATCTTTTTAATACCCTCCCGAAAGGCAGGGGAATAATTATCTTTATACCCTCATAAACAAATTGCTTGTATGCTTAAAGTCGGTGTTTTTGGCGTTGGTCACCTAGGAAAATTTCACCTCAATAACTGGAAAGAAATAGCTGGTGTTAAGCTGGTAGGATTTTTTGATCCACATACGGAAACAGCCAAACAGGTAGTAGAAGAATACGGAATTAAGCGATTTACAGATGCCGATAAACTAATAGACGCCTGCGACATAGTAGATGTAGTTACCCCAACCGATCAGCACTATGGTGTTTGCATGAATGCCATCCGCAAAGGCAAACATGTATTTGTTGAAAAGCCCCTGGCAGCTACCGTAAAAGAAGGACGCGATATTGTAAATATTGTAAAAGAAGCTGGGGTAAAATTGCAGGTAGGCCATATTGAAAGATTCAATCCCGCCTATCTGGCCATCAAAAAATTACCGCTCAACCCCATGTTTATAGAAGTTCATCGGCTGGCTCAATTTAATCCCAGAGGAACCGAAGTAAGTGTAATCATGGACTTGATGATTCATGATATTGACATTATACTCAGTTTGGTAAAAAGCGACGTAAAAAATATCTCAGCCAGCGGAGTAGCTGTTATTACAGACACGCCCGATATTGCCAATGTTCGGATTGAATTTAACAATGGATGCGTAGCCAACCTTACCAGCAGCCGCATCAGCATGAAAAAAATGCGCAAAATGCGCCTGTTTCAAAAAGATGCTTATATAGGAGTTGATTTTCTGGAAAAGAAAACAGAAATTATAAAACTAAAACAACCCGACGACCAACATGTTTTTTCATTCGATATAGAAACCCAACAGGGCAAAAAAACTATTGCAATTGCTACCCCTTCCATTGAAGCAACCAATGCCATGAAAACAGAGCTGGAAGCATTTGTATACGCCATCAATCATCAGCAGCCCACCATTGTTAGTGAAATAGATGGTTTCTTGGCCATGGAGGTTGGTCACCGCATACTCGACAAAATCAACAACACCTCCATTTTGACGTAAGGGAATGAATGCAAAAAAAAATAGCTACGCCTATATTATCAGCGATTATATCAGTGTAGTGATATGTATGTACTGTATACTTGCTAGTAGGCACTTTCTAACAATTACAAACGAAGATTTTCTATTTCCCTTCGTATATGCGTTTGCCTGGATACTTTGGCTTGGCTTTACTGGAGCCTATTACCAGCCATTGGCAGAAAGATCCCGCTTGAATGAATGGATTATCACTTTTACCAACACATTCGCCGGTTGTATTCTGGTGATACTGATACATCCGCATTGGGTTACTGGCATTTCCACTTCGCTCACTTTTGCTTTACTGCATGTTGCATTTATTTTACTTGGCAGAAATATCGTTCTTTGGTTAGTAAAAAAATCCCTTACAAACGGAGATATTAATTTCAAAACCCTGATTGTAGGCCAAGGTACTATCGCTCAAAAACTGGCTGATGATTTACAAAAACACTATGGTTATCTCGGTTATAAAAGTATCGGATACCTGACCTCACCCGAATTTTCTGCAACGCTAATGCCAGCCCACATCCCACTATTAGGAAATATAGAGAACATCGAATCTATTATTGATCAATATCAGATAGAGAAAATCATATTGGCGCCTGAAAAAAGAGACGTGAATTTTATTGAGTCACTCGTTGCCCGCATCGCAAATAAAGAAGTAGACATCAAATTGGTTCCGCAATTGCTAGACATTATCACCGGAGCAGTAAAAACAAATAATGTACTAGGGGCACCACTTATTGATGTGCAAAGCAACCCACTTACAGCCACAGAAATTCATGTAAAAAGAATGATTGACCTCTTACTGTCTTCCATTTCACTAGTTCTATTTAGCCCAGTGATGTTGTTTATCGCATTCCGAACAGCCGTATCCTCTCCCGGACGAGTGGTATATAAACAAGAACGAGTAGGATACAAAGGAAAACCTTTTACTATTTATAAATTCAGAAGTATGGTGCAGGAAGCAGAAATCAATGGCCCTGCCCTCTCGTTCGACCATGATCCCCGAATTACCAACTGGGGAAGGATCATGCGCAAATGGAGGCTGGATGAATTTCCCCAACTTTGGAATATCCTAAAAGGCGAAATGAGCTTTGTGGGACCAAGACCAGAAAGAAAAATATTTATCAATCAACTGCACCAATTATCCCCCTACTATAAATACTTACAACGGGTTAAGCCTGGCCTCACCTCCTGGGGAATGGTGCAATTTGGCTATGCGTCTACCCTGGATGATATGCTAGAAAGAATGAAATACGATTTGATGTATATTGAAAATGCATCTTTACTGCTCGACTTTAAGATTATGATGCATACCCTTAAAATAATTGTAGCAGGCAAAGGCAAATAAATTATGCAGGCATCCATCCAACTTTTACCGGCACATCAGATAAACAGTAAAAAATGGGACGCCTGTGTAGATAAAAACGAAAACGGACTCATCTACTCGCAAACCCGTTTTTTGAATGCCATGGCCGATAACTGGCACGGACTAATTATTGGGGAATATGAAACCGTTATGCCAATTCCCTGGAGAAAAAAATGGGGAATCCGGTATGCTTATGTACCTGCATTTATGCAACAGCAAGGATTTACCGGTGAACTAAACAAAAGCATGCTGGAAAATGCAACAAAGATTTTGTTTAAATGGATTTCGTATGGCGACTTTCAGTTAAATATTTCGAATACGCAGCTGCTTCCAATACTTCCCAATCTGGTTGAGAGAACCAACCAAAAAATTGATTTGAATAAAAAATATATCGATCTGTATCGAAATTTTTCCGCAGATGCCAAAAGAAATATTCAGCAAGCAGCAAAAGAAACATTTCAAATAGAAACCACATGGAATGAGGAAATTTGGGATTTATTTTATCAGCAAATGAAGTATCCGCATGCACCTAACAGGCAAGAAATTCAGCAATTTAAAAATGCTTGCAAAATGTTTTCGCAAACGAATCAATGTATCGTGCGGTGGGTAAAAGATAAACAAACTGGCTTACAGGCAGGATGGGTTGGGCTTATAGATAATCACAGAATTTACAACTTACTCAACCTGACTACCCCTAAGGGAAGAAAATCCGGGGCGAATTATTTTTTAATCGACTGGGTGCTGAAAGAATTTAGCGAACAACCGTTGTGGTTTGATATGGAGGGATCAACACTTCCGGGCGTTCAAGCTTTCTATCAAAACTGGGGAGCACAAAAAGAAACTTATTTTCAACTCCATCACAATCAGCTTCCCATTCCTTTACGATGGATTAAGCGATGATGGATGATTGCTGAATAATAGCTGCTGCCAATAGCAAATCGGTGGGGCGGGTAATTTTAATATTCTCATATTCTCCATCCAGTAAATAAACTGGCATGCCCATCGCTTCTACCACCGTTGCCTCATCGGTATATTGGTTATGCGTTGCTTTGCTGAAGGCCTCCAACAATAAGTCGGTACGAAATGTTTGCGGTGTTTGTATCAGTCGAATCTGATTCCTGTCGGCCACCTGATTTTCCGATCCCGAAACCACCCGTATACTATCCGTTGCCACTACTGCCGGTATTGCAGAGCCATACTCCACTGCGTGCTGATAACAACGTTGAATTAAGGAAGCGCTTAACAAACATCTTACCCCATCATGCACAAACACAATACCACCGGGTTCAATTGTTTGCAAACCATTTCGAACACTCTCAAACCGGGTACTTCCTCCCACCACCATGCGAATGGCTTTCCCCGGAAAATACGCTTCCAATAATTGATTACCCAATTCCCAATGAGCCTCAGGCAAAACCAACACAATTTCTAAATCAGAAAAACTTTCCAAAAATCGCTGTAAAGTGTACCATAATACCGGTTTTCCCGCTAACAAAAGAAATTGCTTAGGCAGTTGCGTGCCCATTCTTGCTCCAGTACCCCCTGCCACTATGATGGCTGTTTTATTCATAGATGGTTCAATTTTATAAACAAGTTAGGGTAAAATATGCAGAGATTTGTTTAAATAAAATCATAATATATAGA